>JAFGVZ010000092.1 GCA_016937725.1 Paracoccaceae bacterium | reverse complement strand
CGCGCGTGGGAAGGCACGTCGGCCCGTCTGCTGCGCCAAGCCAAAGGTGCCCCGGTCGATGCGGGTTTGGGGCTGGTGGTGCAGGCCATGGCAGGCGGCATGGGCGTGGGCTACGGCACGACCGATGCCTGTGGCGTTGGAACGATCCGGTTTATTGATGCCACAACGGGTGCGCCCAAGGTGATGGGCCGCTTTCGCCCTGACCGCACGGATGAGACATTGTTCATCGCCAAGGACAAGCGCGGCCCATCGCTGGAAGACCGCAGCCCAGAGGCCTATGCGCAGTTGCTCGACTATGGTGCCAATGCCCGCAAGCGCCTGCGCGAGGAAATGGAGATCGAATTCACGCTGGAAGATGGCAAGCTGTGGATTCTGGATGCTGTGACCGTGCCCCGCTCGTCGCGCGCAGCCGTGCGCGTGGTGGTCGATCTGGCCAATGACGGCGTTATCCTGCGCGACGAGGCGATCACCCGCATCGCCCCAAAAGCTCTGGGCGAATTGTTGCACCAGCAGATCGACCCATCGGCGCATCCGACAATTCTGGGGCGGGGCATTGCCGCCAGTCCCGGTGCTGCCGTGGGGCGGTTGGTCTTTAGTTCTGCCGCCGCCTTGGCCAGTGCCGCGCGCGACGAGCCGTGCATCTTGGCGCGGCGCGAGACCACGCCGGAAGATATTCGCGGCATGCACTCGGCCCGCGCCGTGCTGACAGAGCGTGGTGGCATGACCAGCCATGCGGCGGTGATTGGCCGGGGTCTGGGCGTGCCGTGCGTGGTGGGGGCGTCGAACATCACCATCGACGCGCGGCGCAAAACCCTGCGTGCCAATGGTCAGACTTTGAACGAAGGCGATATGATCACCATCGACGGCACCAATGGCTTGGCGCTGGTGGGCGAAGTGCCGCTGTTGGAACCGGCGCTGGATGACCGTTTCACCACGCTGCTGGACTGGGCGGATGCGCGGCGCGACATCGGCATTCGCGCCAATGCCGACACCCCCGCCGACGCCCGCATCGCGCGCGAATTTCAGGCCCAAGGCATCGGCCTGTGCCGGACCGAGCATATGTTTTTTGAGGAAGACCGCCTGACGCTGATGCGCGAGATGATCTTTGCCGACACCTCCGAAGACCGGCGCGATGCGCTGGATCGGCTGTTGCCCATGCAGCGCGCCGATTTTATCGAGTTGTTCGAGATCATGCAGGGCCAGCCCGTCTGCATCCGCCTGTTCGACCCGCCCTTGCACGAATTCCTGCCGCATTCGCGCGAGGGGATGCGCTTTCTGGCCGATGCTTTGGACAAGCCCTTGTCCGAGATCACCCGTCGTGCCGAAGCCTTGGCCGAATTCAACCCCATGCTGGGCATGCGCGGGGTGCGCCTTGGGATCACCATCCCCGAGATTTACGAAATGCAGGCCCGCGCCATTTTCGAAGCCACGATCGAGGTTACGCGCCGCGGCGCGCCGATTGTGCCGGAAATCATGATCCCGCTGGTTTCGGCCATGCGCGAGGTGGAGCTGGTCAAATCCCGAATCGACGCTTGCGCCGCCCAAGTGCGCGGGCGGGCGGGCGTAATGTTCGACTACAAGCTGGGCGTGATGGTGGAAACGCCGCGCGCTGCCTTGCGGGCTGGCGATATTGCGCAGCATTCGGCGTTCCTATCCTTCGGCACGAATGACCTGACACAGATGACTTATGGTCTCTCGCGCGACGATGCGGGGCGCTTCATGTCGGATTATGTGCAGCAAGGCGTCTTCGTCGAAGATCCGTTCCATACGCTTGATGAAGACGGGGTTGGCGAGTTGCTGCGCTTGGGGGCCGAACGCGGGCGCGCGGCGCGCGACGATTTGACCTTGTCCATCTGCGGAGAGCATGGCGGCAGTCCTGAAGCGATCCGGTTTTGCCGCGATTTGGGCTTTGATTACGTGTCGTGCTCGCCGTTCCGTGTGCCGGTGGCGCGGCTTGCGGCGGCACAGCTTGTCATTGCCGAGCAGGGCTAGGCCTACAGGCTGGACTTTGGACGCGTTTTTCGCTAAGTCTCACCCAATCGTGAAGCTGCATCATCTTGGGCGGGACGCGCACATCTGGTGCGCTGTGATTTATAATGATTGCTAACTTATTGACCAATCTGAGAGCCAGCCTGCTTGGCGCGGTTTCCGGGGGGGCGTCCAGTCGGGCGGCCAATCCCTGCGGCGTGGCGTGCGATGTTGCGCGGACAGTTGCCGCGCGCCGGTGGTATCGCTCGCCTGTCTTGGTTGGCGTTTGGTCTGTGTCCATGCTTGCGGCTATGCCGGGCCTTGGGTCTTCCGTGGCGGATGCGACGCTCAGCGATCAGGCCCGCAGCGCTTTGGTCTTGTCGTCGATCAACGCGTCCAGCCCGTCCAACCGGATCATGACCCAGATAATGCCCGATGTTGCACCCTTGGTGCGCATGGTGCGTTTGGACAACCCTGATCTGGATTATATCGTGGGCGGCGCCCCGTCAGCTATCATGTGGTTGCACGATGGGATGGGTGCCAATCTGCGGGACGAAGCCCCGGCAGAGGTTGATCTCAGCCGCCTTCACGCGCTGTGGCTGACCACATACGCCCCGGCCACCAGCCCGCGCCCGGCCCTTCGCAATGCGGGGAATGCGAGCGCCAGCCTGTCTACCAGCGGCGCGATCGCGGCACCTGTGGCGCTTGCGCCCGATGCCATGGCCCCGCTGCGCAGTTTGCTGCCGGTGTCGCGCCCTGAAGGGCTGTCGCGCCGCGCCATCCAGTATTCGCGCGACTGGTTGCGCCGGGTCAATCTGCGCGCGCCCTCGCAGGAAGAAGCTTGCCTTGCCACCGCCATTTACCACGAGGCGCGCGGCGAAACCCTGAAAGGTCAGTTCGCGGTGGCAGAAGTGATCTTGAACCGTGTCGCCTCGCGCAAATTTCCCAACACGATTTGCGGTGTGGTGTTCCAAGGTGTGAAAGAAGGGCGCTATGGCGGGTGCCAGTTCAGCTTTGCCTGCGACCGCAAATCTGACGTGCTGCGCAATCGCGCAGCCCAAGATCTTGCGCGCCGCATCGCGCAGGTCATGGCCGATGGCGGGCATCGCGGGCTGACCTCTGGCGCGCTCTATTTCCACACCACGGCGGTGAACCCGTCTTGGGCGCGGCGCTTTGTTCAGACCACGCAGATTGGTGCGCATCTGTTCTATCGCGGCTAAGCGCCCGGTTTTCCTGTCATTTTGCCGACATGCGGCGCGCCTAGTGTCGTGCAAAGCGCCCTATGCGGCGTTATTGCGGTTTGCCCGGACGGACCATGCGGGTAAGACTGCACGCAAGACTGATCTGGAATGACCGACATGACGACTGATATTCGCCTAGCCTTTGCCCATCCCGAAGCGCGTGCAGAAGCATCGGCCCCGGCGGACCCGCGCGACCGCATTTCTTTGCGCGATCATCTGGTAGAGGTCGAGATCGGGGCCTTTCAGGCGGAACGCGGGGTGCGCCAGCGTCTGCGATTCAACGTGGTGGTCGAAGTGCGGCCCCATCCCGAACCGTTGCGCGACGATGTTGATCGCATTTTGTCCTACGACCGGATCACAGAGGCGATTTCGGCCGCTTTGGCGGAAGAACGGCTGAACCTGCTGGAAACCTTGGCAGAGCGGGTGGCCGCGCGCGTCTTGCACGAACCCCAAGCCATGCGCGCCTTCGTGCGCATTGAAAAGCTGGACCGTGGGCCGGGGGCCTTGGGGGTCGAGATCGTGCGCACCCGCGCCGTCGCGCCTTTGCGCGAAGTGACGACCAGCGGGCAGGAGCAAGCCGTGCATCCGCTGGTGGTGTATCTGGACAATGACATGATCGCGGCCGAAGGCTTGGGCGCACGGCTGGACGCGCTGATGGCACGCGGTCTGCCCGTTATCTTGTGCGTGGGCATGCCGCCGGACGCCGTGCCAGAGGTGGGCCTGCGCGCGGTGCAGCGCCGGATTGACCTATTGGCGATAGAGCAGAACGCATGGCGCTTGGCCGCGCGCGATGCGCGCTGTGTTGTGGTGGCCAGCCGTACGGAAATAGACTGGGCCATCAAACAGGGGCAGATGATCGTCTGGGCTCCGTCGAAGCTGATCCTCGATTCGACCGACAGCCCCGATTGCAGCCCCCGTGATGGCGCAGCTTTGGCACTTTGGTTGGCCGAGCATATGGCCGCTGATCGGTTTCTGGCGCCCGAAGGGCTGAGCGTGCCGCCGGGTAGCCACATGCCGGTTGAACGGTTCTGATCACTCTTGCACCCACGCCTGTGCTGCGGCAACAGGGGTCCATGATCTATCGTTTGCCAATTTTGCGTCCCGCCGCGACCGCCCCGGAGGATGCGCCTGTCTTTCGCGGCCAGAGCGCGTTGCGGGTGGTGGGCGTGCAGGACCTGACCCGCGCTGGCACCTTGCATGAGCGCGCCTTGGACCCTACACGCGATGCGGTCTTTCTGGAGCCGCCCGCGCCCATTGCGGGGCTGGCGCTGACCCGGCCCTTCATCATGGGCATTGTCAACGTCACACCCGACAGCTTTTCTGATGGCGGGCGGTTTGCCAGCCACGAGCGCGCGGTCGCCCATGCCGAGCGCCTGCTGGCCGAGGGCGCGGATATTCTGGATATTGGCGGCGAATCCACCCGCCCCGGCGCGGCAGAGGTGGCCATCCAAGACGAAATTGAGCGCACCGCGCCGGTGATCGCCGCACTTCGCGCTGCGGGCGTGCGCGCACCCATCTCGATCGACACGCGCAAGGCCCGGGTGGCCGAAGCTGCACTGGCTGCGGGGGCTGATATCGTGAATGATGTTTCAGCCCTGACATGGGATTGTGACATGGCGGCGCTGGTGGCCGAAGCGGGCGTCCCGGTCTGTCTGATGCATGCCCAAGGCACGCCCCAGACCATGCAAAAAGACCCTAAATACAATGATGTGCGCTTCGATGTTCACGACTGGCTGATGACCGCGCTGGCCTGCGCAGAGGCGGCTGGCATTGACCGCGCGCGCATTATTCTTGACCCCGGCATCGGTTTTGGCAAGACGGTTGCGCATAATCTTGCACTCTTGTCACACTTGGCGCTGCTGCATGCGTCGGGATGTGCTATCCTGCTGGGAGCGTCGCGCAAGCGGTTCATCGGCGCGCTCAGCGGGGCAGAGGCGGCGGATGCGCGGCTGGCAGGCTCGCTTGCCGTGGCGCTGCAAGGGGCGTCGCAAGGCGCACAAATCTTGCGTGTGCACGATGTGGACCAGACCCGCCAAGCGCTTTCGCTGTGGCGGGCAATGACTGAAAAAACGGACTAAAAATAAAAGAATGCGGCGGGACATGACCAAAAAGCTATTCGGAACTGACGGAATACGTGGCACGGCCAATACGTATCCGATGACGGCGGAAAACGCGCTGCGTATCGGTGCGGCGGCGGGGCGGTATTTCCGGCGCGATGGCAGCAACGGACACCGTGTGGTCATCGGCAAGGACACGCGCCTGTCGGGTTACATGCTGGAAACCGCGCTGACCGCCGGTCTGACCAGCACGGGTATGAATGTGCTGCTGCTTGGGCCGGTTCCCACGCCGGCTGTCGGGTTTTTGACGCGTTCCATGCGGGCCGATCTGGGGATCATGATTTCGGCCAGCCATAATGGCCATCAGGATAACGGCATCAAGTTCTTTGGCCCCGACGGGTTCAAATTGTCGGACGAGGCCGAGGCAGAGATCGAAGCCATCATCGCCGGTGACATTCCGTTGGCGCAGCCCGCAAATATCGGGCGCGCCAAACGGATTGAAGATGCGCGCGGGCGCTATGTGGAATACACCAAAACCACGCTGCCAAAAGGCAAGCTGTTTTCCGGCCTGAAAGTGGTCGTGGATTGCGCCAATGGCGCGGCTTATCACGTTGCGCCGCAAGTGCTTTGGGAATTGGGCGCAGAGGTGATCGAGATCGGCGTCAACCCGAACGGCAAGAACATCAACCTGGATTGCGGATCGACGCATCCGCGCGTTTGTGCCGCCAAGGTTCTGGAAACCGGGGCCGATCTGGGCATTACGCTGGATGGCGACGCGGACCGGCTGATCGTGATCGACGAGCGCGGGCAGATCGCCGATGGCGACCAGATCATGGCGCTTTTTGCCGAGCGTTGGGCCGCCGAACAGCGCTTGCAAGACGGGGTGTTGGTGGCGACCGTCATGAGCAATCTGGGGCTGGAGCGTTTTCTGGAAGGGCGCGGCCTGCGACTGGAGCGCACCTCCGTGGGCGACCGCTATGTCGTGGAACGCATGCGCCAAGGCGGTTGGAATCTGGGCGGCGAGCAATCAGGCCATATCGTGATGACCGATTATGCCACCACTGGCGACGGGCTGATCGCGGCGCTGCAATTCATGGCGATCGTGGTGGAAACGGGCAAGCCCGCCTCGATGCTCACGCGTTGTTTTGACCCGGTGCCGCAATTGTTGCGCAACCTGCGCTATACGCCGGGGGTGGACCTGCTGGCAGAGGCCAAGGTCATGGCCGCGATTGAATCGGGGCGCGACCTGTTGGCCGGGCGCGGGCGGTTGTTGATCCGCAAATCCGGCACCGAACCCTTGGTCCGTGTCATGGCCGAATGCGAGGATGAAGGGCTCATGGTGCAGGTCGTGGGCGACATCATTGCCGAGATGGAATCGGTCGCCGCCTAAAGCGCTAATCTTGGCACGGCCAAGTCATCCAGATACTCATCGACCAAGCGCCGCAAGGCAGGGGCTACGGGCCGCGCGCGCGGGTAAAGGGGCGCGGCGCGGTCATCCAGCACCGGCCCCCAGCCCGATGTGGTCTGGAAAAACCGCGCCACGCCGTCTGGCCCGAATTCCTGCGCAAAGCCTTCGATCACCACGTCCAGATAGCTGAGCTTGATCGGGGCTGCGTGGCTTGGCGGGTCCGATTGCGCTTGGGCAATGGCGTAAATCTGCGCGGGGCGCACCGGGCCATGTGCAAAGGCATCCGCGCCCAGCGCGTGGCGCTGATAGCCCGTCTCTCGCAGGTCAAGCGCGACCCAATCGTTGCGCGGCACCCGCGCTACGATCCCGTCAATCTGCATATCGGGATCGGGCACCACGCTCAGGAAGGTGCGCCCCAGATCATGCGCCATGCGCCATTCCCGCCGCCAGCCGCGAATCGTGGCCGCGTCGGCATCGGGGTAATCATGGGTCTGGCGGTTGACCAAAGACCCGTATCCAAAGAAGAAAGCGTCTGTCATGTCGCTTATCTGTGTCATGTGTCGCAGCTTGGCAAGTGCGCGCGAAAAAGCTTGCAAGACGGGCCTGCTATCCGCTACGAGGTGCTCGCAGACTCGGGAGACGTTGGACCCGTGCCAAGGCCGAAGGAGCAACCGCCCCGGTAAACTCTCAGGCAGAAGGACCGGTTTGCACGAACACTCTGGAGAGTGGTGCGGCAACGCATCCGCCGACGGGATAACGATCTCAGGCGCAAGGACAGAGGGGGTAGGGCGCGCATGTCGCGCAAACCAAAAGGGGCTTTGAATGATCGACACTTTGCGCCGAACGCCTTTGTATGACCTTCATGTTGCATTGGGTGCCAAAATGGTGCCTTTCGCGGGCTACGAAATGCCCGTGCAATACCCGATGGGCGTGATGGCCGAGCATTTGCACACCCGCGCCCATGCGGGCCTGTTCGATGTCAGCCATATGGGGCAGGTCATCTTGCGCGGGCCGGATGCCGCACTGGCGCTGGAGCGCCTTGTGCCGGTAGATGTGGCGGGGCTGGCCGAAGGGCGGCAGCGCTACGCGATGTTCACCAATGCCGAAGGCGGCATTCTGGATGACCTGATGGTCACCAATCGCGGCGATCACCTGTTTCTGGTCGTCAATGCCGCGTGCAAGGCGGCGGATATTGCCCATCTGCGCGCGCAGTTGCCCCAGTTGGACATTACTGAACTGACCGACCGCGCGCTTCTGGCACTGCAAGGGCCGGGGGCGGAAGCGGCGCTTGCGGCATTGGTGCCCGATGTGGCGGACATGCGATTCATGGATGTGGCCACTGTCGACTGGCAGGGCCATGCGCTGTGGGTCTCTCGGTCCGGCTATACGGGCGAGGACGGGTTTGAGATTTCTGTGCCCGACACGCAGGCCGAGGCCGTCGCGCGCGCGCTTCTGGACCAGCCCAATGTTGCCCCGATCGGCCTTGGCGCGCGCGACAGTTTGCGGCTGGAAGCGGGCCTGTGCCTTTATGGGCACGACATTGATGAAACCACCAATCCGGTCAGTGCAGGCCTGTCCTGGGCCATCCAGAAGGCCCGCCGCGTGGGCGGCGCGCGCGAAGGTGGCTTTCCGGGGGCCGCGTTCATTCTGCAAGAATTGGCCGAGGGTCCGCTCGCATGCCGCGTCGGCCTGCGCCCCGAGGGCCGCGCGCCCATGCGCGAGGGAACCGTGCTGTGGGACGCACCCGAGGGCGGTCGCAATCTGGGTGGCGTTACCTCTGGCGGGTTCAGCCCCAGCCTTGGCGCACCCATTGCCATGGGCTACGTTCCCACCATCAGCGCCGAACCCGGCACCCGCCTGTGGGGCGAGGTGCGCGGCAAGCGTCTGCCGGTCACGATCTGTGACCTACCGTTTCGACCATCCACCTATAAGCGCTGAGGAGCGTTTCCCATGAGATATACCGAAGAACATGAATGGCTGCGCGTCGAAGGCGATGTGGTGGTCGTGGGCATTACCGAACACGCCGCAGAGCAATTGGGCGATGTGGTGTTCGTGGAATTGCCCGAAGTTGAAGCCGTGGTCGGCAAAGGCGACGAGGTTTGCGTGATCGAGTCGGTCAAAGCCGCATCGGACATCCTTGCGCCGGTAGATGGCGAGATTGTCGAGATCAACGAGGTCTTGGTCGACAATCCTGGTTTGGTCAACGAAGACCCGCTGGGCGATGCATGGTTCTTCAAGATGAAGCTCGATGATCTGTCGGTGCTCGACGACATGATGACCGAAGATGAATACAAGGATTTCCTTGGATAACCCCCTGATCTTAAAGGCCATACACACATGACCTATACCCCCACCGACTACAACCCTTACGATTTCGCCAATCGCCGCCATATCGGGCCAACCCCGGCTGAAATGGCGCAGATGTTGCAGGCGGTGGGGTGTGACAGCCTTGATCAACTGATCGACCAGACCATTCCAGCAGACCTGCGCCAGCCCGACCCGCTGACTTGGCCCGCCTTGTCCGAAGGCGCATTGCTGGACCGCATGCGTGCGGTGGGTGCCAAGAACAAGGTTATGACCAGCCTGATCGGGCAGGGCTATTACGGCACCGTCACGCCGCCCGCGATTTTGCGCAATATCTTTGAAAACCCGGCTTGGTATACCGCCTATACCCCCTATCAGCCCGAGATTGCTCAAGGCCGGCTAGAGGCGCTTTTGAACTTTCAGACCATGGTGTCGGACCTGACGGGGCTGCCGGTGGCGAATGCGTCCCTTCTGGACGAATCCACCGCCTGCGCCGAAGCGATGGTCATGGCGCAGCGCGTGGCAAAATCGAAGGCGACAGCGTTTTTCGTCGATGAAAACTGCCACCCCCAGAATATTGCCGTAGTCCAGACCCGCGCCGCGCCCTTGGGGATAGAGGTGATCGTCGGCGCGCCCGAAGATTGCCCCGCCGACCGCGTGTTCGCGGGCCTGTTCCAATATCCCGGCACCTACGGCAATATCCGCGATTTCCGCCCGCAGATCGACGCATTGCATGCCCATAAAGCGCTTGCCATCATGGCGACGGACCTTCTGGCGCTGACCATGATCGTGGAACCGGGCACTTTGGGCGCGGACATCGCGGTCGGCAGCGCGCAACGCTTCGGCGTGCCGATGGGCTATGGTGGCCCACATGCGGCGTTTCTGTCCTGTCGCGACGAATTCAAACGCTCTATGCCCGGTCGTATCGTGGGCGTCAGCGTCGATGCGCATGGCAACCAAGCCTACCGGCTGTCGCTGCAAACCCGCGAGCAGCATATCCGCCGCGAGAAGGCCACCAGCAACGTGTGCACCGCGCAGGCGCTTCTGGCGGTGATGGCATCCATGTATGCGGTGTTCCACGGCCCGCAAGGGCTGCGCGCCATTGCCGAGCGTGTGCACGGGCTGACAGAGCGTCTGTATCGCGCCCTGCAAGAGGCGGGCGCACGGGTTGTGGTCAAGGATTTCTTCGACACGATCACGGTTGAAGTGGGCGTGGGCCAAGTGGGTATTCTGGCCGCTGCGCGCGCCGAAGGGTTGAACCTGCGCAAGATCGGCACGCGTCATGTCGGGATCGCTCTGGATGAAACGAGCAACGAAGATGTGCTGCTGCGGGTTCTGCGCGTATTCGGAATTGACGGATTGCCAGAGCCGCGGGACAGCTTGGGCTTTGCCGAAAGCTTCCTGCGCCGGTCGGAGTATCTGACCCATCCCATTTTCCACATGAACCGCGCCGAAACCGAGATGATGCGCTACATGCGGCGGCTGGCCGACCGCGATCTGGCGCTGGACCGCGCGATGATCCCGCTGGGGTCCTGCACCATGAAGCTGAACGCCGCGGCAGAGATGATGCCGCTGTCCTGGCCTGAATTTTCCAGCCTGCACCCGTTCTGCCCGCCCGATCAGGCAGCAGGCTATGCAGAGGCGATTTCCGACCTGAAAGCGAAGCTCTGTGAGATCACGGGCTATGACGATATGTCCATGCAACCCAATTCCGGCGCGCAGGGCGAATATGCGGGGCTGTTGACCATTCAGGCCTATCACCGCGCGCGCGGGCAGGGCGCGCGTGATATCTGCCTGATCCCGATGTCGGCGCATGGCACGAACCCCGCCAGCGCGCAGATGTGCGGCATGCAGGTTGTCGTGGTGCAATCCGCGCCCAATGGCGATGTGGATCTGGACGATTTTCGCGCGAAAGCCGCGAAAGCGGGCGACCGTCTGGCCGCCTGCATGATCACATACCCCTCCACCCATGGCGTGTTTGAAGAAACCGTGCGCGAAGTGTGCCGCATCACCCATGACCATGGGGGCCAAGTCTATATCGACGGGGCAAACCTGAACGCGATGGTGGGCTTGGTCAAACCGGGCGAGATTGGCGGCGATGTATCCCACCTGAACCTGCACAAGACCTTTGCCATCCCGCATGGCGGCGGTGGTCCCGGCATGGGGCCGATTGGGGTGAAGGCACATCTCGCACCGTTCCTGCCCGGCCATCCCGAAACCGGCGGCGCGGAAGGGCCGGTTTCGGCTGCGCCCTATGGGTCGGCGTCGATCCTGCTGATATCTTGGGCCTATTGCCTGATGATGGGTGGGCCGGGGCTGACGCAAGCGACCCGCGTGGCCATCCTGAACGCGAACTACATCGCGGCGCGCCTGCGCGGGGCCTATGACATTCTGTTCATGGGCAACAAGGGCCGCATCGCACATGAATGCATCCTCGACACACGGCCCTTTGCCGATGTGGGTGTGACGGTCGATGACATTGCCAAGCGGCTTATCGACAACGGCTTTCATGCGCCGACGATGAGCTGGCCGGTTGCTGGCACCTTGATGGTGGAGCCGACAGAATCGGAAACGAAGGCCGAAATCGACCGCTTCATCACGGCGCTTCTGGCCATCCGCGACGAAATCGCGGCGGTGGAACGCGGCGAGATCACGCCAGAGGCCAGCCCCCTGCGCCATGCGCCGCACACGGTTGAAGACTTGATCGCTGATTGGGACCGCGCCTATACGCGCGAGGCAGGCTGTTTCCCGCCTGCAAGCTTCCGGGGCGACAAGTATTGGCCGCCCGTGGGCCGCGTGGACAACGTGTTCGGCGACCGCAACCTTGTCTGCACTTGCCCGCCGGTCGAAAGCTACGCGCAAGCGGCGGAATGACCCCAAAGCCCCGGCCCGCAAGCCGGGGCTTTTGTCTTGCCCCCGTCACGCGATGCGGGCACAAAAGCGGCGCGATAGTCGCAGGTAACTTAGTTGGAGTATGAACGATGGGGCTTTGGTCCTTTGCAAAATCCGCAGGCAAGAAATTGTTTGGCGTGGGCGCGGCAGAAGCCGCAACACCTGACCCCGAGGCTTTGAAAGCCGAAATCGCCGATCTGGGGCTGGACGCGACGGGCGTCGAGATCAAGGTCGAGGGGGATAAGGTCGTCGTCGAAGGTAATGCCGTCAGCGCAGAGATGAAGGAAAAGATCATCCTCGCCGTGGGCAATGTCGAAGGCGTGGCAGAGGTTGAAGCCGAGGATGACGAGGTCGCGCCTGTCTTTCACACTGTCGTCAAGGGCGACACGCTGTCGGCCATTGCCAAGGCAACCTTGGGCAATGCCAATCGCTACCCCGAGATTTTCGAGGCCAACCGCCCGATGCTGACCCACCCGGATAAAATCTATCCCGGTCAGGTTCTGCGCATTCCGCAGTAATCCCGAAGGCCCGGTCACTCCGGCCTTTATTCCATGCTGTAGGGCAGGACATGGCGGTGGTCATGGTCCACCCGCAGCCGTCGCTCTAGCGGCGGAACACTGCGCTGGTGGCAATCCTCGCGCTCGCAGATGCGGCAGGAAATGCCGATCGGGTCAAACCCGCCGCTGCGGTCCATGCCATCGGCGTATACCAGTGCATCTGCGTGATCGACCTCGCAGCCCAACCCGATGGCGTAGCGGCGCACCGGCGCGTGGAACGACCCGCCGCCTTTGGATATGGCAATCGACAGGCAGAAATAGCGCACCCCGTCCGGGGTTTCGGCCATCTGGCGCAGAAAACGGCCCGGCGTTTCGAATGCGCGATGCACGTTCCACAAGGGGCAGGCCCCCCCGAAGCGCGCGAATTGCAGCCGTGTGGCCGAATGGCGCTTGGTGATCGTGCCCGCTTGGTCCACCCGCACGAAGAAGAACGGCACGCCCTTGGCGCCGGGGCGTTGCAAGGTCGAGAGCCTATGCGCCACCTGCTCCAGAGATGCACCGAATTGGTCGGCCAGCGTTTCCAGATCGTGCCGGCAGCTTTGCGCGGCAGACAGGAACCGCCGATAGGGCAGCAATGCCGCGCCCGCGAAGTAATTGGCCAGTCCGATCTTGGCAATCGCGCGCGATTCGTCAGACTGGAAGCGCGCCAAATCCAGCGTCGCCTCTAGCAGGTCCGATTGCGTCAGCAGCGCGACCTGATGCAAAAGCTGGAAGGCCTGGGTAGCAGCACTGGCTTTGGCAGAGATTTCCAGAATGCCGCTTGCCGGGTCGAACCGCCGCAAGGGCGCGCCGCGCACCATGCGCAGGGTAATTTTCTGGCGCGCAAGCGTGGCCGCGGCGTGTTCGGCCATGTCCAGCGCCGGTCCGGCTTGGGCGGCGAAATGTTCGGCGGCACGGTCCACGGCATCTATGTAATTGTCGCAGTAATGAAAGAAATCGCGCACCTCTTCCCATGGGGACAGACGCAACGTTGAATCCTCGCGCCCCAACGCCTCATCCAGCGCGCCAAGCTGTTCCTGCGCTTGCCGGTAGGCGCGGTGCAGGTCCAGAAATGCGCGCGCAAAGCCCGACGCATTGGCCCCGACCAAGCGCAAATCGGGCAGCGAGGGCGTGGCATTGGCGAAAAGCGGGTCCGCCAAAGCTTCGCGCAGGTCCGACACAAGCCGTTCGCTGTCGCCCGCCGATAATTCCGTCACATCCAGCCCGAATTCGCGCGCCAGCGCCAGCACCACCGAGGTGGACAGCGGGCGGTTGTTATTCTCCATCTGGTTCAGATAGGGCAGGGACACGCCCAGCTTGGCGGCGAAATCTTTCTGTGTCAGCCCGATCTGGGTGCGAATCTCGCGCAGCTTTGCACCGGCATAGAGCTTTTGTTGCGCCATGGAGCACCTTTTGCAAACCTATTTGAATGGTTTGCAAAGCTAGGTGGCACGGTCAAGCCCCAATCGCGCGCGCGCGGGCGATGACATACAGAATGCTGCCCACGGCCAGCCCGGTGGTGATGAACAGCATCACGATCAACGGTTCCGCCCCGCTGCCCGGTTGCAGCAGCACGCCCGCTAGCGCCGACAGCGCCGCGCCTGCGCCGATCATGATCGCGCCGCCAATGCCGCTGGCCGACCCTGCCAGATGCGGGCGCACGGACATCATGCCCGATGTGGCAGAGGGCAGGATCATCCCGTTGCCAAGGCCGACGAAGATGAAGCAGCCGAAGAACACCCATTCGCTGCGCAAGCCACCGAAATAGAGCAGCGACAGAAGCGCCATCCCCGCGAAATTGATCAGCGCGCCGATCAGGATCATCCGATCAATGCCGACGCGCGCCGCAAACCGGCCAGAGGCGAAATTGCCCGCCGCATAGCCCAAGGCTGGCGCGCCGAAGAACAGGCCCAAGACGGCTGGCGACATGCCAAAGACCTGCGCGCCCACGAAGGGAGCGCCGCCCAGATACGCAAAGAACGCGCCAGAGGCGAAGGACGAGGTCGCGCAATAGCCCCAGAACCGGCGCGAGCGCATCAGTTCCGGCATTTCGGAAAATTGCGCGCGGAAGGTGCCGCTGCCACCTTGGCGTGTTTCGCCCATATCGCGCCAGCTTAGCGCCAGCACGGCTATACCTGCGACCAGCATCAGCCCGAAACTGCCGCGCCAACCGAAGGCCTCGTCCAGCAACCCACCCAAGGCGGGGGCCAGCATGGGCACCACGGCCATGCCCATGGTCACGTAGCCAATGCGCGAAGCCGCATCGCCTTCGCCCAGCACGTCGCGGATCGCGGTGCGCGACAGCACGATGCCCGTGACCACGGCGGCTTGCAGCATCCGAAACAGCAGGAACACGACCACGTTCGGGGCAAGCAATGTGCCGATCGTGGCCAGCACGAACACCCACAGCGCCACAAGCATGACCGGGCGGCGCCCGTAGCGGTCCGACAGCGCGCCGATGAACACCTGCAACACCGCGTTGACCGCCAAGTAAAGCGACACAGACAATTGCACCACGGCATAATCGGTCTGGAAATAGGCTGCCATGCTGGGAAGCGATGGTAAGAACACGTTCATCGCCAGCGCGGCAATAGCCGATTGCGCGACCAGCGTGGCCACATGGGGCGGGGTTGTGCGGTCCAGAAAACGGGCCTGAGGGCTGGGCATGATGCACCTGTCTTGGTGTTGAACATGTTCACTAAGCGCGCTTTTTATGGATTTCAAGCGCTGACATTTCCACATTTATTTGCAAATTTGCTAAGGGCTTTGCAGACAGTTTTGCAAATTATCAAAACTGTCCTTTTCAACCCTGTTTTGCGCAAGTATGTTGCGCCAAACCGATCTGCCGCCAAGGAGGGGGAGCGCATGAAGGATATCCTGCAACAGCTAGAAGCGCAGCGCCAAGAGGCCCGGATGGGTGGGGGCGAAAAGCGCATCGCGGCGCAGCATTCCAAGGGCAAGCTGACCGCGCGCGAGCGGATCGAATTGTTGCTGGACGAAGGCAGTTTCGAGGAATTCGACATGTTCGTGGCGCATCGCTGCGTCGATTTCGGGATGCAGGCGAGCCGCCCCATGGGCGACGGCGTCGTGACAGGCTGGGGCACAATCAACGGCCGCGTGGCCTATGTGTTTTCGCAGGATTTTACCGTCATGGGCGGGTCGGTCTCGGAAACCCATGCCGCGAAGATCTGCAAGATCATGGACATGGCCATCCAGAACGGTGCGCCGGTCATTGGCCTGAACGATTCGGGCGGTGCGCGTATTCAGGAAGGGGTGGCCAGCCTTGCCGCCTATGGCGACGTGTTCCAGCGCAACATCACCGCGTCGGGCGTGGTGCCGCAGATCAGTGTCATCATGGGGCCATGCGCGGGCGGCGCGGTCTATTCCCCGGCGATGACCGATTTCATCTTCATGGTGAAAGACAGCTCTTACATGTTCGTGACCGGCCCCGATGTGGTCAAGACCGTGACGAATGAGCATGTGACCGCCGAAGAACTGGGCGGCGCGCTGACGCATACGCGCAAATCCTCGGTGGCGGATGCGGCCTTTGAGAATGATGTGGAAGCCCTGATCGAAGTGCGCCGCTTGGTGGACCTTCTGCCGCTGAACAACCGCGAGAAACCGCCTGTGCG
>JAFGVZ010000091.1 GCA_016937725.1 Paracoccaceae bacterium | reverse complement strand
CACCACGCTACACCCGAATTTGGGCGTTGTGGGTGTAGATGCGCGCGAATTCGTCATGGCCGATATTCCCGGCCTGATCGAAGGCGCATCCGAGGGGCGCGGACTTGGCGACCAGTTTCTGGGCCATGTCGAGCGTTGCGCGGTGCTCTTGCAACTGGTCGATGGCACGTCAGAAGATGTGGCCGAAGACTGGCGCATCATCGACACCGAATTGCACGCCTATTCCCCCGATGTGGCCTTGAAGCCGCGCATCGTGGCGATGAACAAGATCGACGCGCTGGATGACGAAGAGCGCGCCGAGAAGAAGGCCGCGCTGGAAGCCATCAGCCACCGCAAGGTGATGCTGCTGTCAGCCGTGTCGGGCGAAGGCGTGCAGGACGTGTTGCGCGCGCTGATGGCGCGGATCGACAAGGGCCGCGAGGTGCCCGAGGAAGAGGGCGCATGGGAACCCTGACCCCCGCTTCCGCCTTACAAGCCGCGCGCCGCGTGGTGGTCAAGATCGGCTCTGCGCTGTTGGTCGAACAGGGCCGCTTGCGCGAGGATTGGCTGCATGCCTTGGCCGCTGATGTCGCCGCCCTGCGCGCGAAGGGGGCAGAGGTTGTGATTGTTTCGTCCGGCTCTATCGCGCTGGGACGCGCAGTGCTGGGCCTGCCGCACGGCGCGCTCGCGCTGGAGCAAAGCCAAGCCGCCGCCGCCGTGGGCCAGATTCAACTGGCGCGGGCCTATGAAGAAGTGCTTGCCCCCCATGGTATCAGCGCGGGGCAGGTGCTGCTGACGCTGGACGACACCCATGACCGCCGCCGCTACCTGAACAGCCGCGCGACGCTGGGCATGTTACTGGCCTTGGGCGTGGTCCCCATCGTGAACGAAAACGACACCATCGCCACCGATGAAATTCGCTATGGCGACAATGACCGCTTGGCCGCGCAAGTGGCCGTGACCATCGGCGCCGACCTGTTGGTGCTGCTGTCGGATGTGGACGGGCTTTATACTGGCAACCCCCAATCCGACCCCGACGCGCGCCACATGCCCGTGATCGATGCGATCACGCCAGAGGTTGAGGGCATGGCGGGCGATCCTTTGTCCCCGTTCAGCAAGGGCGGCATGAAGACCAAGATCATGGCCGCGCGCACCGCCACATCGGGCGGGTGCGCCATGCTGATCGCGGCAGGGCAGGCGGCCAACCCGCTTGCGGCCCTGACCAAAGGTGCGCGCGCCACGCTATTTATGGCGCAGGGCGACCCGCGCTCTGCCCGCAAAGGCTGGATTGCCGCGATGAAGCCCAAGGGCGCCGTGCATGTCGATGCAGGTGCCGCGCGCGCGCTGGCCTCGGGCAAATCGCTGTTGCCTGCCGGGGTGGTCCGCGTCGAAGGGCAGTTCCACCGCGGCGACCCGGTCAGCATTGTCGGGCCAGAGGGGCCGCTGGGCCTCGGGTTGGCGGGCTATGATGCAGCAGAGGCGCGCGCCATTGCGGGCCACCACTCGACCGAGATAGAGACAATCCTGAACCATCCGGGCCGCGTGGCCCTGATTCACAGAGACGAGATGGCCTTATGACCGAGATCAGCCAAGAGATGCTGGATATGGGCGCGCGCGCCCGCGCCGCTTCAAGCATTTTGGCCAGCGCCCCGTCGCAGTCCAAGACGCAGGCGCTCATGACCGCCGCCGAGGCGCTGGATGCCACGCGCGCCGATGTGCTGACCGCGAATGCACTGGATATGGAAGCGGGCCGCGACAAGGGGCTGTCTGCGGCCATGCTGGACCGTCTGTTGTTGGATAATGCCCGCATTGACGGCATTTGCGACGCCCTGCGCGCGATTGCGGCCCAAGATGACCCGGTCGGTCAGGTCATGGCAGAATGGGACCGCCCCACCGGCCTGCACATTCAACGCGTGCGCACGCCCTTGGGCGTGATCGGCGTGATCTTTGAGTCGCGCCCCAACGTGACCGCAGATGCGGGCGCGCTGTGCCTTAAAGCGGGCAATGCCGTTATCCTGCGCGGCGGGTCGGAAAGCGTGCACTCCTCGCACGCGATTCATGCGGCTCTTCTGGCGGGCTTGCGCGCAGCGGGCTTGCCCGAGGATGCGATCCAGCTTGTCCAGACCACCGACCGCGCTGCTGTCTCGGACATGCTGCGCATGGTCGCGCATATCGATGTTATCGTGCCGCGTGGGGGCAAGGGGCTTGTGGGGCTGGTGCAGCGCGAAGCGCGGGTGCCGGTTTTCGCGCATCTGGAAGGCATCTGCCATGTCTATGTCGATGTGGCCGCCGACCCCGCCAAGGCCCGCGCCGTGGTGCTGAACGCGAAAACGCGGCGCACCGGGATCTGTGGCTCGGCGGAATGCCTGCTGTTGCACCGCGATATTGTCGATGGGCTTGGCGCAGATATTCTGGCCGATCTGGCCGCTGCGGGTGTGGAATTGCGCGTGGGCGACGGCTTGCAGCACCTGCCCCGCACCATCCCCGCCAAGCCCGACGATTTCGGGCGCGAATTCCTTGATATGATCCTTGCCGTCGCCGTGGTCGATGACGTGGCGGGTGCGATTGCGCATATCCGGCGCTATGGCTCGCAGCATACAGAGGCGATCCTGACCGAGGATGACAGCGCCGCCGCTGAATTCTTCGCGCGGCTGGACAGCGCGATCCTGATGCGCAACGCTTCGACCCAATTTGCCGATGGGGGCGAGTTTGGCTTGGGCGGCGAGATCGGCATCGCCACCGGCAAGATGCACGCGCGCGGGCCTGTGGGGGCAGAGCAATTGACCAGCTTCAAATATCTGGTCACGGGGGATGGAACGGTGCGGGCGTAACTACGCCCGCAAGACCGCCATTGCCTCGGCCAAGTCTAGCTTGCCATCATACAAAGCACGCCCCGAAATCGCGCCATCCAAGCCTGCTCCGCAATCGCGCAGGGCGATCAGGTCCTCCAGCCGCGACACACCGCCGGATGCAATGACGGGGATGCTGACAGCCCGCGCCAGTGCCGCCGTGGCCTCGACATTCGGGCCTTGCATTGCGCCATCGCGGTTGATGTCGGTATAGATGATCGCGGCCACGCCCGCATCCTCGAACTGGCGGGCAAGGTCCGTCACCTCGACATTGGTTTCCTCGGCCCATCCTTTGGTCGCAACCATGCCATTGCGCGCGTCGATCCCTACCGCCACTTGGCCGGGAAAGGCGCGCGCGGCCTGCTGCACCAGATCGGGGTTGTCCACCGCGACCGTGCCAAGAATGACGCGGGCCAAGCCCTTGGCCAGCCAGCCCTCGATCGTCGCCATATCGCGGATGCCGCCGCCCAATTGGCATGGCACGTCTGTCGCGGCCAAAATCGCCTCAACCGCCGCGCCATTTACAGGCGCGCCCGCAAACGCCCCGTTCAGGTCCACCAAGTGCAGCCATTCCGCGCCCTGCGCAACAAAGGCGCGGGCTTGCGCTGCCGGATCATCACCAAAGACCGTGGCCTTCTCCATATCGCCTTTATACAGGCGCACGCATTGCCCGTCTTTCAGGTCAATCGCGGGATACAGAATCATGGCACGGCCCTTTCCAACTGGTTCGGCTGTTCCTTACCGAGGCGTGAAGCAGGGGAAAACCCTTTGCCATCTTCATCTTGCCCAAAATACTCATAACACCACGCAGGCCACCGGGCGCTAAGACCCGCCCGATTGCGCCTTCATCGCCCAAGTGCCACCGTCCTGCGACCAGTATTCGGCTTGCACGCCGGCGGCTGTCATCGCCTTCCACTGGCCGCGCGCATGGGTGAGCGACGCCTCATCCTGCCCGTCGAATAAAATCCACAACCGCTCCAGCCCGGCAACCTCCGAGGGCTGCACTTCGGCGCGGTCCACGGCCATCACGCAGGCGGGGCGGTTGGGGGCGGAGCGATCGGTGGTCAGCAAGATCGGCTGGTCCGCGTCATGCGGCCCGCCAGCCAGCCCGTGCGGCAAAAAGCTGTCTTTCGCGCCCAGCCACAATTGCGCATCCAGCCGCTCCAGCCGGGCCATGTCCCCGCCGCGCACCGCCACGCGCCAGCCCGTGCCAAGGGCGCGGGTCAAAAGCGTGGCGGCGGTCACTTCGACCGGGTCGCGCGTCAGGTGGTAGAACATGGCCTTACCCATGGCCTAGCCCTCGAACTTGGCCCGGATCAGCGCGTCGAGCGTCAAGACGCCCCAGCCAGAGGCACCCTTGGGGGCATGGGCGCTCTCGCCCTTTGTCAGCGCCACGCCGGCAATGTCCAGATGTGCCCAAGGCATGCCTTCGGGCACGAAGCGTTCCAAAAAGGCCGCAGCGGTGCAAGACCCGGCAGGCCGCCCACCCGTGTTCTTCACATCGCCAATCGTGGAATCGATCTGGCGCTGGTATTCCACGCCCAGGGGCATCCGCCATGCGCCTTCGCCCACGGCGCTGGCCGCGCCCAGAATGTCGCCTGCCAAGCCGTCATCGTTGCAGAACACCCCCGCGCGGTCATGCCCCAGCGCAATGATGATCGCGCCGGTCAGCGTGGCCAGATCAATCATGGCGCGCGGCTGGAACTGCTCGGCGGCGTAATGCAGCATGTCGCACAGCACCAAGCGCCCTTCGGCATCGGTATTGATCACCTCTATAATATCGCCCTTCATAGAGCGCACGATGTCACCGGGCCGCTGCGCGCGGGCGTCGGGCATGTTTTCGACCAGCCCGACCAGCCCGATCACATGCGCGGACGCTTTGCGCAAAGCCAAAGCCTGCATCAGCCCCACGGTGACAGCCGCGCCGCCCATATCCATCGTCATCTCTTCCATGCCCGCACCGGGTTTCAGCGATATGCCGCCCGTGTCGAACATCACCCCCTTGCCCAGCACGCACAGCGGCGCGCCTTCCGCGCCTTTCCAGCGCATGATCGCCAGCTTGGGCGGGTTGTCGGACCCTTGCGCCACGGCCAACAGCGCGCGCATGCCAAGGCGGTCCATCTCGTCGCGGTCAAGGATTTCAACCTCCAGTCCCAGATCGGCCAGCCCCGCGATTTGCGCGGCAAAGCTTTCGGTGTTCAGCACATTCGCGGGCGCATGGACCAGATCGCGCACCAGATGGACCGATTGCGCCAAGGCATCGGCATCGGCCAAGGCAGGGGTGGCGGCATCAATATTTTTAACCGCGTAAAGAAAGGCGCCAAGCGGGCCTTTGGGTTTGCCCTTCATCGCCTCGAAGCGGTAAGCGCGCAAGGCGGCATGCAGCGCGATGTCGTGCGGTGGCAAAGTGTCAAGCGCGACCAGTGCCGCATCTTCGGTCTGCGCGCGCCCGATGGTGTTTCCTGCACCGCGCAATTGTTCTGCCGTGGCCTTTCTGGACAGGCGGATGATCTGAAGCGCCCGCGCCGCCATCCCAGCAGGATAGGCCAGGATCAGCCCCTTACCGGGCGAGAGTGCGGCAAATTCAGTGCTTTCCACCGCGCGCGCGACCGCGCCGCGGGTCAGCCTGTCACAGCGTTTGGCCGCGCGCGGCAGGGGCGCGTCGGGATCTGCAAAGACGACCACACGGCCGGTATGGGTGGCAAGCTGGTCCAGATCAAGCGGTCGGGCGGTGAGCGGTGTCATGATATCCTCGGGTCTTGTTTGGGGGCAAGCTAGTCCAGCCCGGTGGCGAAGGCCACATGCGCAAGCGCGCTCTTGCGAAAAACCCGGTCCCGCGCTATGCCCGTTACCGCTAACGGCCTTTAGAAGGAGCATCCTTTATGACCCCTGCCCACCAAAGCGACGCCGCGTTGGAATTGTGCCGTTTGGCCCCGGTCATCCCGGTAATCGTGATTGATGACCTGGCCCATGCCCGCCCCTTGGCAGAGGCGCTTGTGGCCGGTGGCTTGCCCGTGTTGGAGGTGACCTTGCGCACCGCCTGCGCGCTTGATGCGATTTCGGCCATGGCAGAGGTGCCCGGTGCCGTTGCAGGCGCAGGCACAGTGCTGAACGCGGCACATATGAAAGCGGCGAAGGCGGCGGGGGCGCGGTTCGCGGTCTCTCCCGGTGCGACGCCTGCGCTGCTGGATGCCGCGCGCGTGGAAGAGGTGCCGCTTCTTCCCGGCGCGCAGACCTGTTCCGAGGTGATGGCGCTGTTGGAGCAGGGCTACCATGTGCAGAAATTCTTTCCGGCAGAAGCCATCGGCGGGGCAGGGGCGCTGAAATCCATCGGCGGGCCGTTGCCGCAGGTGACATTCTGCCCCACGGGCGGGATTACGCCAGAGCTGGCCCCAAGCTACCTGTCGCTGGCCAATGTGGCCTGCGTGGGCGGGTCATGGGTTGCGCCCAAGGCGCTTATGCAGGCAGGTGACTGGGCGCAGATTACCGAACTTGCGCGCGCAGCGGCAGGCTTGGCGCGCTAGGCTGAACGGTAACGCGCCAAAGAATGCTGCATTTCCAGCACCGGAAGCATGTTGGGCAGGGCCATCGCCGGTTCTGACAGGAACAGGATATTGAACTGGTGCTTGCGCTCGAAATCGCGGGCCACCGGGACCAGCCCCTTGCCCATCAAATGCGCCAGAACATCATGGACCAGCCATTGACCTTGCCAGAACGGCACGCTTTCCACCTCGATCATCAGAAGCGCGGTTTTGTCCAGTAGCGCATCCGCGCCGCTCAGCACTTTTTCAGTCGCGCCTTCCACATCAACCCAAAGCGCCGCGCGGGCGGTGCTATCGGCCAAGCTGTCCAGACGCACGCCCGGCACGGTCACGGAATCGTAATCGGCCTTCGGGTCCTCGCGCAACAGCAAGGACGAGCGCCCAGAATAAACCCCTTGGGCCGAATGCTGATCGGCGGTCAAGACCTTGAACGTGACCGGGCCATCGCAGTCCGACAACGCAGCATGGCGATAGTCGACCTTCAGAGCGTTGAAATCATGCGCTTTGCTGAAGCGGGCGTGGTTGTGGGGGTTGGCCTCGAACGCGATGACGCTGGCTTCGGGCAGCAGCTTTCGCGCGCGCCGTGCGCTTGACCCATCATGCGCGCCAGCTTCCACGAACAGGTCCGGCGCGACCTGCGGCAACAGCGCGAAGAACATCTTGCGCAGATCGGCGGCTGAGCGCGCGCGCTCGGCCCGGTCGCGCAGGTCATAGAGCGCTGCGCGGGAGCTGAGATTGGCAAGGGCTTGGGCGGGGGTCATGGCTGTTCCTTCACATCTTGTGCATCAGATTGAGCAGGGCGGCAGGCGCGGTCAAGCCCTCTTGCACCCCGGCGGGAAACCGACTAAGGCACTCCCACTTCACAGGTGGGGGTCGGGCCATGCGGGCAGAAAAATCCGCGATGGTCCACCGGTTGAGGCATATGCCTTGAAACCCCCCACTCAGGCGCAAACCGGAAAGGAACACGTTATGGCGCTTCCCGATTTCTCGATGCGGCAGCTTTTGGAAGCTGGCGTTCACTTTGGTCACCAGACTCAACGCTGGAACCCCCGTATGGCCCCGTATATCTACGGCGAGCGCAACGGCAT
>JAFGVZ010000090.1 GCA_016937725.1 Paracoccaceae bacterium | reverse complement strand
TGGTGCCAACGGTCGCGGCGCAAGCCGAGCATATGCGCGCACAAGTGGCCGCGTGGCCCATCTCGGCGCAGGTGTTGACCGACCCCGCGCAAAAACGCGCGGCGTTTCGCGCAGCGGATGTCGCGCTGGCGGCCTCGGGCACGGTCAGCTTGGAACTGGCGGCAAATAACACACCGATGGTTATTGGATACGATATGTCATGGCTCACCCAGCGCATTGCCGAGCGACTTATCAAGCTAGACACGGTGACGTTGGTCAACCTTGTGTCTGAAACCCGCGCGGTGCCGGAATGTTTGGGGCGCGACTGCACGGCAGAAAACCTTGCCCGACATTTGCGGGCGCTTTTGGACGATCCCGCCCAACAAGCTGCCCAACGCGACGCGATGCGCCTGACGATGGAACGGTTGGGGCAAGGCGGGGAGAAGCCGGGGCATCGCGCGGCGGCGTCCTGCCTTGCATTCATGGCTCGGAAAGCGGGTGGTGGTCCAGCACCAGCGCTTTAAGCCGCTCGTCGAGCACATGCGTGTAAATCTCTGTCGTGCCAATATCGGCATGGCCCAGAAGCGTCTGGATCGCGCGCAGATCGGCCCCGCCTTGCAGCAGATGCGTGGCGAAGGCGTGCCGCAGCACATGCGGGCTAACGCGCGCGGGGTCCAGACCCGCCGCAATCGCCATCTCTTTTAATGTCAGGAAAAACCCCACGCGGCTTAGGTGCCCGGCCTTGCCGCGTGACGGGAACAGCGCCTTGGGTTCGGGTTTGCGCTGCGCGCGCAGGGCGCTGGCTTGCCGGTCCCATTCGGCCAGCCATGCTGTCAGCGCGGCGCGCGCGGGCTGCGACAAGGGCACCATCCGGTCCTTGTTACCCTTGCCGTTCACCAAGATCATCCGCGGATCGCCCCGCACCGCGTTCACCGGCAGGCTGACCAATTCGGTTACGCGCAGGCCGGTCGCGTAGAGCAATTCCATCAGGCAGGTGTTGCGCAGTCGATCAGCTTCGGTCCGGCCCGTGCGGCGGGCGGCACTCAGCAGCGCCTCGACCTCTGCCATGGACAGCGTTTGCGGCAGTTTGGCGGCCTTGCCCGGCCCGGCAATCCGCGCGGCCGGGTCACTGTCGCGCCACCCCTCAGAATAGGCAAAGCGAAACATCTGCCGGATCGAAGCCAGCCGCCGCGCCCGCGTCGCCTTGGCCAGACCTTGCGCGTCCAGATCTATCAAGTAGGCTTCGATCTGGTCTTGCGCCAGAGTGGCGAAATCCAGCTCTTTGCGCGCGCACCACTCGGCAAAATCCCGCAGGTCGCGCCCATAGGCCAGTTGCGTGTTGCGCGCAGCCCCGGTCTCGGCGGCGGCGGCCTGAAGGAAGGTTGAAATCCAGCGCGCTGACTCTCGCATCCCTAGCCGCGCCGTTCCAACAGCAGCAATTCCACCGCGATCTGGCGCGCATCGCGCTCCAACCCCAAGGCCAGCAGCGCGGCAAGGCTTTGTTCCGTCGCCAGCATGTCGCCTTGGCTGGCATCGCCAATCAGCGCCAACGTGTCCAGCAGTAAGCGCCCATGCTCATCTTGCGCCAACCACAGGCTTTCGGGCGAGGGCAGGGCGGTCGTGTTGAACGCGGCCTGTATGGCGGGGCCAAAGCCCGGCACAGGCGCGTCCGGCAGTGCTGCGCCACTGGCCAAAGCCAGCGCCAAAGCGCTCTGTGCGGTGGCGGGCGCAAGGGTTGCGGCGCGGTCCAGCCGGGTTTCGGCCAAAAGCAGCATGGTCCATTGCACCCGCGCGGCGGGACCGGTCAAACTGTGGTCGGCCAAGCGTTCTGCAAATATCCGGGCGAAGGCGCTTTCCATTTCCACCGCCTCGAACAGTGGCCACGCGCTGCGCAGGGCGCTTTCAATGGCTGCGGTGTCTGCCCCAACCAGCGCCGCATCCAAAGCCTGCACCGCGCGCACCCGGTCCCACACCCCGCCAGAGGCCGCGGCCCGCCGCTGGCTATAAATGCCCATCAGCCGCTCGGGCTGCATGACACCCGTGCGGGTCAGGCGTTCGGCGGCATCAATCTGGGCGCGCCATCCGCTTGTGCCGCGCAGATCAGCATGGGCAAAGGCCACCGGCAAAGTGCTGGTGCCAACAGATTCGCCCAAAGCTTCCAGCACGCGCCACCCCATCGGTGATAGACGTTGCGGCGGCGGCAGGCTGTGTTCAGCGTCTTCTTCTTCCAGGAATCGCTCTAGAAGTTGGGCTTCGGCACTGTCTATCGCGCCAAGCGCACGCGCCGCACCAAGTGAGGCATAGGCCGATTGCCATTCCCCGCGCCGTGCAAGGCAGAAAATGCGCGCGGCTTCCCCGCTTGTGCCTGCCAACTGGCCTTCCAGTCGGGCGCAGGCGCGGTCCTCTTCGCCCAACAACAAGGCAATGTCGAAAGCGCGGGTGTTCAGGGCCGCGGTCTGTGTGGGCGCGCCTTCAATCAACTGGCTGGCCTGTTCCAGCGCGCCAATTTCGATCAGCTTGTCCAAACGGGCCAAAAGCAGCGCACCGGGGGCGTCCCCCTCGGCCAGAAGCGGAGGGGCAAATTCGGCAGTCAGAAGCCGCACCAGCATACGCTGTGCCGCTGGCACCATATTTGCATCCAGCGCCGCGATCCCTTCGGCCAGAACCGCAACCGGCGTTTGCCCCCATAACTCTCGCGGCAGACCGATACGGGATGCCGAAAACAAGCCTGTGCTGTCCAATGTTGCCTGTTCCAGAGGGCGCGATACAATCGGAGCGGCGGGCGCCACTGGAACCGTCTGAGGCGCGCGGCTGGGTGCGGACGGGCCTATGGGCTGGGTCAAGGCTTGCTCCAGCCAGTCTATGGCCGAGAGCGGCGCATTTTGCTGCGCCATGGCAACCCCCGGCAGGCACAGGGCAAGCGCCAGTCCGGCCACGCGCATGGCTAGCGTGCCTCCAACTCTATCGGTTCCGTGACCGGCGCGCGCACGGGCGACATATCCCCGATATAGGCATAGGCCACAATCGCGATGGCCGCGAGGACCACAAGGATAAGGATCAGTCGAAAGAGATATTTCATAAGCCTGTTCGTGCCTTCCGGTTGCCCCTTCTTGGCGACGGGGACCGTCTTGGGGGTTTTCCTTTCGTCTTGGTCGCAATATCACGACATAGCAAGCACAGGCCATGAAAACTTGGACCCGTGCAGATCACAAGGGCGCATTCGGCATGAAACTGCACAAGACCGTGGTGCTGGTCGGCATGATGGGCGCGGGCAAGACCGCGATCGGCAAGCACGTCGCGCAGGTGCTGGGCGTGCCGTTCCGCGATTCGGATGAAGAAATCGTCGCCGCTGCGCAGATGAGCATTGCCGAGATTTTCGCCCGCGACGGCGAGGCGTTCTTTCGCGACCGCGAGGCAGAGGTGATTGCCCGCCTGCTGCACGGCACGCCCGCCATTCTTTCGGTGGGCGGCGGGGCGTTCTTGCGGGCGGAAACACGCCAGCGCATCCACGAAGATGGCGTGTCGGTCTGGCTGCGCGCCGATCTGGATCTGTTATGGTCGCGCGTGCGGACCAAGAACACCCGCCCCTTGCTGCAAAATGATGACCCGCGCGGAACGCTTGCGCGCCTGCTGGACGACCGCACGCCGTTTTATGAGCAGGCCGATCTGGTCGCCACTGCCGACCCGGCCTATTCCATTGCCGATATGGCCCGCGTGGTGATTGAGCAACTTGGCACCCGCCCCGATGTCTTGGAAGGATACTCCGCATGAGCGTTCAGATTGTCCATGTGCCCTTGGGCGACCGCGCTTATGACGTGGTCATCGGACGGGGGCTTTTGGCCGATGCGCCGCGCTACCTTGCCCCGCATCTGAAACGCAACCGCGTGGCGATCCTGACAGAGAGCCGCGTCGCGGGCCTGCATCTGGACGCGGTCCAGCGCGCCTTGGGTGAAATCTCCAGCTCTGCGCTGGCGCTGGAACCGGGCGAGGGCACGAAGAACTGGGCGGGCCTGACGCAGTCGGTCGAATGGCTTCTGGACGAAAAGGTCGAACGCCGCGATCTGATAATGGCCTTGGGCGGTGGTGTTATTGGCGATCTGGCGGGCTTTGCCGCCGCCGTGCTGCGGCGTGGCGTGCGCTTCGTGCAGGTGCCAACCTCGCTTCTGGCGCAGGTGGACAGTTCCGTGGGCGGCAAGACCGGGATCAACACGCGCCACGGCAAGAACCTTGTGGGCGCGTTCCACCAGCCCAGCCTAGTGCTGGCCGATATTGACCTGCTGGGCACTTTGCCCGCCCGCGATTTCCTTGCGGGCTATGGCGAGGTGGTGAAATACGGGCTGCTGGGCGATGCCGCGTTTTTCGACTGGCTGGAAGCGAATGGCCCTGCATTGGCCGCGGGTGACCCTGGTTTGCGCCAATATGCCGTGCACCGCTCGGTCCAGATGAAGGCAGAGATCGTTGTGCGGGATGAGACCGAACAGGGCGACCGCGCGCTTTTGAACCTTGGCCATACGTTTTGCCATGCTTTGGAAGCGGCGACAGGCTATTCCGACCGCCTGCTGCATGGCGAAGGCGTGGCGATCGGTTGCGCTTTGGCGTTCGAGCTGTCCGCCCGGATGGGTCTTTGCCCGCAAGAAACCCCCAGCCGCGTGCGCGCGCATCTGCGCTCCATGGGTATGGCGACGGATCTGGCCGATATTCCGGGCGAATTGCCGGGTGCTGATGCGCTGATTGCCCTGATGGGGCAGGACAAAAAGGTGCAGGATGGCCGCTTGCGCTTCATCCTTGCGCGCGACATAGGCGCGGCGTTTGTTTGCGATGATGTGCCAAGCGACCTGTTGCATGATGTGCTGGACGATGCTTTGGCTACACGGCGCTAAAGCTGGTCAAACCCGGCGCGCGCCTTAGTTTCTTGGCAAACACCAGAAAGGCCGCCCCATGCTGATGACTCGCCGCGCGTTTGTTGTTGGACCCCTAGCTCTTGCCGGGTGTTCGCGTTTGCCTGCCAGTCCTGACGGGCCGTTGCAGCCGATCACCTTGGAACAGGCCTTCGCCGGTCGCGCAGTAGGCGCGGGTGTGTTTCGGGTGGACCTGACGGGGTCCGAGCGCCGCTTTACCGCTCGCCTAAACGGACGGCTGGACGGCGATAGGCTGAGTGTGGTCGAAGATTTCATCTATGACGACGGCGAAGAAAACCGCCTGACATGGGTGTTCGACCGCGCGGGGCCGGGGCGTTGGACCGGACGGCGCGAAGATACCGTGGGCGTGGCAGAAGTGATCGAGACCGGCACGGAAATCCGCCTGTCCTACACAGCCGATTTCATGTCCGAAGGCCAGGTGACGCGACTGGGCTTTGAAGATGTGATCTATTTCGGCCCGGAAGGCCGCGTCATCAACGACGCCGTGGTCACGCGCTGGGGCTTGCCGGTGGCGCGGGTGCGGTTCGAGATGGTGAAACTGTAAGCTTCACCGCCGGGTGCGCTGTCTGCTGCCCTTGTAAAATGCAACCCTTTGCATATGTTTTGTCGCGTATGGCGGTTTGTTCGCCAAAGGAGTTGCTTTGAAACATGTAGCGCCCAAGCGCCGCGACCCGTTCGAAATGCTGGAAGAGGCGCTTCAATCGGGCTGGAACAGGCTCGAGACTATTCCCTTGAAAGGCGAGGGGGAGTTCCTTGTCCTGACCGTTTCTGGTTTGGTCCGGCTGGCGCGGAATACGAGGACCACGCGCAAGCCGCGCAAGGCAGATGCCTACGGGCCAGAGCGCACGACGGTGAATTCCGTCAGGACGGGCAATTATCTGGGCGCGATGGCGTGGCGTTGGCCGACAGGTGAAGATCGCGCCTAACGCAACAGCACGTAACGATCTGCTTCCTCGACATGTCGATCACGCGGGTTCCAGCAGCAATGCGCGCAGAGTGCAACACGCCTGCCAAAATCGTGTAGCTGTCGCCGGGGCGGTAGATACGGCGATTGTCGCCGAAGGTGAAATCAATCTCTCCAGCCACGACACTGCCCCATTGCGCGCCATGGGCATGGGCGGGCAGGTCCATATCCTGCACGAAGGTTAAACACCAACCCGTCAGGCGCGCGCATCGCGCGGGCTTGGACCACATCTGCCGGGAAAGGAATATCCAGCCCCGGCAGCGCGGTGACATAGTCGGGAAATGCCGCCGGGTCAGACCCGCTCGACCGTGACCTTGCCTGCGTCGAAAGCAAGATAATCTTTCAATTGCGCAGCCGCTTCGGTCGGGGCGGTGATGCTGTAGGCTGCATTCTCGATCAGGCCTTCGGGGCTGGAAACGTGAAAAAACACGCCGGTTCCGCGGTCATCGCATTCCAGCTTGCGCTCGGACGGGTCCAGCACAGCGCCCGCGATATCCTCGCGCGGGAAATAGATCACAAAGGGCCAGTCGCGCTGAACCAATTCCAGCGCGCGGGTGCTTTCCCCTATGACAGAGCCCCCAGCGCGAACAACCCAAGTGCCCTCGGCGGGATAAATCTTCAGAATGCTCATTGGCATGGCGCGGTTTCCTTCGTCCTTGGTGCGCGCTTGGCGCAGAATACGTTTGGTCGGGCCCGGTCAGGCCCCGGTCAGGCCATTTTCAGCCGTCAAGCGGGGCGCAGGCCCGGTCCAGCCATTTGCGTGTCGCGTCAGACACCAGCGGGGACAAGGACATGCGCACGCGCGCGTGATAGCGGTTCAGCCAGTCACGCTCACCCATGGTCAGTTCGCTGCATACTATAAGGCGGCGGTCGATGGGGGCAAGCGTCAAGGTCTCGAACTCTAGCCAATCGCGGGGATCGCCACCCTCTGGTGTGGCCGCAGCGCGCACGGCGACAAGGTTTTCGATGCGGATGCCGAAAGCGCCTTCGCGGTAATAGCCAGGTTCGTTCGACAAGATCATGCCCTCTGTCAGCGGCACTTGGCTGACCCGCGACAGTCGCTGCGGCCCTTCATGCACGGACAGATAGGCCCCAACACCATGCCCGGTGCCATGGTCGTAATCCAGACCGGCCAGCCAGAGCGGATAGCGCGCCAGCGCATCCAGATGCCCGCCCGCCACCCCGCGCGGGAAGCGCGCCCGCGACAGCGCGATCATGCCTTGCAGCACACGGGTGAAGCACTGGGCTTCCAGCAAGCCCACTGGCCCGATGGCGATCGTGCGCGTGATATCGGTGGTGCCGTCCAGATATTGCCCACCGCTATCGACCAGCATCAATTCGCCCGGCAGCAGGCGGCGATTGCTGTCCTCTGTCACGCGATAATGCACGATGGCACCATTGGGGCCGGACCCTGCAATCGTGTCGAAGCTGATGTCGCGCAGGGCGCCCGTGGCCGCGCGGCAGGCTTCCAGACGGCGCACGATGTCAATCTCGGTCACGGTATGCGCCGGGTCATCCAGTAGCTTTTGCGCCTGCTGATCCAGCCAGCACAGGAATTCCGCCATCGCAGCCCCGTCGCGAAGGTGCGCCGCGCGCGCCCCGTCCAATTCGGCAGCGGTTTTGCGGGCTTTGGGCGCAAGGCAAGGGTCTTGCATGGGAGCAATGGCAATGCCCGCCTCTGACAGCAGGTCGCAAACCGCCAAGGGCGCGCTGGCGCGGTCCAGGCGCACCGGGCCGGTCAAGCTACGTAGGGCGGGTTCAAAGGCTTCCGGCGGGCGCAGGGCTATCCCCTCTTCCAGCGGTATCCCGTCAAATTTGGCGGCATGGGCGAACAGGTCCACCCGCGTGTCATCGTGCAGCACCGCCAAAGCCTGCACCACCGGCACGCGCGGCAGATCGGCCCCGCGCAGGTTCAAAAGCCAGCAAATGCTGTCCGGCTGGGTCAGGATAGCGGCCCGTTGCCCGTTTTGCACAAGCGCCTGCGCGGCGTCCTTGCGTTTCGTGGCGCTCGACAGCCCTGCAAGGCTTTCGGGATATGCCATTGCGCCCCCCATGGGCGGGGCAGGCCGGTCGTGCCAAAGCGGGTCAATCGGGTTGGGAATGCGCTTCAGAGACACCCCGCTGCCCGCAAGCTCGCGCTCTATCGTCTCGATCTCATCGGGCGTGTGTAGCCAAGGGTCAAATCCGATGACCGCACCATTCGGACAGGACGCGCGCAGCCAATCTGCGGGGCGCGTTTCAGGCCATGGAACGATCTCGAACATATCGGCGCATTGACTGCGCGCTTGCACGCGGTAGCGCCCATCGACAAAAACCCCGGCGCGGTCCCGCAAGGCAATGCAGAACCCGGCCGACCCAGTGAAACCCGTCAGCCAAGCCAGCCGCGCATCGCAATCGGCGACGTATTCGCCTTGGTGCAAATCGGCGCGCGGCACGATCACGCCCTGCACACCCTGCGCCGCCAGCGCGTCGCGCAAGGCAGCCAGACGCGGCGGCCCATCTTGCGGGCGCGAGGGGGTGTGAAAGCTTTGGAACATGGTGGGCCTCCTGCCGGGCCAAGGGGTTGGCAAAGTGGTAGTGCGCGCCCGCCGGGCGGTCAATGCGCGGCTTTGGCCAGATCGCGCAGGGCGCTCGCGGCATCCTCAATCGCCTGAAGTTCTTGCGGCAGCACCAAGGCCTGTCTGGCATGGGCCAAAGCGTGTTCTGACATGGCGATGACGGGGCCTTCGAACGCGCGGCCCTTGGCCTGCACCAACGCGGCCAACCGCTTCTGCACGATCAGTCCGATTTCTACCGTGCCTGCCCCGTCGCGTGCAGGCGCGGCGAAGGCATCCTGTATCAGGTCGGCCAGCCGCAACGGGGGAACCAGAACATCCGGGAATCGCGGCTTAGCTTTGGTGTCATCGCACCACAGGCTAAGCAGCCGCACCTGCCGCCCCAAAATGTCGATGGCCGTGCCCGGATCGTTAATCCCCGGCGACAAGGCGCGCGATGCGATTTCCGACATGGATAGGATTCCGAACCGGGGGTCTTGTTCGAAATTGCGCGCCCGCCCGATGACGAAACAGCCTTGGATCGCGGCGCAATCTGCCTCTGCCAAGGGCAAGGCGCGGCAGGCCTCGGCCAGAACAACCTGTTCGGACACGAACTTTCCGGGCAAGACCCGCAGGGCAAGCGGCACCCCAAGCCGTTCGGCAATTGTTTGCAGCCCACCCATGTCCACCGTCTGCACATAGCCAGTCACGTGGCTTGGCACAATGGCCGCGCCGGGGCTGGAATGCGCCAACGCCGCTGGCAAAGGTGCGCCGCCCAAGAACGGGTCCTCCATTCGGGTGCGTAACGCATCCGCCGTGGCATCCTCCAGCCGGTTCACGGTATCGGCCAAGCGCCCGTAATCGGCCAGATGCCCGATCCAGCGCACCAATTGCACCACGACCAGCGCCAGCACCACCAGCGTGGCCAGAAACAACACAAGCCGCCCTGCCGCCCCGTAAAGCGCGATCTGCAAGCCGCTGATCGACACAAGGCTGAACACGAAGGCGCCCACGAAAGACGCCAAAACCTGCTGCGTGGTCGAGTCGTTTTGTAGCAGCACCGTCGCGCGCGGCGTGGCCGATGACGCTGCCGCCCCGAAGGCCGTCAGCATGATCGACACCGAAAACGTCGTCACCGCCAGCATGGAAGAGGCGAGGATCTGCAAAAGCACCATCACCGCCTCGGTCGAGATGAGGTCGGTCTGAAACAGGGTAATCAGGGGCGCGCCAAAGGCGGCCAGCAGCGCCACGACCAGCCCCGCCACCCCGTAAAGCGCGATATGCACCCAGATCTTGTTGAAAAACTGGCCCAGATGCCATGACCAAATGTGCATCGCTGTCCCCCTGCCTGACAAGTCACGCTAGGATGAATGCAGGGTAAATGCCAGATAGCAAAACCCCCGGCACAGGCGGTGCCGGGGGTGTTTTCGGACCAAAGCCGCGCTTAGTTGCGCTCTTTGTCCACCATTTTCGATGCACCGATCCACGGCATCATCGCGCGCAGCTTTTGGCCGACCTGTTCGATCTGATGCTCGTCATTGATGCGGCGGGTCGCCTTGAAGAAAGGCTGGCCCACGGCGTTTTCCTGCATGAAATCGCGCACGAATTTGCCCTGCTGAATATCGGTCAGAACCGCCTTCATGCGCGCTTTCGTCTCGTCATAAGGCAGAATGCGCGGGCCGCTCACATATTCGCCATACTCGGCGGTGTTGGAAATCGAGTAGTTCATGTTGGCGATGCCGCCTTCATAGATCAGGTCAACGATCAGCTTCACTTCATGCAAGCACTCGAAATAGGCCATTTCCGGCTCGTAACCGGCTTCGACCAGCGTCTCGAAGCCCATACGGATCAGCTCGACCAAGCCACCGCACAAAACGGCCTGCTCGCCGAACAGGTCGGTTTCGCATTCCTGACGGAAGTTGGTTTCGATGATCCCGGACCGCCCGCCACCGATGGCAGAGCAATAGGACAGGCCCAGCTCCATCGCGCGGCCCGTGGCATCCTGATGCACCGCCACAAGGCAGGGCACGCCGCCGCCCTTGGTGTATTCGCCGCGCACGGTGTGGCCGGGGCCTTTGGGTGCCATCATGATGACATCAACGCCCGGCTTGGGTTCGATCAGCCCGAAATGCACGTTCAACCCGTGGGCAAAGGCAATCGCCGCGCCATCGCGCAGGTTGTCATGCACGTATTTCTTATAGGTCTCTGCCTGAAGCTCATCGGGCATGGTGAACATGATCAAGTCGCACCAAGCCGCCGCTTCGGCAATGCCCATGACCTGCAAACCCTCGGCTTCGCATTTCTTGGCGCTGCTGGACCCTTCGCGTAGTGCGACAACCACGTTTTTTGCGCCCGAATCGCGCAGGTTCAGCGCATGAGCATGGCCTTGGCTGCCATAGCCCAGAATGGCGACTTTCTTGTCCTTGATCAGGTTCACATCGCAATCGCGATCATAGTAGACGCGCATTTCCGTCCCTCCATTGGTGTTACATTGCTGCGCAGCATAGGGACTTTTGGCAAAAATTCGTTTCAAACTTCCGCTGATTTCGCATAACACTGCAAAAATCATTCACGATTTTGGCAATTACGAAAAATCCATGCAGATCGACGATACCGACCGCCGCCTCCTGCGCCAGCTTCTGGCCAATCCCATGGCCGCGACCGCAGACCTTGCCACCCGCGCCGGCGTGACAGAGGCCACCTGCTGGCGCAGGCTCGACCGTCTGCGCGCGCGCGGTATCCTGCGTGGGCAGCAAGCTGTCATCGATTGGCGCGCTTTGGGCTTTCAGGTTGAGGTTTCGCTTCGCGTCACCCTCGACAAAACCAACCCGCGCGCTTTCGATGAATTCATCGCGGCAGCACGCCTTGTGCCCGAAGTGCTGGAGATCCAGACCTTTTTGGGCCGGGTGGACCTGCGCCTGAACATCATCGCCCGCGATATGGCGCATTATCAGGACATCTACCGCGACCGCATCCTGAACTTGCCGCATATCACCGATCTTGAGGCCCTGATGCATCTTTCCGACATAAAATCCGATGAATGCCTGCCGATATGAATTTCATCCTTGCCCAAATATCCCGGGGTGAATGGGCCGCGCCAGCGGCCCAGAGGGGCAGCGCCCCTTTGGCAAGGTCGGCCCCATGATCGCGCTCGACGATCTTGATCGCCAGATGCTGCGTTTACTGTCGCAGGATGCCACCCTGTCAGCGGGTGCCTTGGGGCGCAGCCTCGGCCTCAGCCAACCCGCCGCATGGCGCAGGCTGAAACGCTTGCGCGACGCAGGCGCGATTGCCCGCCATCGCCTCGATCTGGACCTGCCCGCTCTAGGCTTCGGTGTGACCGTGTTCCTTGGCATCACGCTCGCCGCCAAGGGGCGCGTCAGTTTGGTCGATTTCGAACGCGCCGTTGCCGCCATCCCCGAAGTGCAGACCGTGCAGCATGTGCTGGGCCTCTATGATTACCGCCTGCGCGTCGTCGCCCGCGACCTGTCAGATTTCGAACGAGTGCTGCGCCGCCGGATCATGACGCTTCCGGGCGTGGGCGCGGTTGATGCCAATGTTCTGCTCAGCGAAGAACGCTTGCCCGGCCCCTTATAGCCAATTGACCAAACCGCCCCCTTCGGGCATGACGCGGGCATGCTGATTTACAAGATATTCCGCCGCCCCGAATGGGACGAGATGAAGGCCAAGGGTGAAACCCTTGGCGCACCTATCGATTTGGCCGATGGCTACATCCATTTTTCCACCGCCGAACAGGTGATGGAAACCGCCGCCAAGCATTTCGCAGGGCAAAGCGACCTTGTCTTGGTCGCAGTTGACCCTGACACGCTTGGCGCGGCGCTGAAATGGGAAGTCTCACGCGGGGATGCACTTTTCCCACATCTTTACCGCGCATTAACCATGGCCGATGTGGTCTGGGACACCTCGCTGCCCTTGGGCGCCAGCGGCCATATTTTCCCCGAAGGTTTGGTATGAGCAAGCTCGAGCGTTTGAGTTTGACAGCCCTGCGCAGCTTTGATCCGGAAACAGCACATGGCCTTGCGATCAAGGCGCTGCAATTGGGTCTTGCGCCGCTGCCGCGCCCCTGTGTTTCATCCCGGCTTCGCATGCAGATTGCAGGGCTGGACCTGCCCAACCCCGTGGGCCTTGCCGCAGGTTTTGACAAGAATGCGCAGGCGCTGGACGGTCTCGCCCGTGCGGGCTTCGGCTTTGTCGAGGTGGGTGCGGCCACGCCCCGCCCGCAACCCGGTAACCCGCGCCCGCGCTTGTTTCGGTTGCCAGAGGATCGCGCCGTCATCAACCGTTTCGGCTTCAATAACGAGGGCGCGCAGGTCATCGCCACGCGCTTGGCCAAGCGGCCCAAAGGCATGGTGCTGGGCCTGAACCTTGGCGCGAATAAAGACAGCGCTGATCGCGCAGGCGATTTTGCACAAGTGCTGCGCATCTGCGGCGCGCATGTCGATTTCGCGACGGTCAATGTGTCCTCTCCCAACACCGAAAAGCTACGCGACCTGCAAGGCGCGTCGGCGCTAAAGGCGCTTTTGCAAGGCGTTGTGCAAGCCCGCGCGGAACTCGCGCACCCGATCCCGATATTCCTGAAGATCGCGCCCGATCTGAACGGCGATGAGCTTGCCGAAATCGCAGGCGTCGCGCGCGAAACCGGGGTCGATGCAATCATCGCCACGAACACGACGCTGGCGCGGGAAGGTTTGAAAAGTGCAAGTGCTGGTGAAAAAGGCGGGCTTTCCGGCCAGCCTTTGTTCGAAATGTCCACCCGCGTGCTCGCACAATTGTCGCTACTGACCGAAGGGAAAATTCCCCTTATCGGGGTTGGCGGCGTCGGCACTCCAGAGCAAGCCTATGCCAAACTTCGTGCCGGAGCGTCGGCTGTCCAGCTTTATTCGGCGCTGGTATACGAGGGGCTCTCGCTTGTCCCGCGCCTGAACAAGGGACTGCTTGCGCTTATGGACCGCGACGGCTTTTCCGCGATACCGGATGTCGTCGGCACCGGCCGTGCAGACTGGCTTTAGCCTTTTCATCCTTGCAAAAATATCCTGGGGTGAATGGGCCCGCAGGGACCAAGGGGCAAAGCCCCTCAGACGCCCATGGCCACGCGCCGCTCCAGCTGTGGATAAAGCACGCCTAGGAACACCGCGCGCATGATGTTCAATAGCATCAGCGCCGACCACAGCGCCGTATTCCCGTAAACCGGCACGAAAGCCCAGATCACAACAGCATAAATCGCCACCGCCAGCACGACCGTGTTGCGCATCTCGCGCGTGCCAGTCGCGCCGATGAAGATGCCGTCCAGCATATAGGCCGCGCAGCTTGCGAGCGACAGCGCGGCCACGAAGGGCAGATAGGCAATGGCCGCATTCTGGACGCCCGCGTCTTTCGCCATCACGTCGATCACTGCAGGCCCACCCAGCAGGAAAACCACGGCCATCAGCCCCGCCAGCGCAAAGGCCCAGACCCCGGCGCGAAGCCCCGCTTGGCGCATTTGCCCCACAGCGCGCGCACCGACCGCTTGGCCGACCAGCGCTTCGGCGGCAAAGGCGAAGCCGTCCAGCGCATGGGCGATGATCATCAGAAATTGCCAGAGGATCTGATTTGCCGCCAGTTCCACATCGCCAAAACCTGCCGATGTAAACAGAAACCCTGTCATCGCCGCTTGCAGCGCCACCGAGCGCAACATGATGTCGGAATTGACCGCCCACATGCGTTTCAGCCGCGCGCGGTCAAAGACGCGCGCCCAATCGCGCCACTGGTTGCCCGTGAAAGCCGCGCGGCACAGCCGCAGGCCAAGCCCCAGCGCTGTGACCTCGGCTATCAGCGTGGCCGCGGCTACTCCCGGCACACCCCAGCCAAGGCCAAGAACGAACCACAGCGACAGCACCACGTTCAGCCCGCTCATCCAGAGTTGCAGCGCCAGAACGCTGCGTGTGCGTTCGGTGCCGATCAGCCAGCCGTTCAGCGCATAGAGGGCAATCGTCGCAGGCGCGCCCCAAATGCGGATGGCAAGGTAGTCGCGGGCCAAGGCCTCGACCGTGGCGCTGGCGGGGGCGATCATGAAGGCCGCTTCCATCAGCGCGATCTGCCCCAGCACCATGACCGCGCCCGCGCCAAGCCCGATAAGCACGCCGCGCATCAGGATTGCCCCGCTTTCGGCCAAATCATGCGCGCCCACGGCTTGCGCGACCAAGCCGGTCGTGCCCATGCGCAAGAAGCCGAACACCCAGTAAACCGAGGTCAGGATGACCGCACCCAAGCCGACCGCACCAATGGGTGCGGCTTCGCCTATCTGGCCGATAATGCCGGTATCGACCACGCCCAGCAGCGGCACGGCGATATTGGCCAGCAAGATGGGGGCCGCAATGCGCAAGATGCGCCGGTCGGTGACGGGTTGCATGTTAGCCGTTTTGCGGCATCAGGAAATGCCCGGTCGCCTGCGCGAAGAGCCGCGCGCGATTGTCCTGCCACGCCTCGACATGCACGCTGGCATAGCGGCGGCCCGAGCGGTTGACGCGGGCGCGCGCATAGCCGTCGCGCGGCAGGCCAGAGCGCAGAAAATCCACCGTGAAGTCGATGGTCTTTGGCAGACGCGGCAGGTTCTCTGCCATCTGTTCCGGTGTCACGCGCCCCGCTTCCAGATCAGGCCAGATGGTGGCCCAGCTGAGTTCGATAATTGCGGCCACTTCCAGAAAGGACGCGATAACACCCCCATGAATGGCGGGCAAAAGCGGGTTGCCGATCAGCTTCTCGTCATAGGGCAGCACGGCGGTCAATTCGTCGCCATGGCGCTCGAAATAGATGCCCAGAAACTGCGCATAGGGCACCGCGCCGACAAGGCTGGCCAGCGCGCGGTCGCGGCGCTGTTTCACGGCTTGGACGGGTTCGGGCTGGGTCATGCGCTTTGGTCCTTCGCGGCGAAGGTGAAGGCCCCGGTCGCTGTAGCCACGGGCGTATCGCCCCCGTCATGGGCAGTGGCGCGCATGAAGGCCACGTTGCGGGTGACATGGTAGCATTCAGCCCGCGCAACGATCCGTGCGCCGGGCTTCGCCGCACGCATATAGTCGATTCGCAGGTCAATCGTCGCGGTTGTGGTGGCACCGGGATAGGACAGAACCGCCACCCCCCCGCATGTATCCATCAGCGCCGAAACCGCGCCACCATGGATAACGCCTGTTGCCGGGTCGCCCACGAAGCGCGCGTCCCACGTCATAGAGATTTCGGCCCGCCCCTTGCCAATCGAATCCAGCCGCATATCCAAAGCCTTGGCGAAAGGCAGCGCGTTAATGAAGTTTTGGGCATTCATGGCCATGCTCCGCGACAGGTGCCCCTATCTGCACCCCCGCACAAGCCAAGGCAAGAGGAAGCGGGTTGACGCGACGTTGCCCTTTACGTTAACGTCAACTTATGATGCTTTGTCCGCATGATGGTTCAAAGCAATGTTCAAAGCCGTGGGTTTCGTCACATGTCTGAAGAGTTCAAGACCATCCGAGAAATGTGTGCCGCGTACAGCGTCACGCCTCGCACCCTGCGCTTCTATGAGGCGAAGGAATTGTTGTTTCCAAAGCGCGATGGGCAGCACCGCCTGTTCACGCGCCGCGATCAGGCCCGGCTGAAGCTGATCCTGCGCGGCAAGCGCTTTGGCTTCAGCCTAGAGCAAATTCGCCAGTTGCTGGAAATGTATAACCGCGACGACAGCGAATTGAAGCAGCTGCGCAAAACCTATGACATCGCGCAGGACCGTTTGGCCGATATGGAGCGTCAGCGCGCCGAATTGGCCGAAGCGATTTCTGAATTGAAGCAAGACCTGGCTTGGGCTGCCGATGTGCTGTCCCAAGCCGACCGACCGCGCGCCGCAGAATAAGCCCGCGCACCAATGGAGAGAGACATGCCAAGCTACACCGCCCCCGTCAAAGACATGCAATTCGTGCTGCACGATGTTCTGAACATCGGCCAAAGCGATATTCCGGGCTATGACGAGCTGGACCGTGACACCACCGCTGCCATTCTGGAAGAAGCGGCGAAACTGTCTGAAGGCGCGCTCGCCCCGGTGAACGCGATTGGCGACCGCGAAGGCTGCCGCTTGGAAAACGGTGTCGTGCGCACCCCCACGGGCTTTGCCGAAGCTTTTGCGCAGATCAAGGAAGGCGGCTGGAACGGGCTGGACCTGCCCGAGGAATTCGGCGGCCAGAACCTGCCCTACATCATGAATTCCGCAACGGGGGAATTCTTCGTCTCGGCCAATATGGCGCTGAACATGTATCAGGGTCTGACGCATGGTGCCATTTCCGCGATACTTGCGCATGGTTCGGACGCGCAAAAGGCGACATATCTGCCTAAGATGGTCTCGCTCGACTGGACCGGCACCATGAACCTGACGGAACCGCATTGCGGCACCGATTTGGGCCTCATCCGCACCAAGGCAGAACCGCAAGCCGATGGCAGCTATGCGATTACCGGGCAAAAGATTTTCATCTCTGCGGGTGAGCATGACATGGCCGAGAACATCATCCACCTGGTGCTGGCCAAGGCACCGGGCGGGGGCGAGGGGACCAAGGGTATCTCGCTCTTCATCGTGCCGAAATACATGGTCAATGAAGATGGCTCGCTTGGTGCACGCAATGGCGTGATCGTTGGCAACATTGAAGAGAAGATGGGCATCCACGGCAACGCGACCTGCGTCATGAACTACGATGGTGCGACGGGGTTCCTTGTGGGCGACCTGCACAAGGGCATGCGCGCCATGTTCACCATGATGAACGAAGCGCGCCTTGGTGTTGGCCTGCAAGGCTATGCGCAGGCCGCCGTCGCCTATGAAAACGCCGTCGCCTATGCCAAGGACCGTCTGCAAGGGCGCGACGTGACGGGGGTAAAGAACCCCGAGGGTGCTGCCGACCCGCTGCTCGTGCACCCGGATATTCGCCGCATCCTGATGGACCAGAAAAGCTTTGTCGAAGGCGCGCGCGCCTTCACCATGTGGGGGGCCAGCCTGATCGACCGCGCGCACCGCTCGACAGATGCCGAGGCCGACGGCCTGATCTCGCTTCTGACCCCGGTCATCAAGGGCTTCCTGACCGACAAGGGCTTTGACATGTGCGTGCAGGCCCAACAGGTCTATGGCGGGCATGGCTATATCGAGGAATGGGGCATGTCCCAATTCGCCCGTGATGCCCGCATCGCCATGATCTACGAGGGTGCGAATGGCGTGCAAGCGTTGGACCTTGTGGGCCGCAAACTGGCGCAGGATGGCGGCAAGCATGTCATGGCCTTCTTCGCGCTGGTCAAGGAAGAGATCGCAAGCACAGATGATCCGCGCCTGACCGACCTGCGCGACGCGCTGAAAGCGGCGTCCAAGGATTTGCAGGCGGCGGGCATGTTCTTCATGGAACGCGGCATGAAAAACCCCAATGACGCGCTGGCAGGCTCGACCGATTTCATGCACCTTTTCGGCCATGTTTGCTTGGGTCTGATGTGGGTGCGCATGGCCCGCGCGGCCTATGCGGCGCTGGATGCAGGCACCGGCGACCAAGCGTTCTACCAAGCTAAACTGGCGACCGCGCGCTATTACATGGCCCGTCAACTGCCCGCGACCGCGTTGCATCTGGCGCGAATCCGCACGGGTGCGGACACCGTCATGGCCTTGGCCGAAGCGGATTTCTAGGCCATGCCCAAACGCTTCCGCCTGACCCGCCGCTTCAACGCCGCCATGACCGAGGACGGCTACCGCCGCCTGCGCCGTTTCGCGCAAGAGGCGGGGCTGGACGAGGGAGAGGCGCTGTCCTTCTTGTTCGAGAATTTCGACAGCGTCATGGATGCCGATAATCTGGGCCACCGCCTGCGGCTGTTCAATTCCGAGCTGGAGGCGCGCAAGAAGTGATGCAGGGCGGCGCTTGGGGCCACCACGCCGCAGCCCATGCCGCGCCAAGGCCACGGCCGGAAACCTTGGCGAATAGTTATCGGAGAGGGGCGTCGTCACGCCCCGATCACACAAAATACGACACGGCCAAGCTTGGCCCGAGGAGGAAAGACATGAGTGACGCATACATCTACGACGCCGTGCGCACACCGCGCGGCAAGGGCCGCGCCGATGGCAGCTTGCATGAGGTGACGGCGGTGCGTCTGTCGGCGGGCGTGCTGGACGCGCTGAAGGCGCGCAGCGATCTGGACACCCGCGCGATCGAAGATGTGATCTGGGGCAACGTGACCCAGGTGGGCGAGCAGGGCGGCTGTTTGGCCCGCACCGCTGTCATGGCGTCCGAGTTCGACGAACAAGTGCCGGGTCTGTCGATCAACCGCTTCTGCGCGAGTGGCATGGAAGCCGTGAATATCGCCGCCAACCAAGTGCGCGGCGGGGCGGGCGAGGCCTATGTCGCGGGCGGGGTCGAGATGATGAGCCG
>JAFGVZ010000089.1 GCA_016937725.1 Paracoccaceae bacterium | reverse complement strand
CGCTTGACATAGCCGCCATGGTCAGCGCCGAAAATATCGATAAGCAGGTCGAAGCCGCGATCCACCTTGTTGGAATGATAGGCAATATCGGGGGCGAAATAGGTCCAGCTTCCGTCCGATTTCATGATCGGGCGGTCCACGTCATCGCCATAGGCGGTGGATTTGAACAGCGTCTGTTCGCGCGGTTCCCAATCCTCGGGGGTTTTGCCCTTGGGGGGCTCTAGCGTGCCGCGATAGATCAGACCCTTGGCGCGCAGGCTGTCGATTGCGCGCTCAATCTCTCCGGTGCCATAGAGCGCTTTTTCAGACGAATAAACATCCATTTCCACGCCGAGAGCGGCCAGATCCGTGCGGATCATGGCCAACATCCGGTCTGTGGCGAAATCGCGGATCACCTCAAGCCATTCGGATTCGGGCTGGTCCAGAAAGCGCGCGCCAAATTCGGATTTCAGCGCCTCGCCCACTTCGATCAGGTATTCGCCGGGGTAAAGCCCTTCGGCAATTTCGGGGTTCAGGCCATGCGCCTCGCGGTAACGCTCATAGGCAGAGCGCGCCAGAACGTCCACCTGCGCGCCACCATCGTTGATGTAATATTCGCGCGTTACGTCATAACCCGCGAAGGCCAGCAGTTTTGACAATGCGTCACCCACCACCGCGCCGCGCGTATGGCCCACATGCATGGGGCCGGTAGGGTTGGCGGACACGAATTCCACATTCACCCGCACCCCCTGCCCCATGGATGACTTGCCGTAATCCGCGCCTTGGGTCAGAACGTGGCCCAGCGCATCTGCCCAGACCGAATTTTCCAGCCGCATGTTCAGAAAACCCGGCCCCGCCACCTCTGCACTGGCAATGCGCGGATCGCGCGCCAGCTCCACGGCAAGGGCGTCGGCTATGTCACGCGGCTTCAACCCCGCAGGCTTGGCCAGAACCATCGCGGCATTCGTGGCCAGATCACCATGGGCGGCATCGCGCGGCGGCTCGACCGTGACATTGGCGAAATCCAAGCCCTCGGGCAGCGCGCCTTGGGCGGTCAGCGCGGCGAGTTTGTCCAGAACACAGGCGTGAAATTCGGTAAACAGGTTCATCTGCGGCCATCCTTTATCTTGCGACTTGCCCTAGCCGCAGGGGCCGCAAGCGTCAATGGTCTGCACCTCTTGCGCAGGCGGTTCCCCTCGCTAAGGTAGCGCCAACAGCAGGGGGAGGCGACTATGCGTTGGGGAATTCTGGGGGCCGCGAAGATCGCGCGCACCGATCTGGCACCGGCCATGCAACTGGCGCGTGGGGCCGAACTTGTGGCGCTGGCCACCCGCGATGTGGCCAAGGCCGCACCCTTTCAGGCACTTGCACCCGGCCTGCGCGTGCACAACAGCTACGACGCGCTGCTGGCCGATCCGAATGTGGACGCGGTCTATATTCCCCTACCCAATGACATGCATGTGGACTGGTCCATCCGCGCGGCGCAAGCGGGCAAGCATGTGCTGTGTGAAAAACCGATCGCGCTGCATGCAGACCAGATCGACAGTCTTATCACGACGCGCGGCGCCACGGGCAAGCTGATCGCAGAGGCCTTCATGGTCGCCCATCACCCGCAATGGGATCTGGTGCGCGACCTGCTTGCCAAAGGCGTGATCGGGCGGCTGGAGCATATCGAGGGCTGTTTCACCTACACCAACCGCGACCTTGGCAATATTCGTCACGACCCGGCAAAAGGCGGCGGCGGTCTGCGCGATGTGGGGGTTTACCCTTGCATCACCGCGCGGATGGCGACAGGGGCGGAACCGACGCGCCTGCGATCCGACATTCGCTACCAGAACGGCGTCGATATCTTCGCGCGCGTCTGGGCTGATTTTCCGGATTTCACCATGTCCTTTTATTGCGGCATGATGCAGATGCGCCGCCAACACATGATCTTTCACGGCCAAGATGGCTGGATCGAACTTGCCGCGCCCTTCAATGGCGCGGTCTATGGCGACGCAAAGGTGGAATGGCTGTCCGACGGCGTTCTGCACATGCAGAGGTTCAACAACGTGAACCAATACGCGTTGATGCTGGAGAACTTCGCCGCCAGCGCCGAGGATGGCACCCCCTTTGCCTGCCCGCTGGAGATGTCGCAAGGCAATCAAGCCATGGTCGACGCTATCTTTGCCGCTTCACCCACCTGAGTGGCATTCTTTCCCCCCGCCCCTTGCGACCGGCCAAGCGCAGCACTAAGATTCAATCAACCAATAGACGGTATCACCGACCCCGACAGGTCACTGAGGAAAGCAAGCGCGATGAATGATCCAGTCCAAACCTATATGAACCTTGTCCCCATGGTCGTAGAACAGACCAGCCGGGGCGAGCGCGCGTATGACATTTTCTCGCGCCTGCTGAAAGAACGCATCATTTTTGTGAACGGGCCGGTGCATGATGGCATGGCTTCGCTGATCGTGGCGCAGCTTTTGCATCTGGAAGCGGAAAACCCTTCGAAAGAGATTTCAATGTATGTCAACTCTCCCGGCGGCTCCGTGATCGCGGGGATGAGCATTTACGACACGATGCAATATATCAAACCTGCTGTGTCCACGTTGGTGTGCGGTTTGGCCGCGTCCATGGGGTCGGTCATTGCACTGGGCGGTCAAAAAGGCATGCGCTTCTCGCTACCCAACTCGGAATTTCTGGTGCACCAGCCCTCTGGCGGCAGCCAAGGCACCGCGGCCGATATTCTGATCCAGTCGCGCCACATTGAACAAACGCGCGAACGCTTCTACCAATTGTATATGCGCCATACCGGCCAAAGCTACGAAACGGTGCAGCAAGCGCTGGACCGCGACAAGTGGATGACCCCGGAAGAAGCGAAAGACTGGGGTCATATCGACGAGATCGTGACCTCTCGCGCCGACGCTGCCGGGGCTTGATGGTCACGGCGAAACCAGCGCGCCGCGCAAACATGGCGGGCAATGCAGTTTTGCATTGTCCCCGCCTTGCGAGTGACCTAGGCTTGTCAGCCAGAAGGCCGGAAAACGGCCCGCCCAAGATTTCCTATCGCAGTTCAGACCGCAGAGGTGAGTGATGCCGACTTCCGAAACTGACAGCAAGAACACGCTCTACTGCTCGTTCTGCGGCAAAAGCCAGCATGAGGTCCGCAAGCTCATCGCCGGCCCAACCGTGTTTATCTGCGATGAATGCGTCGAATTGTGCATGGATATTATCCGCGAGGAAACCAAATCTGGCGGGCTGAAAACCACCGATGGTGTGCCGACCCCGCGCGATATCTGCAACGTGCTGGATGATTATGTCATTGGGCAAGAACAGGCCAAGCGCGTGCTGTCCGTGGCCGTGCACAACCATTACAAGCGGTTAAATCACTCCGGCAAGGCTGGCGAGGTCGAGCTGTCCAAGTCGAATATCTTGCTGATCGGGCCAACCGGCTGCGGCAAGACGCTGCTGGCGCAAACGCTGGCGCGCATTCTGGATGTGCCTTTTACCATGGCCGATGCCACCACGCTGACAGAAGCAGGCTATGTCGGCGAAGATGTGGAAAACATCATCCTCAAACTGCTGCAATCCAGCGAATACAACGTGGAGCGTGCGCAGCGCGGCATCGTCTATATTGACGAAGTCGACAAGATCACGCGCAAGTCCGACAACCCGTCCATCACCCGCGACGTGTCGGGCGAAGGGGTGCAGCAGGCGCTTCTGAAGCTGATGGAAGGCACCGTTGCCTCTGTGCCGCCGCAAGGCGGGCGCAAGCATCCACAGCAGGAATTCCTGCAAGTGGACACGACAAACATCCTGTTCATCTGCGGTGGCGCGTTTGCCGGTCTAGACCGCATCATCGCACAGCGCGGCAAGGGCTCTGCTATCGGCTTCGGGGCCGATGTGAAGGATGAAAGCCAGACCACCGTGGGCGAGCGCCTGAAGCAGCTGGAACCCGAGGACTTGCTGAAATTCGGCCTAATCCCGGAATTCGTGGGCCGTCTGCCCGTGACCGCAACCCTGACCGATCTGGACGAGGATGCGCTGGTCACGATCCTGACCGAGCCGAAGAATGCGCTGGTGAAGCAATATCAAAAGCTGTTCGACATTGAAGGTGCCGACCTGACCTTCACCGATGAAGCGCTGCGCGCCATCGCCAAACGCGCCATCGCGCGCAAGACCGGCGCGCGCGGCTTGCGCTCGATCATGGAAGATATCTTGTTGGATACCATGTTCGACCTGCCGGGGATGGACAATGTCAGCGAAGTGGTCGTCAACGAAGAGGCAGTTAACTCTGACGCGAAACCGCTTTTGATCTATGCCGAAGCCAAGAAGGGCACGGCCAGCGCTTGACCGCGTTAATCTGATCTTAACAATTTGACACGATCCTGCGGGCACCGATCTTCAAAGGGTGCCCGCATGTCTGTCTATCTAGCTCTCAACCGATTGTTCCCAAACAGCTTTACCGCCAAGGTGTTTTTCATAGCTTTCCTTGGCACGCATATCCCACTTATCGCAGCAACCGCCTATCTGTTCTGGCGCACCGGGGGTGTCGCCGGAAATATGCAACTTGCGCTGTTGTTACTGGGCGCGACGCTGGTTGGAACCGCAGTCACGCTTTTGTCGCTACATGCCATTTTGCGGCCGCTCTACCGTGTCGGGGCAGCCATGCGATACTTTGAACAAGAACGCCAACGTGCGCCCTTGCCCGACAACCTGAATGACGAACTTGGCGAATTGATGCGCCTGACCAACCGCCTTGTGCTTGGGGTTGATGCCGAATTACGCGAAAGCCATGTGGCAGCCACGACCGACCCGCTGACCGGGGCCTTTAATCGCCGTGGTTTCACACAGAAACTGGCCAACGCGCCCTTCCACAGCGGGGCTTTGCTGTATGTCGACCTTGACCATTTCAAGCAAGTCAATGATCGCTTCGGCCATGATATGGGCGATGCGGTCCTTCTTGCCACTGCAGACACATTGCGAAACGCGCTTCGGCACCAAGACCTTTGTGCGCGCTTCGGGGGCGAGGAGTTTGTGGTCTTCCTGCCCGGCGAATCCACGTCTGACGCGGCGCGCATTGCCGAGCGATTAAGGCAGGCAATCGCAGCAGAGGTCCGAGCCGGGACAGAGCCGGTCACGGCAAGCATAGGAGTTGCCCGACTGGACCACCCCGACCATCTTCAAAACGCGATGTCCTGTGCGGATGATGCGCTCTACCGCGCTAAGGCAGCAGGTCGCAATCGGATAGAGCTTGCGGCCTAGCCGCGCGCACGCCTACCGCCACGCCGCCCGCCGGTGCGTGCACCCGCATCAAGTGCAGCACGCGAGGCTTCGGCAAAGCTTACGCCGTCACCCATCGCGTCCATGACCTTGGTCAGCCCGATCCAAGCGCCGCCATTCGGGTCATGGTTCATCAGCAGGTTCGCCGCGCGGATCGCTTCCATTTCCTGCGCGCGCACCGGGTTCATAATGGCACTGGTCATGCCCGCGCCGATCGCCATGGGCAAAAACGCCGCGTTGATACCGTGCCGGTTCGGCAGCCCGAAGCTGATATTCGACGCGCCACAGGTCGTGTTCACGCCCAACTCATCGCGCAAGCGGCGCACCAAAGTGAACACCTGATGGCCCGCCGTCGCCATCGCCCCGATCGGCATGACCAGCGGGTCCACCACAATGTCATGCGCCGGAATGCCATAATCCGCCGCGCGCTCGACGATTTTCTTTGCTACGGCAAAGCGCACATCCGGGTCTTCGGAAATGCCGGTATCGTCGTTGGAAATGGCCACCACCGGCACATTGAATTTCTTGACCAGCGGCAGGATCGCTTCCAGCCGCTCTTCTTCGCCCGTCACCGAATTCAGAAGTGGACGACCGTTGCACGTTTCCAGCCCCGCCAGAAGTGCAGCGGGCACGGAAGAATCGATGCACAAAGGCACATCGACCAGCGCCTGCACCCGCGCGCACAAATCGCGCATCAACGGCGGCTCGACAAAGTTATTGTCAGCGTAGCGCGGGTCTTCGGCCATCTTGTTGGAAAACACCGCGCCCGAATTGATGTCCAGCACATTCGCGCCGCAGGCGACCTGTTCGAGCGCATCGCGCTCGACAGTGGTGAAATCGCCCGCCTCCAACTCTGCCGCCAGCTTCTTGCGGCCCGTGGGGTTTATGCGTTCACCGATCACGCAGAACGGCTCGTCAAAGCCGATGACAACGGTCTTGGTAGCGGATTCGATGACGGTGCGGGTCATGCTCGGTCCATTCGTGAAAGGGTTAAACGCCGGGGCGCGCAGCCGCGCCGCCATGGGTGGCCGTCCAAGCGGCATTGGTCTTGATGCCGCCAAGCGGGAAGAAATGCAGCTTGTCCACCGCGAAATCAGGATGCGCGGCCTTATGCGCCGCAAGCTGTTGGACCAGTTCTGTCGGCTCGAACGGCAACAGAAGTTTCGACACATCCTTGGCGCGCTTTTGCAGCACGCGCAAAGACGGGCCAACCCCACACGCCACGGCGAACTTGATCAGCGTTTGCAACTTCGCTGGCCCCGCCACGCCCAGATGCACGGGCAGCGTGATGTCTTGGTCGCGCAGACGATCAGCCCAAGCGATGATCGGCGCAGCCTCGAAGGCGAATTGGGTGATGATGGCCATCTCCACGCCCGTGCTGCGCGCGAAATCCTGCTTCCAGCGCAAAGCATTCATCACGATGCGGTCTTGGCCCGCAGGTTCAATATCACGGTTGCCCTCCGGATGGCCTGCAACATGCAGCCGGTCGAACCCATCGAACAGGCCCGTTTCCAGAACTTGCATGGAATTGTCATAAGCGCCTGACGGGGTCGCAACCCCACCGCCCAGCATCAACGCTTGGCGCACGCCCACATCGCGGTAGCGCGTCACCCAATCGCCCAGCTCTGCCCGGTCGCGGATAAGGCGCGCGGGGATATGCGGCATCGGCTCCATCCCCTCGGCATGCAGGCGCGCGGCGGTGGCGACCATGTCGGAAATGGGCGTGCCATCGATATGGGCAATGTAGACACGCGTGCCCAAGGGCATCAGGGCGCGGAAATCCTCTATCTTTTCAGCGGTGCGCGGCATCACCTCTAGCGAGAAGCCCTGCATCAGCGCCGCGACATTGTCATTCGCGGGCTGATCTGCCTCTACAGGACGGCGAAAATTCAAGAGTCCCATCAGCTTCTCCCCAAGCCAAAACCTTGCCACTTAGCCCGCCTAAGCCCAGCCATCATTGGCGATCAGACTGCGCAACCTGTCTGTGTCATAATCCTGTTCCAAACGTGCGGCGGTGGCACTTGCGACCTCTTCATCGCTGCCAGCGACCTCGACAGGAGGCGCTTTGCGCCAGTCGGCCAAATAGGCATCGGCATCCTTGGCACCAACTTTCATGGCGCAGCGGTCGATGGCTTGCTCGAACCGTTCGGACAATTGCACCTTGCGGGCACGACGGCCCTGCCCCGCGATAACCTGCGCGGGAATATCGCGCCAATAGACGATCACAAGCTGCGCCATGACCCACTCTCCGTTCCAGACTAGGCCTGAAAGATAACGCGGCGCCTCCTTTGGCCAGACGCCGAAACCGACCTTGCGCCCGAAGCAAGCGACCCAAGCTAAGCCTTGCGCGCACGGCGGCGCTGCACTACCTTGTCAGTAACATGAATTGGAGGGCGAAAGATGACGCCCCAGCGTCCCGCAGGCGCGGGCACGCCCCCGACACCAGAAGGCCCGCCGATAGGTGCGGCCCGGACACCGTCAAAGGCCCCGCGCCACCCCGGATCTGGCCCGCTTTACGCGGCACTGGATCTGGGGACGAACAGTTGTCGCATGCTGATTGCGCGCCCCAAGGGCGGGCAGTTTGAAGTTGTGGACAGCTTCTCCAAGGCTGTTGAACTTGGCACGGGGCTGGAAAGCTCTGGCCTGTTGTCGCACAAGCCCATGCAACGCACTCTGCAAGCACTGCGCATTTGTCGCTCGAAACTGGAGCGGCATGACGTGCACAGAATGCGGCTGGTTGCCACCGAAGCCTGCCGCCGTGCCCGCAATAGCCGCGAGTTCATACGCCGCGCGCAGCGCGAAACCGGGCTGACGTTGGACATTATCACCGCAGAGGAAGAAGCACGGCTGGCTGTAGTATCCTGCGCGTCGCTTGTGGCGGCTGATACAGAGCAACTTTTGGTCATCGACATTGGCGGCGGCTCTACCGAACTCGTTTGGATCGACCTCTCGCGCGTTGCCCCGGAAAACCGCCGCAATGCGATTTTGTCCATGTATCAGGGTTCGTTCAACCGCGACCCCCTGCCCGGCAGGCCGCGCGTGGTAGATTGGATCAGCGTCCCTTTGGGCGTGGCAACGCTGAAAGATTACTTCGCCGATGTGGATGACGACGCCGCCCGCTTCGCGCTGATGAGCTGGTATTTCGAAGAACAGCTTGAAGCCTTCACCCCTTATGCCGATGCAACGCCACACAAAGCGTTCCAGATCATCGGCACCTCTGGCACGATCACCACCGTCGCGGCCAGCTACCTGCGACTGAAGCGGTATGATCGCAACAAGGTCGATGGATTGGTGATGAACTCAGGGCAGGTTGATAGCGTGATCCGCGAATATCTGGCGCTTGGCCCTATCGGGCGGCGGCAGGACCCGCGCATCGGGCGCGAGCGGCATACCCAGATCATGTCGGGCGCGGCGATCCTGACCGCGCTGATGCGGATTTGGCCGACCGAGCGCATGTCTGTTGCAGATCGCGGTCTGCGCGAAGGACTGCTATACGCGCAAATGAGCAGCGATGGCGCGCTGGACCTTACGCAGAATTGAGAGTTGCACGATGACAGGCAAGAACACATCCGGGCGCGGCCAACGTGACCTGAAGGTCAAGGTCAAGACCGCGCGCGGGCGCAAACTATCCTCGACCCGCTGGCTGGAACGGCAATTGAACGACCCTTATGTGGCCGCCGCGCGGCGCGATGGCTATCGCGGCCGCGCCGCCTACAAGCTGTTGGAACTGGACGACAAGTATCGCTTTCTTGTTCCCGGCGCGCGGGTGGTCGATCTGGGCTGCGCGCCGGGTGGCTGGCTGCAAGTGGCCGTGGTGCGCGTGAATGCGCTTGGCGAGAAGAAGGGCAAACGCATTGGCACCGTTCTGGGCGTGGATTTGCAAGAGGTCGAGCCTTTGGCAGGGGCTACCGCGCATGTGCTCGATTTTCTGGACGAGGGCGCGGATGCGCAGGTCAAGGACTGGCTGGGCGGCAGCGCCGATGTGGTCATGTCAGATATGGCTGCCGCGTCATCGGGGCATAAACAAACCGACCATTTGCGGATCATGTCGCTGTGCGAAGCGGCGGCGCATTTCGCCTTCGACGTGCTGGATGAAGGCGGCACGTTCGTTGCCAAGGTTCTGGCCGGGGGCGCGGAAGGCGAGTTGCAGCAATTGCTGAAGCAGAATTTCCGCAAGGTCGCCAATGTCAAACCGCCTGCCAGCCGATCCGACAGTTCCGAGAAATACGTGGTCGCAACCGGCTTTCGAGGGCGTGAAGCCGAGTGAGGCCACGTTTCAATTCTCGATTTCGAGGAAGGCTGGGCTTGCGTTGAAATTTCCGAAAAACCAGATGGCAAGTCTATGTCTTTCCTGCTGAAATTCATTCTGTCTGGCGCCATCCTATTTTTGGTTCTTGTCGCCGGACTTGCACTTTTTCAACAATTCCTGATTTTCCCGCGTGTGATGGTTGGCCCAGCCCCCGCCCTGCCCGCGCAGACCGAGCGCCTGACCCTGACGGTCGGCTCTGACACGCTGCACGGGGTGCGCATACCCGGACGCGACCCATCGCAGCCCACGATTCTGGGTTTTCCCGGAAATGGCACGAATTCGGAAACCATTGCTCTGTTCCTGCACCAAGTCGCCCCGGCGCAGGACGTGGTAGTTTATCACTATCGCGGCTATCCCCCTTCGACTGGCACACCATCAGCGAACGCGGTGTTGGCCGATGCCTTGGCCATCCATGACAGCCTGCAAGGCCCGGTAACAGCAATCGGGTTCAGCATTGGCAGCGGTGTGGCCGCGCATCTGGCAAGCGCGCGCAAGCTGGACCGGGTTATTCTTGTCACGCCCTTCGACAGCCTTGCTCAAGTCGCAGCAGATACGCTGCCCTTTCTGCCAGTGCGCTGGCTGATCCGCCATGACATGACCGCTGCCACCGATCTGGCCAACACAACCGCACCGGTCACGCTGGTCTTGGCCACGCAAGACGAGGTGATTGCTCCCGCCCGGTCAGAGGCGCTGGCCAGCACGCTGCCGCAAGCGCAGGTGGTCCGCCTTGCAGCGGGCCATAACGACATCTACAACCACCCGGAATTCGTGCCGACGCTGCGCCACGCTTTACGCTGAGGCGCGGCTTTCCATATCCTCGGCCACCGCCTCGGCGCGCGCGGCGAGTTCGGACAATGCATCACTCAGGTCTTGCGGCACCACCGGCACCTCGACCTTTTGCGCGGGCCGCGAGTGCAGGCGCGAAATCTCTTCGCGCATGGATTCGATCTGCGCTTCGGCGTCTTTCAGCTTGTCTTCAACTGCCGCCGTTTTGTCGGCCAGCATCAGCCCCGACATAAGCAACATGCGTTCGGCAGGCACACGGCCAATCTGGTTCAGAAGCGTGCGCGCTTCCGCGTCCAACATGGCAGCCGCCGCCAGCAGAAATTGCTCTTCCCCCGGCTGACAGGCAACTTCAAATTCTTTGTGGCCAATCGTGATCGTTTGTTCAGGCATCTTGCTTTCCTGTCCCCATCAGCGGCTTCAATTCGCCCAAAACATCTTCCATCTCGGCCAGCTCTGCCGCGCGCTCGGCGCGCAACGCTTCCAACTCTGCCACAAGCGAGCGGTTGATGGCGCTGGGTTCGATAACCTGCGCCTCATGCCCTTCGCGCAATTGGCGGTTCGCCTCTATCAGCTTGGAATTGGCCTTCTTCAGACGCAGCATTTCCAGGCTTTGCAGGTCAAGCTGCTCTGTCATGCGTGCCAGCCTCCGCTCCAACGACGCGACCGAACTGTCCTGCCGTTGGCGCACCGCATTCACACGCTCTGTCAGTTGGGCGGTTTTGGCGCGCTCGGCATCCAGTTCTGCCCGAAGTTTCGCGCTATCGGCATCCTCGATAACCGGCGCGGGCGCTGTCGTCAGTTTGCCCGCCGCCGCAGAAATGCGGTCCAGCGCATGCGACAGGCGGGTTTCCATTTGTTTTATATCCGTCATGCCTGCTCTTTCCAAATTGGCGCTTTCACATGGCCGAATCATTCCATGCAGGGTATGGCAACCCACGCCGTGCAAGCCTACCCGCAAACTTTTGGCTTTCCAACCTTGGGCCAAGTTGACAGATGGGCAAACACGGGTTGCGGGCGGCTCTTGGTTGCAGTCTAGGCGCAGGCCCGTATGATCGCCGCCGCGGAAATGCTACCGCCAACACCGCCCTGTCCAGCCAAGGAAAACCAGACGTGGATATTGCTGCCCTAAGAACCGCCAATCCCGACCATTGGATGAAAGCCACCGCAATCCGTGCCTTGGCCATGGATGCCGTGCAGGCCGCCAATTCGGGCCATCCGGGTATGCCGATGGGCATGGCCGACGTGGCGACCGTTCTATTCGAGAAACACCTGAAATTCGATTCCAGCGCCCCCGATTGGGCCGACCGCGACCGCTTCATCCTGTCGGCCGGTCATGGGTCAATGCTGATTTACGCGCTGCTCTATCTGACCGGCTACAAGCAGATGACACTCGATCAGATCAAGAATTTCCGCCAATGGGGTGCGATCACCGCAGGCCATCCCGAATATGGCCATGTTGAAGGCGTGGAAACCACGACCGGCCCCCTGGGTCAGGGCATTTCCAACGCCGTGGGCTTTGCCATGGCCGAAGAAAAGCTGCGTGCCGAATTCGGGCCGAAGATCGTGGACCATTACACCTATGTCATCGCAGGCGACGGCTGCCTGATGGAAGGCATCAGCCACGAGGCGATTGGTTTGGCAGGCCATCAGAAGCTGGGCCGCCTGATCGTTCTGTGGGACAATAACGACATTACCATCGACGGGCGCGTGTCGCTGTCGGACCGCACCGACCAGCGCGCCCGCTTTGCCGCCGCAGGTTGGAAGGTGCTGTCCTGCGACGGGCATGACGCCGCCGATAT
>JAFGVZ010000011.1 GCA_016937725.1 Paracoccaceae bacterium | reverse complement strand
GTCGTGCCGCAGCCAGAGGTGTTGATGACAATCGCATCCAAGCCCCCGGCCTGCATTTCCCGATACCACGCGCGGATGTTCTTGGCTGCCGTCGCGTGGCTTTCATGGGTTTTGCCCATATGGTGCGTCAATGCCCCGCAACAGCCTTGGCCTTCGGCAATCACCACCTCTGCCCCCAAGCGGCGCAACAGGCGGATTGTGGCGTCGTTGATATCGGTGTTCAAGGCGCGCTGGGCGCAGCCGGTCATCAGCGCGACCCGCATCTTTTTCGGGGCTTCGGGCGCGAAGACCTGCGGGTCGTCATTGCGGCTGACGGGGGGAATGACCTTCGGCGCCATCTCCAGCATCGCGCGAAGGCGTGGGTCGGGCATCAGACCGCGGAAGGGCCGCCCGATCTTGGCCCCCAGAAGCGCCAGCCGGAACCGACCCGGATAGGGCAGGATTTTCGCCAAGACCCAACGCAACACCCGCTCGAACAGGGGGCGTTTGTAGGTTTGCTCGATATATTCGCGCGCGTGGTCCACCAAATGCATGTAGTGCACGCCAGAAGGGCAGGTCGTCATGCAGGCCAAACACGACAGGCACCGATCGACATGCTTGACCGTCTGCGCATCCGCCGGGCGGCCCTTTTCCAGCATATCCTTGATCAGGTAAATCCGCCCGCGTGGGCTGTCCAATTCATCGCCCAACACGGCATAGGTGGGGCAAGTCGCGGTGCAAAAGCCGCAATGGACGCAGGTGCGCAGCACTTCGTTCGACCGCTGGATGGCGGGGTCTTTCAATTGGTCGGGCGTGAAGGTGGTTTGCATTGGCTTATCCCATCAGGCCGGGGTTCAGCACCCCGCGCGGATCGAACTTGGCCCGCAGGCCTTGGGCAAGTGCGGCAATCGGCGCGGGTTCAGGGTGGAACGCGGGCAGGCGCGTGCGCGTAGGGTCGCTTGCCCGCACCAGCGTGGCATGGCCTGCGATCGGCCCAAGCTTGGCGCGCAAATCCGTGCCCTCTGGCACGAGCGCCCAAATCAGCCCGCCGCCCCAATCCATCTGCACAGGTGCCGCGATCTTGGCGACAAGGGCCGCCGCGTCCGAGGGTTTGACTGAAATCCGCCACACATCGCCCGGTTGGCCTGCGAAGGCGGTCACATCGCGGATATCGCGCCAAAGCGCCTGACTGTCCGCGCCCTCGACAAGTTGCCAATCGCCGCCCAAGGCCTCTGCCAGCGCGGCCTTGCGGTAGCGGATTTGCTCCGAGAAACCTTCAAGGCGCAGGCAAACCCGGCCCTCGGTATCGCGCGTGGCGGCATTCACCTCGTAAGCTGTGCCAAGCGCGTCCGACATGCAGGCCACGGCCGCGTCTGGCGTCATTGCGGCGCTGACAAGGGTCGCCTGCATTTCCGGGACTGGCAGCAGCTTGAAGCTGCATTCGGTCAGCACGCCCAAGGTGCCCCAGCTTCCGGCCATCAGCTTGACCAGATCATAGCCCGTGACATTCTTCATCACCCGCCCGCCATTCTTCACGATGCGCCCCTGTCCATCGACAAAGCGCACCCCGATCAGACTGTCGCGGCAGGCCCCCACTGCAATCCGGCGCGGGCCAGAGGCATTGGCGGCCACCATCCCACCCACGGTCGGTATGCCCTCGACGCCCAACAGCGCGCGCATATCCATCGGCTCGAACGGCAGGCGCTGGTTCTCGGCTGCCAGCGCCGCCTCGACCTCGGCCAAGGGCGTGCCCGCGCCCGCAACAAGCGTCAGCGCGCCCGGCTCGTAAAGCGAGATGCCCGACAGCCCCCCGGTTTCCAGCAGCGCACCGGTGGTTGCGGCCCCAAGGCTACGCGTGCCGCCGCCACGAATGCGCAAGGGGCCGGATGCCGCGCGCACGATCTCTGCCAATTCCGTCTCAGTGGCCGGGCGCATTGGCGGCCCTCCTTCTCAGGCTTTTTGTTTCATCCTTGCCCCAAATATCCTGGGGGTGAATGGGCGCGTCAGCGCCCAGAGGGGGCAAAGCCCCCTAGAAGCATGTTGCGCAAAAGTGGGAACCGGTTTTGCGCAATAAATCATTTGTTTACACTCTATGCCGCGCGCCGCGTGGCACTGGCCTCGAGTGGAAAGACCTTGGCCGGGTTGAGCAGCCATTGCGGGTCGAACACGTCCTTGACGGCCATTTGCGCATCTAAATCGTCAGGCGCAAATTGCACATTCATCAGGTCGCGCTTTTCAATGCCCACGCCATGCTCGCCGGTCAGGCAACCGCCCACCTCGACGCACAGTTTCAGGATTTCCGCGCCGAACGCCTCGCATAATTCCAGATCGCCGGGCTTGTTCGCATCATACAAGATCAGCGGGTGCATGTTACCGTCGCCCGCGTGGAAGACATTGGCCACACCAAGGCCGAACTCTTTCGACATCTCGCCAATGCGTTTGAGAACGAACGGCAAGCTCGACACCGGGATCGTGCCGTCAAGGCACATGTAATCGGCAATCTGCCCCATCGCGCCAAAGGCCGATTTGCGGCCCAGCCAGATTTTCTTGCTTTCCTCGTCCGACTGGCTTTCGCGCAGCTCGACCGGGTTATGGCGGCGGGCGATTTGCTTGATCAGGCCCAATTGCTCGTCGATTTCGGCGTCAGAGCCTTCGACCTCGACAATCAACAGCGCCTCGCAATCGGGGTAGCCCGCCTTGGCGAAATCCTCGGTCGCGCGAATGCAAGGGCGGTCCATGAATTCGATCGCCACGGGCAGAACACCCGCCTTGATGATGTCGGATACGCAGGCGCCCGCCACTTCGTTGCTATCAAAGCCCATAAGCACCGGACGCGCGCCTTCGGGCTTGGGCAGGATGCGCAGGGTCGCTTCCGTCACGATGCCAAGCTGCCCTTCCGACCCGCAGATCAGCCCCAGAAGGTCATAGCCCGCCGCGTCCAGATGCGCGCCACCAATCTCGATCACCTCGCCTGCCATGGTCACAAGCGTGACACCCAGCAGGTTGTTGGTGGTCACGCCGTATTTCAGGCAATGTGCGCCGCCCGAATTCATGGCGATATTGCCCGCAATCGCGCAGGCCAATTGGCTGGAAGGGTCGGGCGCATAGAAGAACCCGTCGCCTTCCACCGCACCAGTGACCGCAAGGTTGGTGATGCCGCTTTGCACACGAATAAATCGGTCTGCATAGTTTATCTCGACCACGTCGCGCAGGCGGGCCACGCCCAAGATGATCGAATCCTCTGTCGGCAGCGCACCGCCAGCCAGCGAGGTGCCTGACCCGCGCGGCACAACCGGCACGCCTTCGGCATGGCATATTTTCATGATCGCAGCGACCTGTTCGGTGCTCTCGGGCAGGACCACGGCCAAGGGCAAGCACCGATAAGCGGTTAGCGCATCGCATTCATAGGCGCGGCGTTCGGCTTCGTCTGAAATGAGGGCGTCTTTTGGCAGCACTTCCGCAAGCCGTGCGATCACGCGGTCGCGCTTCGACATGATTGCCGCATTCGGGATAGGCATTTCCATTTTCGGTCCTCCCAGCCGGTATTGGTAAAATAATATTACCAATTTCACAAAACGCAAGCAAAACCTGTCAGCCGGGTTTGCGCGCGATAAAGTCGATCAGCGCCGACATGCCCGCATGGCCGGTGCCTTCCTGAATGTCGCGGTCATAGGCGCGGCATTCCGCGACCTGCCAGCCCGCAAAGGCCGCGCGCAGCATCGCTTCTGTATATAGCTTTTCGACCGCACGCGGCCCGCCCGTGCCATAGGCCAATTGCTCGGGGCGGTAGCCATGCAGCAAGAGAACGCCGCCGGGGCGCAGGCACTTGGCCATGCGGGCGAACATCGCCGCGCGCTCTGTAGGCCCGGTGAATTGGATGAAGATGCCCACGACAAGATCATAGGCGCCCAACCACTCCGCTGGCCAGTCTGCCAGAAGGTCGGTTTGCATGAAATCGACCGCCACGCCGCGCGCATCGGCCAAAGCCCGTGCTTTCGCCAGCGCCGAGGGCGCATTATCGGCGGCGGTTACATGCAGGCCCTGCTCGGCCATGAAGACCGAATTGCGTCCCTCTCCGTCCGCTACCGCCAGTGCGCGCTGCCCCGGCACCAACCATGCGACATGATCGCGCAAGGCGCGCGCCGGCTCTGTGCCGAACAGGTAATCGGGGCGGTTAAAGCGGTCTTCCCACATGGGCTTTGTCCAATCCTGCAAGGCGTCTTGCGCCCAATCTAGCCGGTTTCGGGCCGATATGCCATTTGCCGCAATGCAGCGATTATGGCTTGACATTATCTTGCGCCTTTTGCAGGTGTTTAGGCAACAAAGTTTCGCACGCATTGCCGGAGGCCCGCATGACCGATACCCAAGCCACCCCGCAAAAGGACAAGCCTTGGCTGTTTCGCACCTATGCCGGGCATTCCACGGCGCGGGCGTCGAATGCGCTTTACCGTAACAACCTGTCCAAGGGGCAGACGGGCCTATCGGTCGCGTTCGATCTGCCCACACAGACAGGCTATGACAGCGACCATGAATTGTCGAAGGGCGAAGTCGGCAAGGTGGGCGTGCCGGTTTGCCATCTGGGCGATATGCGGCTGTTGTTCGACGATATTCCGCTGGAAAAGATGAACACCTCTATGACGATCAACGCGACAGCGCCTTGGCTTCTGGCGCTCTATATCGCGGTGGCCGAGGAGCAGGGCGCGGATGTCAGCCAGTTGAACGGCACGGTGCAGAACGACCTGATCAAGGAATACCTGTCACGCGGGACGTATATTTGCCCGCCAGAACCGTCGATGCGGATGATCACCGATGTCGCGGCCTATACCCGCGAACACTTGCCCAAATGGAACCCGATGAATGTGTGTTCCTACCACCTGCAAGAAGCGGGTGCCACGCCGCAGCAGGAACTTGCTTTCGCCTTGGCGACGGCCTGCGCGGTGCTGGACGACTTGAAAACCAAGGTCCCCGCCGAGCATTTCCCGCAGATGGTCGGGCGCATTTCCTTCTTCGTGAATGCGGGCATCCGCTTTGTCACCGAGATGTGCAAGATGCGCGCCTTCGTCGACCTGTGGGATGAAATCTGTCGTGACCGCTACGGCATTGACGACCCGAAATATCGCCGTTTCCGGTATGGGGTGCAGGTCAACAGCCTTGGCCTGACCGAACCGCAGCCCGAGAACAACGTCTACCGCATTTTGATCGAGGCTCTGGCGGTCACCTTGTCAAAAAAGGCCCGCTGCCGCGCGCTGCAATTGCCCGC
>JAFGVZ010000088.1 GCA_016937725.1 Paracoccaceae bacterium | reverse complement strand
GGTAAACCCGGGGCGGTTCAATCAGCGTGGAACTGACATATTCCGGGCCGTTGCCGACCCTGATCGCCAGTGGCTTCCCGCGCCATTCGATGATCTGGTTCAGGGATCGGACGCCGCGCTCGGCAGGCAGCGAGAAGTCGACCTCGAAGCCAAGGCCTTCACGGTTGAAGTCGTCCAGCACGTTCAGCAACCGGAACTGCCGCCCGTCCCTTGCCCGGCAGGCGAATGCGTGCATTCGCCGAGAGGGGGCCAAGCGATCAGCCATGCAGTCCATGGACCAGACCAGGTTAGGCGCCTCCGGCACGGCCAGTTCCTCGGGCGTCTCCCGCTTCGGCCTGCGCCGGGGCGTTCGCCATTGGACTTGAACCAATGGCGTCTCAATGGCTCACGCCGCAGGTTCAGGTCCAGCGCGCAGTAGATCCGGTGGACCCGCTTGTGGTTCCAGACATGACCTTTGACGTTGCGCAGATGCAGGAAACACATGCCGAAGCTCCAAGTCTTTTGGACATTAGTCAGCCCGACCAGGAGGCCGGCGATCATCTCGTTCTCGTCGTCGCGCTTCGGGCTGTAGCGAAAGCAGGTCTCGCTGACCCCGAAGGCCCGGCATGTCAGCGCGATGCTGAAGCCCCGTCGTTCCACCGCCGTTTCGGCCAGCTCGCGGCGCTGGGCTGGCCGTGTCACTTTTTTCCAACGGCTTCCTTCAGCAGATCGTTCTACATGCTCAGGTCCGCGAACATGCGCTTCAGGCGACGGTTCGCATCTTCGAGGGACTTCATCTGGCTCATCATGGACGCATCCATGCCGCCATACTTGGCCCGCCATTTGTAGAACGTCGCATCGCTCATCCCATGCTCGCGGCACAGCCAGGGCACGCGCATACCGCCCTCCGCCTGACGCAGGATCGCGATGATCTGCGCCTCAGTGTATCTACTTGTCTTCATTCGAATTCGCCTCGTCCATCTTGCCGAGAAAATTCTACTTTTGCAGCCCCTTAAATTCGGGGGGATTACCGCAGGTCGAATGCGTTCACGGACTTCCGTGGAGGCACCGCGGAGTCAAGCGGTGGAAAACCCCATTTTGACCAAAAGCTCTGCACTGGTGTGCAGCGCCTCTTCGAACAAGGCGATGGCGTCCAGATCGCGCGTTTCTTCCCATACCGCAAAATCGTAATGTTCGTCAGCCACAGGGATGAATCCAAGTTCCTGCGCCAGCGCCACGGGCCGGATGGCCATGCCCCAATCGGCGCGGCCTTGGGCGACGGATGCAGCCACAGCGTTGTGCGATGCAGGCTGATTCCAATAGCCTGTCGGGCGTTTCCCGCCCAACAAGCGGTCCAACAATATGCGTGTGCCAGAGCCTTGGTTGCGCCCGACCATCAGCGCGTCTGGATCGGCCAGAACAGCGGCCAAAGCCGCGTCCAGATCGCGCCCCTCAAAGCGCGGATCACCGGGGCGATAAACAATGCCTTGCAGACGCCGCCAACCGGGGATCAGGCGCATACCTTCCAGCAGGAAGGGGCGGTTGTAGACACCGCTTTCAGCATGCAGCAGATGGATCGGCGCAATGTCGCAATCGCCCCGTCGCAGCGCCGCCAGCCCCCCTTGCGAGCCGGTGGCAAGAATGCGCGCCGAAATTCCTTGATCGGCCAAATGCCCCATCACGGCATCTAACCCAATGCAATGGCTGCCAATAATGGCCAGACGCGGCGGTGTGACCGATGCCGAAAAGAGCGTCACGTCCTGTCTGGTGCCGGGGGCGAGGCTTTCGGCCAAGGCGGGCACTGTCACGAACCCGTCGGCCTGCGCGAAGGCCGTGACCGCGCCAGAGCCTTTGCCGACCGGGTTGGCCACCAAACCGTCGGACCCGTTGGTCAGCGCGACCATCGCAAATTCCGTCCGCCCCAGTTCCGATGTCAGGCGTTGCGGCACGGTGGCGGTTACGCGCGCAGCGCCTTTGGGGGGCAGCCCAGCCATTGCGCGCAGCGCGGGTGCGACCAGGTCGTGAAACGTGAACATGGCCGATGTCGGAAAGCCCGGAAGCACAACCACCGGCTTGCCGCCGCAGACGGCCAAGCACAGGGGCTTGCCGGGTTTCAGCGCGACCCCATGCGCTACAATGCCCGGTGCGCCAAGTTCCGCGATCAGCGTAGTTGTCAGATCACCCGCGCCTTTCGATGTGCCGCCCGACAGGATGACCGCGTCATGCGCCTGAAATGCGGCATGAATGGCGTTGCGCAATGCTTCCGAATTGTCGGGGATCGCGCCAAGGCGCACCGCCTCGCAGCCCGCTTCCGCCACCGCCGCGGCGATCACCGGGCCGTTCGAATCGTAGATGCCCGCAGGCCGCAAGGGCTGACCCGGTTGCACCAATTCGTCGCCCGTGGACAAAACCGCCACGCGCGGTCGCTGCCAGACGGGCGCGCGGTCCAAGCCGACGGCGGCCAACATCGCAATTTCGCGCGCCGAAATGACCATGCCCTTGCGCAACAGGGTTTGCCCGCGCGCAATATCAGACCCGGCAAAACCGATATGCGCGCCGGGAGCGACCGCGCGGCCAACAGCGATCCCGTCGTCTTCCGGATCGGTATGTTCGATCATCACCACCGCATCCGCACCGCGCGGAATAGGCCCGCCGGTGGCGATGGGTGTGGCGGTGCCGGGAGCGACCGAAAGGGCAGGGGCGGTGCCACAGGCAATGATCTCTGGGTTCAGGCGCAGACGCACGGGTTGCGCGGCTGACGCATCAAACAAATCTGCGGCGCGCACGGCAAAGCCATCCACACCGGCACGGTCAAAGGGCGGCGCATCGACCGGGGCGGTAATGTCACGCGCCAGCACGCGGCCCGCAAGTGCATCAAGCAAGATTTCGTCCACCCCCAACGGCGCAGGCGACAGGGCTGCCCAGAACGCGGCCTCTGCCGCATCGCGCGAGAGGACCGACAGAAATTGGCTTTGTTGCGCGGGTGGGATCATCTCTGTCATGGTCTATCCGAAGGGTTGATCAAGCGGGGTTGCGGCAAGGGGCGTGCCCGCCGCGCAGCCCTCGCTTTCGGGGGGCAGGATGGCAAAGGCTTGGGCAGATGCAAGGCCCGTCAGCGTGACCAGCCCCGCAGGCTGCGGATGCCATGCGCCGCCATCCTCTTGCAGAAACACCAGCTCTGACAGCCCCACGGTCGAGGATATCTTGCGCGCCAGCGGCAGCGTTCTGGGGCGCATCCGTGCGGCCGAGAGTTGCGCCAGTGCGGGCAGGGCAAGAGCAAGGCAGGCTGTCACCAGCCCATCAAACCGCGCGGGCGTATCCAACACAAGCGCGCCATCCGGCCGCGACAGCCAAGCGGTTTCTGCCGGGATCAATGCCAGCCTTGGGGTGTGATCCGTGCTGCGCCGCAAGGTCAGGTCAGACCGATCCTCTGTCAGTTCTGCGCCCAATGCGCCCAGCCAAGCGGCAGCGAAGGCGCGGTCTGCCGGGTGCTCTAGAGCCAGCGCCACGCGCGGGCGGCGCTGCGGGATTTCTGTGATCCCGGCCAAAGCGGCAGCCAAGACGTGTTGCGCCGAAAAGCGCATTCCCGCAGCTACCAGCCTGTCGCCCGCACGCCCGTCATGGCTGGCGCGGCGCGCGCCCTCGCCGGGGCTGACGGGGCGGATAGCCTCACTCATGCTGCCCCGTTGCTCCAGCCCGTCTGTCGGTAGCACCGCATCGGCACCGGGTGGAAGCGGATCGCCGGGGAAGACCTGCACAGGGTCTGACAGCGGCACAGGCGCACCGGGGCTTGCGCCCACAAGGTCCATCGCACTGACGGCGATGCCTGCGCGCAGCGCTTCGGACCGGGGCGGCATGGCGTGCGGCAGGCATATATCTTCGGCCACAATGAACCCCAAAGCCGCGCCCGGTTCCACCATTTCAGGCAGAACCGCCGAAAGCCCATCCAGCGCGGTGGACAGGCACGTGGCCAAGGGCGTCAGACTAGTCATGTTTGTGATTTAATCGCGCCGAAGGGTTTGACCATGGCCGCATTGCTGAGAAATAAGTGCGGCCATGGCTGGGGTCGCGTTATTGCGCGTTCGGGAAAAACAACTGCGCGCCGCCGACCTGATAGCCAGCAATGGCGGCTTGGCCTGCATCGGACACGATCCAGTCGATGAAAGCTTGGCCCGCTTCGGCCTTTACATGGCTGTGGCGTTCTGGATTCACAAGAATAATGCCGTAAGGGTTGAACAACACCGGGTCGCCCTCAAAGCTGATCGTCAGCGGGCCGCGGTTCTGGAACGACAGCCATGTGCCCCGGTCGGTCAGCGCATAGGCGGGCACTTGCGCGGCAGTGTTCAGCGTGGCGCCCATGCCCGACCCGGTCGAGAGATACCACGCGCCGACGGGTTCAATGCCAGCCGCCGCCCAAAGCCGCTTCTCGGCGCTGTGCGTGCCGCTATCGTCCCCGCGCGACGCGAAAGAGGCTTCGGTCCTCGCAATCGCGGCCATGGCGGCAGGGGCGTCGGTCGCATTCGCCAAGCCTGCCGGATCATCCGACGGGCCGACAATGACAAAATCATTATACATCACGTCAAAGCGCTGCACGCCGTAGCCTTCGGCGACAAACGCCTCTTCTTGCGCGCGGGCATGGACGAAGACCACATCCGCATCGCCGCGCCGCCCGGTTTCCAGCGCTTGCCCCGTGCCTTGGGCGATCACGCGCACTTCGATCCCGGTTTCTTCTTGGAACATGGGCAGAATATGCCCGAACAGCCCCGAATTCTCGGTCGAGGTGGTCGAGGCCACGGTGATGAACTCTTGCGCGCTGGCAGGCAGGGCGGCGATCAGCGCCAAGCCAGAGGCAGCGGATAGAAGGAAACGGCGGGTATGGGTCATGTGGTCTCTCCCGTTATATGATTACCAGATCAGGTCCCCGGCCAGAAAAGCTTGGGCTTCGGGGGTCTGGGGCCCCGCGAAAAACTGTTCGGCAGGCTGATGTTCGATCAGCCGCCCGCGATGCAAAAAGGCCACGTCCTGCGCCAAGCGTCGGGCTTGGCCAAGGTTGTGCGTGGTCATCACGATGGTGATGCCTTCCTGCGCGAATTGCGCAACCATCTCCTCGATGATGCGGGTTGCAGATGGGTCAAGCGCCGATGTGGGTTCGTCCAGAAACAGGATTTCCGGGTCCATCGCCCATGCGCGCGCAAGCGCTAGCCGTTGCTGCTGACCGCCAGAGAGCAGGCGGGCGGGCTGATTTGCCATCGCGCGCAGCCCGAACCGCTCAAGGGTTTGGGCCACTTTCGCGGCGCGCTCCGCGCGCGCCAATCCCGCCAATCCCAACGGATAGTCAATATTCGCCGCCACTGTCCGGCGCAGCAAAACCGGGCGTTGGAACACCATGGCTTGTGCCTTGGCACGGCCCAACCCATCGGCCCAAAGCCGCTGGCCAGAGGTTGGGTCGATCAGGCCATGGCAGAGCCGCAGGAACAGGCTTTTGCCCGCCCCGTTCGGCCCCATGACGATCAGCCGTCGACCTGCGGGAATGTTGAGCGTCACGTCCGACAGAAGGGCCACGCCGCCCACCGCATAGCCCATGCCGCGCAGCGACAGGGGAAGGATGCCGCCCCCGCTCATCCCAACCGCCCCTTGGCCCATTGGCCCGCGCCCCATGCCACCGCGTTGAGCGTCAGCGTCAGTGCCATCAGGATAATGCCAAGCGCCACCGCCAGCCCCAGATTGCCGCGGCTGGTTTCCAGCGTGATCGCGGTCGTCATGGTGCGGGTATGGCCTGCGATATTGCCGCCCACGATCAGCACCGCGCCCACCTCGGCGCTGGCGCGGCCAAAGCCCGCCAGCACGCCCGTCAGCAGCGACACGCGCCCGTCCCACAAAAGCGTCGGCACCGCGCGCAGGCGGCTTGCGCCAAGCGAGGTCAGTTGCTCGCGGTATTCGGCCCACAGGTCTTCGACCACCGAGCGGGTCAGCGATACCACGATGGGCAGTATCAGCACGGTTTGCGCGATAATCATGGCCGTTGGGGTGAACAGAAGCGCCAAAGACCCAAGCGGGCCAGACCGTGATAACAGCAGGTAAACCAGCAATCCCGCCACCACCGGCGGCAGGCCCATCAATGCGTTGAACAGCACGATCACCGCGCCCCGCCCGCGAAACCGCGCCAGCGCCAGCGCCGCGCCCAAGGGCAGGCCCACCGCGCAGGCGATAACCACAGCGCTTAGCGTGACCCGCAACGAAAGGCCGATGATCTGCAACAGCGCATCATCCGCCGTGGCGATCAAGCTAATTGCGGTTGCAAAGGGACCGTCCATGCAGAATCCTGTAAAAAGCAGAATAGAAAGACCAGAAATGCATAATTTATGCAAACATGAAAATTTTGCATTTATTTAACACAGAATGCACCCCACAGACTTCTCAGATCATAGGCTGACCATGGAAAACACCCCTCAAACCCTGCGCCCGGGCGAGGTGGCCAATGAGGCTCCGCTGCAAGTGGACGCCACGCTGGCCTTTATTGGCCATATCGAAACGCCTTGGCGCAGCCGCACCGACTGCCCGCGCCAAGGCGACCCGGTTGATGGCCCGGACTGTGTTATCGTGGTAACCGCGCCATGGGATCAGGCGCTAAAAGGTGTCGAGCTTTATGAACGCTTGGACATTCTTTATTGGCTTCACCAATCGCGCCGTGATCTGGTCCTGCAAAGCCCAAAACACGCCGATGCCCCGCGTGGCACGTTCAGCCTGCGCTCGCCCATTCGGCCCAATCCAATCGGGCTGTCAAACGTGCGGCTTGTGCGGCGCGAGGGCAACCGGCTGATCGTGCGGGGCCTCGAATGCGTCTCTGGCACGCCCCTGATCGATATAAAGCCGGACCGCTGCCAGTTCACGCCTGTCGGTTAGGGTTGAATTTTGCCGTGGGTAGCGCACTTTACCCGCATGTCCGAAGAAGGCCCCGCCATGACCGCCGAAGAAACGCTTGATACGCTTGGATTGCTGTGCCCATTGCCGGTTCTGAAGGCGCGCAAGCGCCTGAAAGGGTTGGAATCGGGGGCCGTGTTGCGCGTGCTGACCAGCGACCCGGCGGCCTTGGTCGACATTCCGCATTTCTGCCATGAAAGCGGGCATGAATTGCTAGAGGCGCAAGACATGCCCGACGGCACGCACGCCTTTCTTATCCGGCGGGCATAAGCCCGAAAGCACTGTAGGGAATGTAGCGCACGGGGGTGCCGGGGGTTATGTCCGCGCCGCCATCGGGCAGTTCGACAAAGCCATCGGCCCATGCCAGCCCGGAAATGCGCCCGGACCCTTCCGACGCGAACACCTCTGCCGCGCCTTCGGCATTCAGACGCGCGCGCAGAAATTCGCGGCGACCCGGCTTTTTACGTTTGGTGAAGGCGGCGTGAACGGTGAAGCCCTGCGGCTGCTGCCACCCCGCGCCCGCCAGCAACGACAGGGCAGGGCGCGCGAAAACCAGCGTGCAGGTGAAGGCGGCAACCGGGTTTCCCGGCAGGCCCAAGACCGGCACGCCGTTCCACATGGCCATGGCCAAGGGTCTGCCCGGTTTCACGGCAATGCGCCAGCTTGTCAGGTCGCCCCGTTCCCGCAACAGGCGCGAAACATGGTCCTCATCCCCCGCAGAGGCCCCGCCAGAGGTCAGGATCAAATCGGCTTTTGATGCGCCCTCGTCCAAGCGTTTGGCAATTTCTGCCGCGCAATCGGGCGCTTGGCCAAGGTCGATCGTCTCGTATCCCCAGCCCGCGATTAGCGACAACAGCATCGGGCGGTTGGCATCGTAAATCTCGTGTGGTCCGGTTGCCGTGCCTTGGGCCAACTCGTCGCCCGTAGACAGAACTCCAACCCGAAGCCGTTGGAAGACCTGCACGTCCGACACGCCAAGCGCTGTCAATAATGCAACATCTTGGGGACGCAGACGCGTGTGTTTCGACACAGAAACTTGACCTTTTTCAACATCCTCCCCCGCACGGCGTGTATTGCTGCGCGGCTTCAGCGGGCCGCGAAAGGCAACTTGTCGGTCGTCGCTCGCGCAGTCTTCTTCCAGCACAACGGTGTCCACCCCGTCTGGCAAGATCGCCCCGGTCAGGATACGAACAGCGTGGCCTTGCGGCACGGTCCTCTCAAAGGGCTGACCGGCCGCCGCACGGCCTGCGACCAGCGGCAGGGTGTTCACCCCTTCCACCAGCGCAGAATGGGCAAAGCCGAAGCCATCCACGGCCGCATTCGCGGCGGGCGGGTTAGAGCGCTGCGCAACTGCGTCCTTGGCCAGAATACGCCCCGCGGCCTGCGCCACTGGCACGGTCTCGACCGCCACCACCGGATGCAATGACGCGCGCAAACGGTCGAGTGCGTCATCAACTGGCACCCAATCCACGCCCTGCGGCATGGCGAAACAATCGTTGCGCAGTTTCGGCGGTTGTAAGGTCACAGCCCAACCTCTGCGCGGATAAAGGCGGCGATGGAAGGCACGTCATCCAGATCGAACCGGGGCAGGGCGCTGTCGAGCGCACAATCGGCGGCGATGGCACGAATGGTCGGGTTGCGCTCGGCCAACAGCCCGCGCCCGGCGGCCGCGCGATAGGTTTCCACCTTGGGGTGTGGGGCGGATTTGTAGCCCTCGATCAGCACCAGATCGCAAGGGTCAAGCCGCGCAAGCATGTCCGCCAGAGGTGGTTCCGGAGCGTCGCGCAATTCCGTCATCAGCGCCCAACGCGCGGGCGAGACGACCAGAACTTGCCCCGCGCCCGCCTGCCTGTGGCGAAAACTGTCGCGGCCGGGATGGTCTATGTCAGTGTCATGATGGGCGTGTTTCACGGTCGAGAGGCGCAGGCCCTCACCCGTCAGATGCGCGACCAGACGCTCGGTCAGGGTGGTTTTTCCGGTGTTTTTCCAGCCGGTTACGCCGTAAACTTTCATCGCGTGGCCATAAGCTGAACAGCGGTGTCAATATCTTCGGGCGTGTTGATGTTGAAGAACGGATCGCCGGCATCAGAGGCAAAAGTCGCCGTGCCCGCGCTGTGCTGGTCGGTCCATAGCACGATCTTGCGCAAGCCACTTTCCAGCGCCGCGCGCAGGTCGGCGCGCAGCGCCACGGGCCATAGCCCAAAGGTCGGATGGCGGCGCAGGATGCCGTCTTCGTCAAGGCTGGCCGCAAGGCAAAGCCCCTTGGGGCCTGCCGCGTCTTGCAGCCGCGCGACCAGATCGGCGGGGAAAAACGGCGTATCGGCGGCAGCGGTCACGATGGCGTCGGCCCCGTGCAACGCCGCCCAGTCCAGCCCCGCCAGAACCCCCGCCAAGGGGCCGGGATGGTCGGCCAAGCTGTCGGGCAGAACCGGCAAGCCGAATTCGGCAAAGCGCGCCGGGTCGCCATTCGCGTTGATCGCAAGGCCCCCGCATTGTGGGATAAGGCGCTCGATCACATGGTCGATGATGCGCCTCTCGCCCAGCACCCGCAGCCCCTTATCGCCGCCGCCCATGCGTGTCGCGCGCCCGCCGGCCAAGATAATCCCAAGTGGCGCGCTCATGCGTCGCTCTCCGCGCTTTTGCGGCGGTGGCGGCGGTCCTCTTCCGGGATGGCAGACAGGTCTGCGTCGCGGATCAGGCGTTCTTCGCCCGACAGGCAGATAAAGCGCTGGCCGCGCATCCGCCCGATCAGCGTCAGCCCCAATTGTTGTGCAATTTCAACGCCCCATGCGGTAAACCCAGAGCGCGAGGCCAGCACCGAAATGCCCATCATCGCGGTCTTGATGACCATTTCGGATGTCAGCCGCCCGGTCGTATACAGGATCTTGCCCTCTGCACTTATCCCATGGTGCAGCATGACGCCGCTGATTTTATCGACCGCGTTGTGGCGGCCCACATCCTCCATGTAGACCAGCACGCGGTCGGCTTCGCACAGCACCGTGCCATGGATCGCCCCCGCTGCCAGATAAAGCGAGGGCAGGGTGTTGATCTGCTTGGCCAGCGCATAAAGATCGCTTGTGCGCACCTGCGTGTCGGGCAGCACGATGTCTTCCAACCCGTCCATCATATCGCCAAAGACCGTGCCTACCGCGCAGCCAGAGGTGCGGGTTTTCTTGCGCAGTTTTTCTTCAAAATTGGTCTGGGTTTCGGTGCGCACGACGACGGTTTCGATGTCGTCGTCATAGTCTACGCCGGTGACCACGTCGCTTGGGCGCAACATGCGCTGATTGCGCAAAAAACCCAGCGCTAGGTATTCCGGGTAATCGCCAATCGTCATGGCAGTGACAATTTCCTGCGAATTCAGGAAAATCGTCAGCGGTCGTTCTTCGACCACAGAGATGTCCACGTCCAAGCCTGTATGGTCGCGGCCCGTGACCTTGCGGGTCAGGCGCGGGGCGTCGGGGTTGGGCAGAAGCGGTAAGGTCAGGTGCATCGGCGTTTCCATCATGGAAGGCGGGCCAGCGCGGTCTGCGCCAAGCACCATTCGACGATTTGCGCCAAATCTGCGGGCAATTCCGTGGCCATGCCGCCGGAAAATTCCAGCAGTCCGTCGCGGTGGCCCGGCCCGCAGCTTGTCAGCACCGGCACATCTTCGGCCAAGGCGTGACCGATCACATCGCGAAACCCCTCGCCATCGCATTCCTGCTTGCCGAACTTGTTGATGATCAGCAGATCTGTCCCATCCTCTTTCAGCGCCGTCTCGACATGAAAAACGGCTTCGGCCAGCCCTTGCGTGTCCAGACGGCAGCCTTTGGCGTGAATGCCGCGATCTTGAGAGATACGCACCAGCTTGTCGCTGCCCAAGACTTGCAAATCCATCTGGCAGCGGCGCGCGGGGTCGAATTCGAAATTGCACTGCACCACGCCGCGCACCTGCACGCCGCGCTCTTCCAGTGTCTTGGCCACCTCTGCCAACAGCGCATCGCCCGCGCCCCGGCCGGACGCCGTGAAGAATGCAAACATCGCGGCTTTCCCTTCGTTACTGCGTCGTCTCATGCGGGTCGAATCCCGCGATCACCACTTCGCGCGTGCGGCAATCGTCACACATACTCAGCAGGCGCATGCGGTCGCGCCCCGCCTCGCCCGAAAACATCCAATGCTGCTCCAGCTTGGCCATCACGCGGTCGATGCTGGACTTGGTGCCAAAGGGCTTGCCGCAGGAGGTGCAGGCGAAAGGCTCTTCTTCCTTCAACACCTTGCGGGGGGCGTTCCACGCCGCAAGGTCAATGCGCGGGGCAAGCGTGATCGCGCTTTCCGGGCAAGTCGTGGCGCAGATACCGCATTGCACGCAGGCGCTTTCGGTAAAGCGCAGCATGGGCTGGTCGGGATTGTCCGACAGCGCGCTGGCGGGGCAGGCCCCCACGCAGGCCAAGCACAGGGTGCAGGCGTCGGTATCGAGCACCACCGCGCCAAAGGGCGCGCCCTTGGGCAAAGCGATTTCGTCTTGCGGCGCAGGGGCGGTGCGGATCATTTCTTCCACCGCCAGCACCAAAAGCCCGCGTTTATCTTCTGGCGGCAGGAAGCTGGCGCGGCTTGCCTGAACGGGCGCAGCTTTGTGCCAAAGTGCCGCGTCCAGCAGGTCCGGGTCGTCAAGTTGCAACAGGCGCATGGCCGTGTCGCGCCCAGTCTCTGCCGCGATGCCTTGCACCAAGGCGCGGGTAGCCTCTAGCCCATCCAGCGGGTGGGCCGGGCGCGCGCGCGTCAGCACACACACTTCAGACGCGCCATAGGCAAGGGCGGCGGCCACAATTTCGGGGCCGATCTGCGTGGGCTCATTCACCCCAAATGGGATGACATGCGCAGGCAGGCCGCGCCCGAACCGCGCGCTGGCGTCGATCAGAGTTGTTCCATGCTCTTCGTCATGCAGCAAGAGAACAGGTGCCGATTTCGCGCCTGCCGCGTGATAGGCGGCAAGCCCCGCGCGCAGGCGGTTCACGATATTGTCGACCACGGGCAGCGCGTAAGAGGCCGCGCCCGTCGGGCAGGCAGCGGCGCATTGCCCGCAGCCGGCGCATATATTCGGGTCGATCGCCACGGTATCGCCCGCGGACAGGATCGCGCCAGTTGGGCACAGGTCCAGACATCGGGTGCAGCCGATTTTGGTATTACGCGAATGCGCGCACAGATCGTGTGCGAAATTGATGAATTTCGGCTTGTCGAAGGTGCCGACCATCTCTGCGGCCTGTCGCGTCAGCTTGGCCACGGCGACAGCATCGGAAGGGTCGGCGCGCAGATAGCCGGGGCGCGATTCATGGAACAGGGGCTTTTGCCCAGTCAGGTCAATGACCAGATCGGCGCGAGAGGTCGCCCCCGACCGCGCAGGCCCGAATTCCAGCTTGCGCCGCGACGACGGGTCGGGGATTGCGTAATCGTCAATCGTCAGCTCATACGCGCCCAGATGCCCCGTAGCGCGGCCCACGCGGCCTTGCAGAACGGGCCAAGTGGTGCGGCGCGGCGGGGTCACGTCCGCGCCCGGCAGCAGCAGCACGGTCAAATCCAGTATGTCGGCAAGGGCGGTTGCTGCCTCCAGCGCGACCTGATCGCGCCCAAGGATCAGCGCGATGCCGTTGCTTTCCATGCTGACAACCTCGAACGGTGTCACCTCTTGCTCGGCCATGGCCAGCAGTGCTGCCATTTTGGGGCTGGCATTGGCACCATCCTCTGACCACCCCGCCGTTTCGCGTATATTGGCAAAGCGCAGATTGCCCGCGTAGTCCTCGGCCACCTCGGAAAACACCGCCGCTTCTTGCGTGCAGGCCACGGTGACATTGGCGAATTCGCCCAAGGCCGCGCGGAAATTATCCAATTGCGCACGGCACAATTGGCTTGCGGGGCGAGCCGGATTTCCCAAGATTTCCGGGGCGAACGCCATGGTCCCTTCGCAGGTGCACAGCAGGCGTAATTCAGACTTCGTTGACATAGGGCTTTTCTCGGGCCTCTGGCTGACTATCTCTGCGAATATAAGTCGCACCCTTTGCGAAGGAAAGGCGCTTGGGACCGAATGCCCGCGCCAGACAGAGACGGAACCATGCACGCAGTCGAGCCAGCACAGAAAATTCACCTGCCACCTCCCTTCACGCTCAAACGCAGCGATGCGCGTGACCTGTTTGGTCACGCCCTAGAGCGCGCCGCAGAAGATGGGGCCGGAACGCTATATGTTTACGAAGGGCCGGGGCTGTGCAGTTTCGCGCTGGTCTTGGAACCCGAAGAGCCGTTGGCCACGTCGCAACTGGCGTTCCTGATGTGCATGACCGCGCTGGCCGACGCTTTGGCGGCGCATTGCGCGCCCGAACGCGCCGTGCGGATCAACTGGCCCGATGAAATTGTCTATGACAAGGCCCGCTTGGGCGGTGCACGCTTCGGTGTGCCGCACGGGGCGAGGGCGCAGGATGTGCCCGATTGGCTGGTCTTTTGCGCTGAATTGATCGCGGATCGTAACCATCTGGCGGCACCGGGGGATGCGCCCAACTCAACCTCGCTGAAAGAAGAAGAATTCGACCCGACCGAAGACCTTGTCGCCACCTTCGCCAGTTACGTCATGCTGTATCTGGACCGTTGGAAGCATGAAGGCTTCGACGCGGTCAGCAACCGGTTCCTGATGCGGATTGACCCGCCGCTTCTGCGCGGGGTGCGCCGGGTGGAAGGTGACAAGCTGGTCGAGATCACGCCCTCTGGCGGCGGTAAACGCTCTGCTGCGTTGCTGGACGCGGCAGGAAAGACCGGCTGGCGCACCGAAAGCGGCATCGTGCTATGACGCGTCTGCCGCGCACGATTCAACTGGACCCGTCCGACAAGGTGATTTTCAGCCATGCCGCCCAACCCGGCGAATGGGCGGTGGTGGGCAGTTTCCTGTTCTGGGGGCGCGACCCGCAGGCCATGACGCGAAAGGAGACCATCGCGCTGCGGTCGGGCTTTCTGGGGGTAGACAGCTT
>JAFGVZ010000087.1 GCA_016937725.1 Paracoccaceae bacterium | reverse complement strand
GGCGCTCGTCCATTCCACGTCGCGCTCGGGGGGCGAGTCGGACAGCATGAACCAACGCGCGGTATCGGCCCCGAAGGCTTGGATGATGTTGACCGGGTCGACCACGTTCTTCTTGGATTTCGACATCTTGGCGGAGGGGATGATGCGCACGGCTTCGCCTGTGGCTTTCAGCTTTCCGTCCTCCACGTCTTCCGGCAGGTGATAGACCGCGCGGCCCTTGGAGTCGGTGGTCATGTAAATCTCATGCGTCACCATGCCTTGGGTGAACAACGCATTGAACGGCTCTTTCGCGCTTTCCGGCAAATGCCCGGTTGTTACCATCGCGCGGGCGAAGAAGCGGGAATACAGAAGGTGCAGAATCGCATGTTCGATGCCGCCGATATACTGGTCCACGTTCATCCAGTATTCCGCATCCGCCGCAATGGTGGGCGTGTCGGCGCGGGGGGAGGTGAAGCGCGCATAATACCATGACGAATCGACAAAGGTGTCCATCGTGTCGGTTTCGCGTTTGGCGGGTGCGCCGCAAGAAGGACAGACGCAATCGCGCCATGTCGGGTGGCGGTCCAGCGGGTTGCCGGGTTGGTCGAAACTCACGTCATCGGGCAGGCGAACCGGCAGGTTTTCCTTCTTTTCCGGCACCGCGCCGCAAGTGTCGCAATGCACCACGGGAATCGGGCAGCCCCAGTAGCGTTGCCGCGACAGGCCCCAATCGCGCAGGCGGTATTGGGTCACGCCGTGCCCGACGCCCTTCGATTCGCAAAACGCGATGGCGGCTTCCACCGCATCGGCGCCGGTTTGCACCTCCTCGCCGGCGAAGCCGCGCATATAGCGGACCTTTTCGGTCTTGGGCGGCACGAAGGCGGTGGCTTCGACCGGGGTATCATTGTCCAATGCAAAGAACACATCCGGGTGCGGCAACCCGTATTTGCGCGCAAAATCCAGATCGCGCTGGTCATGCGCCGGGCAGCCGAAAATCGCGCCGGTGCCGTAATCCATCAGGATGAAATTGGCGATATAGACCGGCAATTCCCAAGCATCATCAAACGGATGCCGCACGCGGATGCCGGTGTCGAAGCCCTTTTTCTCGGCCTTTTCCAAGGCTTCCTCGGTCGTCCCGATCTTGCGGCAATCGGCGACAAAGGCGGCCACGTCCGGATCATGCCGTTCCAGATACTTGGCCAGCGGGTGATCCGGGGAAATCCCGACAAAAGAAGCGCCCATCAACGTATCGGGGCGGGTGGTGTAGACTTCGATGCGGTCGAACCCTTCGGGCGCGTTCACCGCGCCGAAAGCGAATTGCAACCCGCGCGACTGACCGATCCAGTTGCGTTGCATCAGCCGGACTTTCTCGGGCCAGTCTGCCAGCCCGTCCAGCGCTTCCAGCAACTCGGCGCTATAATCGGAAATCTTGAAGAACCATTGCGTCAGCTCGCGGCGCTCCACATCGGCCCCCGACCGCCAGCCCTTGCCGTCGATCACCTGCTCGTTGGCCAGCACGGTCATATCCACCGGGTCCCAGTTCACCACGGCGTTTTTGCGGTAAACCAGCCCCTCTGCCAGCATGTCGATGAACATGGCCTGTTGCTGGCCGTAATAGTCCGGGTCGCAGGTGGCAAATTCGCGCGACCAGTCAATCGACAGGCCCAAGGGCTTCATCTGGTCGCGCATGATGGCAATGTTGCCGTAGGTCCAGTCTTTCGGGTGGCCGCCCTGCTCCATTGCGGCGTTTTCGGCAGGCATGCCGAACGCGTCCCAGCCCATTGGGTGCAGCACCGAAAACCCCTGTGCCGCCTTGTAGCGCGCGACCACATCGCCCATCGTGTAGTTGCGCACATGCCCCATGTGAATGCGCCCGGACGGATAGGGGAACATTTCCAGCACGTAATACTTAGGCTTGGCGGGGTCGCGGCGGGCGGTGAACACCTGTGCCTTTTCCCATGCTGCCTGCCATGTCTGTTCTATTGCTTGCGGCTGGTAGCGCGCGTCGGGGGCTTGAGACATGTCACTTCCTTGGGGCTGAACGCAAAATGCCGGGCGCGACCGGCCCGGCATCTGTAGCGCCGTGATTGGCGAAGGTCCAGAATCTACAGATTGCGGTCCTGAATACGCAATTGGCGCGCGCGGGTCAGGATGGCGTCTTCCACCGCGCGAATCGTGTCGCGGCTGGCGGGGCCATTGCGGGTCATGATGGCCACGTTCAACGAACGGGCATCCAAAGCCGGGTCATTGACCAGAATCGCGGCGCGATACGCGCGGCCACCCCCCGGCGGTGTGCCATAGCCTGTCACGATCACGCCAGAGAACGGGTCGACCGATTGCACCGGCAGGAAATCCAGCACCTCTAACGAGGCGTTCCACAAATACTTGTTCACCTCGACCGTGACAGAGGGCGGCTGGTTGTTGGAAAACAGGTCCCAGATCGTCGAATCGCCGTCTGTGCCCTCTGCAATGCGTTCTTGCTGATGCATCTCTGCCGCCGCTGCGCGCGACCGTTCGCCCCCCGACAAGAAATTCCCGAAGCCGAAGCCACCACCGCATCCGGCCAGCGCCAAAGCGGCCCCTGCCAGCACGACCCCGCGCAAAATGCCGTTCCAACCCATTGCAATGCCCCTTTATAGCGTTGCACTTCTGTAGCCCGATCACGCGCATCGAACAAGGGCCGAGCGCGCCGTGTATATAAAGGTCGGATTACGGGTGCGTGACAATTCTGCATCATTTTAGCCGGATCGCCCCGCCCTCTTTCGCTTGCGCTTGAAAAAACAGGGGGAAAGGATGAAACAGGCTCAGACCTCGCCGCTTTGGTGAGGCGAGGACATCTCTAAGACAACGAGGGTAATAAAATGAAAAAGCTTCTTCTTGCTTCGACCGCTCTGGTCATGACGGCAGGCGTTGCAGCTGCAGAGGTCGCTCTGTCCGGTAACGCCCGTATGGGTTTCATCTACGACGGTAACGATGTGCAGCTGACCAGCCGCGCTCGCGTCACCTTCACCCTGTCGGGTGAAACTGACGGTGGCCTGGCTTTCGGCGCAAGGTTCGACGCTGACGATGCTGACACCGCTGCTGGCGAAGAGCGTATGACCGACGGCACCGTGTTCATCTCGGGCGAATTCGGCACCCTGACCTTCGGTGACACGTCTTCGGCTGCTCGCGCCGCAACCGGTGACCTGTATGGCGTTGGCCTGACCGGTCTGGACGACCAGAACGAAATGAACTACCTTGACCGCGTAATGTTCACCGATGAAATTGGTGGGCTGACCAATGGTGGCCTTGATGTATCCGCTGCCACGTTTTCTGGCTCTGTTGTCAGCGAGCAGAACTATGACACCAGCGCGTTGTATGCTTACACGATTGATGGTTTCTCCGGTTTCATCGGCCTGAGCCAGAACAACCAGAGTGGCGCAGACAGCCAGATCATGGTCTCGCTCGGTGGTGCATACACTTGGGAAGGTCTGACCGCTGCTCTGGGTGCCGAATTGGTTCGCACCGAAGTGGGTGCCTTGTCCTTTGACTCGAACCACGTTACCGCTTCGTTGGAATACGAAATGGATATGTTCAGCGCGAAGGCTTTCGTTGGCCGCGTTGGTGGCGACCTCGGAACACTGCTTGATGCAAACCCCGACTACAGCAAAACGCATGGCGGTGTGTCGGTTCAGGGTTCCTTTGACGCAACCACTGTGACCGCTTTCGTTCGCCGCGACGTGTTCGGCAATACCGATGCCGGTCTTGGCATGGGCTACGACCTTGGCGGCGGCGCGACCTTCCGTGCTGGTATTGTCCGTGACGAAACCTACAACACCGCAACCAGCCTTTACCAGCGTGAAACCATCGCTGACCTCGGTCTGGCATTCACCTTCTAATCCAACCGGATTGGACGGAACGGAAAGAGCGGGCATTTGCCCGCTCTTTTCTTTTTGCGCGGTCCCGGTCTTTCCCGCGCCATCGCTTTGGCCTAGTTTGCAAAGTGACCCGTGCACCACTTGGGACCTGACATGACCTTTCGCCCGATATTCGCCCTGTTGCTTGCGACCAGCCTGCTGGCTGGTTGCGAAACCACCTCTGCCGCGCTGGATGGCGTGGGCGGCGTGTTCATCGGTGCCAGTGACGATGTCCGCAGCTTGGCCCGCTGACATGCGCAATCTGGCCCTGCTCTTGTTTCTGGCCCCCGCGCCCGCTTTGGCACAAAGCTCTGGCCTGTCGCTGTCGGGCGAAACCCGCATGGGCATTGTCTGGGAACGCCCCGCCACCGTGCCCGGCAGTGACCGTGCCGATGCCAAACTTTACGCCCGCACCCGGCTAAAGCTGAAATTTCTGGGCGAAACCGATGGCGGCGTTAAATATGGCGCAGAGATCGAGTTGGACAAAGCCACGGGTCGCGCCACCGGACGGCGCGCGTTCATCGGGGGATAAGGGGCTTTATGTCGTTATCGGATATTCAGGCACGCATCACCGCCGCCGAGGCACAGGCGGGCCGCGCGCCCGGTTCGGTCAAGCTGATCGCCGTGTCCAAAGTGCAGCCCGACGACAGGGTGCGCGCGGTGTTGGAATTGGGCCACCGCACCTTCGGGGAAAACCGGGTGCAGGAAGCTGCGGGCAAATGGCCCGGATTCCGGGATGAGTTTGGTGCGGTTGACCTGCACCTCCTTGGCCCGCTGCAAACCAACAAGGCGCGGCAGGCGATGGAGTTGTTCGACGTTATCCACTCGCTCGACCGCCCGAAGCTGGCCCAGACGCTTGCGCGCTTGGCAGATGAGATGGGCCGCTGCCCCGACCTGTTCGTGCAGGTCAATACCGGCGCAGAACCGCAAAAGGCGGGCGTCCTTCCAGACGAGGCCGATGCGATGATCGCAGATTGCCGCAAGCTGGGCCTGCCCGTGCTGGGCCTGATGTGCATTCCGCCGGTAGATGAAGACCCGGCACTCCATTTCCAGATGCTTGCAGACATGGCCGCCCGCAACGATCTGAGCGGCCTCTCCATGGGCATGTCAGACGATTTTGAGATCGCCATTGCCCATGGCGCGACGCATGTGCGCGTGGGTTCCGCCATCTTCGGCGCGCGCGTTTCGCACTGATCCCATTCATCCTTGTCAAAATATCCTGGGGTGAATGGTCCCGCAGGGACCAGAGGGGCAAAGCCCCTAACCCAAATACGCCCGCAACTCTGGCGGCGGATTGTCCAGAAGCGCCGCAGTCGGTTGCGGTGAAAGCGCCTGCCCGCCCGCCACCAGAACCGTCCGGTCGCAGATCGCCCGCGCATCGGCGACGTCATGGCTGACCATCAGCAATGTGGCACCAGTTTCGCGGGTAATTTCGGCCACCAGCATCAGCATTTCGGCTTTCAGCGCGGGGCCGAGTGCGGCGAAAGGTTCGTCCAGCAGCAATAGGGGCCGCGCCCGGATCAAGGTGCGCGCCAAGGCAACGCGGCTTTGCTGCCCGCCCGACAAGGCGGCGGGGTAGCGATTGTCCAGCCCCTCCAGTCCCACGCGGGCAAGGGCGTCTTGCACCTTGGCCTGTTCCGTTGGGTTCAGGCGCAGCGAGGGTTTCAGCCCCAGCGCGACATTTTGATACGCTGTCAGATGTGGGAAAAGGTTGTTGTCCTGAAAGAGGATCGACACGGGCCG
>JAFGVZ010000086.1 GCA_016937725.1 Paracoccaceae bacterium | reverse complement strand
TATTTCCAGAAATACGGGTTGCGCGACCCGCGCGGAGGGGGGCGGTCATCGGCACGCGAAACCGCCGCGCGCGTGGCGGCGGGCGGCGTGGCGCGCGCGGCGCTGGGTCAGCTTTTGCCGGACCTCAAAATCCTAGGCTACATGGTGCAGATGGGGCCGCACCATATTGACCGCGCGCGCTTTGACGAGGGTGAGATCGCGCGCAATCCGTTCTGGGTGCCCGATGCGCAAGCCGCCGAGGATTGGGCCAAGGCGCTGGATGCGCTGCGCAAAGATGGCAATTCGGCAGGGGCCACCATTGAAGTCGTTGCCAAGGGCCTGCCCGCGGGTATTGGCGCGCCGATCTATGCTAAACTCGATACCGAACTGGCCGCGGCGATGATGTCGATCAACGCGGTCAAGGGGGTCGAGATTGGCGCGGGTATGGACGCGGCCAGCCTTACCGGCGTCGAAAATGCCGACGAGATTGGCATGGGCGCGAGTGGCCCCGACTACCGCAGCAACAAGGCGGGCGGTATTCTGGGTGGTATTTCCACCGGGCAGGACGTGGTTGTGCGCTTTGCGGTCAAACCCACCAGTTCCATCACCACCCCGCGCGAGTCGATCCTGCGCGATGGCAGCCCCAACAGCGTTGTCACCAAGGGGCGGCATGACCCTTGCGTGGGTATCCGTGCTGTGCCCGTGGCCGAAGCGATGATGGCCTGCGTATTGCTGGACCAGGTTTTGATGCAGCGCGCGCAAACCGGCGCACTTGGCCCTGTTGGCTTGATCGGCCCACAAACGTGAATGGACAGGGCGCGAATGCTTGCTAAGCTGAACGCATAACGACCGGAGGAAGCCATGCCCGTCCCCCTAGCCCCGCTTGCAGCGACCGCCGCGCGCTATGGCGCGATTGCCCTTGCTGGATATGTCATTGCCCGCCAGATGGAGCGTGGGCGCGTTGATCAACGCTCTGAAGACGTGATGGATGAATTGCCCGAGGGGCTAAGCGCCCATCAGGCGCGCGACCGCCAGCAATGGAACATGGCGGGTCGGATGCGCCGTGTCGTGCGCTTGGGAGAGAATGGGCCGGGGTTGGAAATTGACGCAAGCCTGCTGGGGCGTATCCGGTTTCGGCGCGTATGAGCGGACTGACCCTTTATCACAGCCCGACCTCTCCCTATGTGCGCAAGGTAATGGTGCTGGCACATGAGGCGGGGCTTATGGATCGGCTCGCGCTTGTGCCCGCGTCCGGCACGCCCTTGGACCCCGGCACGGTGCCTTTGGGCGCCAATCCGCTTGGGAAAGTCCCCGTTCTCACTAGGCCCGATGGCGGTGCGGTGTATGACAGCCGGGTGATCTGCCGGTATCTGGATGCGCTGGCTGGCGACCGGTTTTATCCTGCGGGAGTGCGGCAATGGGATTGCCTGACGCTCGAGGCAATGGCGGACGGTATTCTCGATGCGGCGTTGTCGATGGTTTACGAGTATCGCCTGCGCCCTGAAGCGGTGCAGATGCCAGCCATCGTTGATGGCCAATGGTCCAAGATCGCCCGCAGCCTTGTGGTGTTAGAGGAACGCTGGATGGCTTATCTGGCCGGACCATTGTGCATGGGGCAGATTGCGCTTGGCTGCGCGCTGGGCTATCTGGACTTTCGCCACACTGCGCGCGGATGGCGCGGTATGGCCCCCGCGCTGGCCCAGTGGCAAGATAAGCTGGCGCTGCGCGAGTCCATGATTGCGACAGCCCCGCCGGGATAGCGCAAACGGCCAGAAAAGCGGTAAAATCGTTGCAAGTGCGACACCTTTCCACGCTTTCAAAGCTGGACGCACCCCCCTTTCCCCGCTAAATGCACTGCGAGGGGCCGCATTTGACTGCGGCCTGTCCGCAATTTTAGCCCTCGAACCCATAAAAAGGGAGAATGCTCGTGTCCCACGCTGATGACCACGAAAGCACCCGCCGGGATTTCATCTATTACGCAACCGCAGGTGCGGGTGCTGTGACCGTTGGGGCCGCCGTTTGGCCGCTGGTCAACCAGATGAACCCGACGGCCGATGTTCAGGCCTTGTCGTCGATCTTTGTCGATGTCGGCGGGCTGGAACCGGGTAGCCAGTTGACGGTCAGCTTCCTCGGCAAGCCGGTGTTCCTGCGCCGCCGCACCGCGGAAGAGATCGAAGCCGGGCGCGCCGTTTCCCTGGACGAGTTGACGATCGACCAAGAGTCGCGCAATCCCAATAAGCCGGGCACCGATGCCAGTGACGCCAACCGCACCATGGACGATGCGGGCGAGTGGCTGGTCATGACCGGCGTGTGCACCCATCTGGGCTGTGTGCCGCTGGGCAATGGCGCGGGTGATTTTGGCGGTTGGTTCTGCCCTTGCCACGGGTCGCATTACGACACTGCGGGCCGCATCCGCCGGGGTCCGGCCCCGGAAAACATGCATATTCCTGTCGCTACGTTCATCGACGAAACCACAGTCCAGCTCGGTTAAAGGAGAGAATACATGTCTGGTATTCCACACGACCATTACGAGCCGAATAGCAACGCAGAGAAGTGGATGCATCGGCGTCTGCCCGTGATCGGGCTGCTTTACGACACCATCATGATCCCCACGCCCAAGAACCTGAACTGGATGTGGATCTGGGGCATTGTCCTGATGGCGTGCCTTGTGCTGCAAATTGTGACCGGCATTGTGCTGGTGATGCACTATACCCCCGATGCCGATATGGCGTTTGCAAGTGTCGAGCACATCATGCGCAACGTGAATGGCGGGCATATGCTGCGCTACATGCACCAGAACGGCGCGATGTTGTTCTTTGCTGCTGTTTATATCCACATCTTCCGGGGTCTCTATTACGGCAGCTACAAGTCGCCGCGCGAAGTGACCTGGATTATCGGGATGTTCATCTACCTCGCGATGATGGCGACCGCATTCATGGGCTACGTTCTGCCCTGGGGTCAGATGTCGTTCTGGGGGGCTACCGTGATCACCGGCCTGTTCGGTGCAATCCCCGGTATCGGTGAAGCATTGCAAACGTGGCTCTTGGGTGGGCCTGCCGTGGGCAACGCAACGCTGACGCGTTTCTTCAGCCTGCATTATCTGCTGCCCTTCGTGATTTTGGGTCTGTCGATCCTGCACATCTGGGCCTTCCACACCACGGGCAACAACAACCCGACCGGTGTCGATGTGCGCCGCACCTCGAAGGAAGAAGCCGCGAAAGATACGCTGCCCTTCTGGCCCTATTTCGTGATCAAGGACCTGTTTGCGCTGGTCGTAATCTTTGCCCTGTTCTGGGCGCTGGTCGGCTTCATGCCGCAATTCTTGGGCCACCCGGACAACTACATCGAAGCCAATCCGCTGGTGACACCGTCGCATATCGTGCCGGAATGGTATTTCCTGCCCTTCTACGCCATCCTGCGGGCCTTCACGGCTGACGTTTGGATCGTGATGGCCGCGAATTGGTTGTCCTTCGGGATTATCGACGCCGCGTTCTTCGGGGTTCTGGCGATGTTCGGGTCCATCTTCGTGATGGCGCTGGTGCCATGGCTGGATACGTCTTCGGT
>JAFGVZ010000085.1 GCA_016937725.1 Paracoccaceae bacterium | reverse complement strand
CTGCTGGCCTTTGAAGACAAGAACGGCGACGGCTTTATCCAGTATTACAACGATGCGAACCCGCCTGCGATCGCAGAAGAACTGGGCTGGGCCGGTAACGAGATGGTCACCTTCAACCGTGACATTCTTGTGCTTGCAAACCCGGAAATCGCACAGCTTCCGGGCTGGGTGATCGGTCTTATCGCGGCTGGCGGTCTGGCAGCAGCATTGTCCACGGCAGCAGGTCTGCTTCTGGCAATTTCGTCTGCGGTCAGCCACGACCTGATCAAATCTATGATCAATCCGAACATCTCGGAAAAAGGCGAGTTGTTGGCCGCGCGGGTCTCGATGGGCTTTGCAATTGCCTTGGCAACCTATCTGGGCCTGAACCCTCCGGGGTTTGCCGCACAGGTGGTGGCGCTGGCCTTCGGTCTGGCAGCAAGCTCGCTGTTCCCAGCGATCATGATGGGCATCTTCTCGAAGAAGATGAACTCGGCTGGTGCGATCACCGGTATGATCGTGGGTCTGGGCTCGACCGTGCTCTACATCTTCACCTATCTGGGCTGGTTCTTCATCCCCGGCACCAACATGCTGGCGAACACCCCGGATAACTGGATCCTTGGCATCTCGCCGCTGAGCTTCGGTGCAGTAGGTGCGGTTCTGAACTTTGCTGCGGCATATGTCGTCTACAAGATGACGGGCGATGCTCCGGCAGAGATCCAAGAACTGGTGGAATCGATCCGCGTGCCGAAAGGCGCTGGCGCGGCCGTCGATCACTGATCCAACGCAAAGACAGCGGTCTGTCCCCGTGCCAAACGGGGGCAGGCCCACCCGGTCCAGAGCGACCACCCCACCCCGGAAACATGTCATGCCCGATGTCAGCCCCAAGGTTCTGGAATTCCTGCAATCGGTTCACCCGTATGACACGCTGCCGCTTGACGAATTGACGCGCGTCGCCAATTCCTTCAGCCGCACGGAATTCCCCGCAGGCACAGTTATCTATACCGAAGGCGAGCCGATTGGCGGCGTCTGGCTGGTGAAATCCGGCACGGTCGAAGTGACAGATACCCACGGTGCGCTGGTCTCTATCCTGAACCCACGCAATTCGTTTGGCGAGCGTGGCCTGTTGCGTGACGGGCGCGCGGCCACCACGGCGACCACCACCTCGGATACCGTGCTGCTGCAATTGCCGGGCGGTGAATTGCGGCACCTTATTGCCCATTTCCCAGCCTTCGAGCGGTTTTTCAGCCGGGGCCAAGGCCAGAATAAATTGGGCCGCCAGAACGATCTGGCCACGTTGAAAGTCTCGGACCTGATGGTGCGCAACCCGCGCAGCGCCACGCCCGACACCACCGCGCAAGACGCGGCAAAATTGCTGCGCGAACACCGCATTTCCTGCGTGCCAGTGGTCGAGGGTGAGCGTCTGGTCGGTATCGTCACCACGCGCGACCTGTCTGGCAAGGTGCTGGCCGAAGGGCGTAGCCCTGATACGCCGCTATCCGAGTTCATGACACCCGATCCCATGTCGCTGGACCCTACCGCGCTGGGCTCCGACATTCTGCATATGATGCTGGAGCACCGCATCGGGCATGTGCCCGTTACGCGCGGCGGCAAGCTGGTGGGCATGATTACCCAGACTGATCTGACCCGCTTTCAGGCGATCAGCTCGGCGCAGCTCGTGCGCGATGCCGCCAATGCCACCAGCTTGGATGAGTTGGCAGAGGTCACGTCCCGCATCCCACAACTGCTGCTGCAACTGGTCGGCGCGCATAACGCGCATGACGTGGTCACGCGGCTGATTACCGATATTGCTGACACTGTCACCCGCTGCCTGCTGCGGATGGCAGAGGATGAATTCGGCCCCGCCCCCGTGCCCTATCTTTGGGCAGCCTGCGGCAGCCAAGGGCGGCAAGAGCAGACCGGCGTCAGCGATCAGGACAATTGCCTGATCATCGACGACAGCGCCACGCCCGATGACATGGCCTATTTCACCCGGCTCGCACGTTTTGTCAGCGACGGGCTGGACCGCGCAGGCTATTTCTATTGCCCCGGCGACATGATGGCCACGAACCCACGCTGGTGTCAGCCGGTCTCTGTCTGGCGGCGCTATTTCATGGGCTGGATCAACACCCCCTCGACCGAAGCGCAGATGCTGGCATCCGTCATGTTCGACCTGCGCCCCATCGGCGGGCAGGTCAGCCTGTTTCGGGATTTGCAGGCCGAAACGCTGGAAGCCGCAAGCAAGAACTCGATTTTCGTGGCGCATATAGTGTCAAATTCCATCAAGCACGCGCCGCCCTTGGGGTTGTTGCGCGGCTTTGCCACCATCCGGTCGGGAGAGCACAAGAACCATGTCGATATGAAACATGGCGGTGTGGTGCCAATCACCGATCTGGCGCGCGTCTATGCTTTACGCGGGCGCATCCCGGCGGCAAATACCCGCGCGCGGCTTCTGGCGGCGGAAGAGCTTGGAATCATCTCTGTCTCTGGCGCGCGCGACCTGATCGAAGCCTATGACCTGATCGCCGATCTGCGGTTGGAAAACCAAGCGACGCTCGTGCGCATGGGTCGCAAACCGGACAATTTTCTCGCGCCATCGGACCTGTCCGATTTCGAGCGCAGCCACCTGCGCGACGCCTTTGTCGTCGTGCGCACCATGCAATCTGCCGTGGGGCAGTTTGCGGGCACTTTGGGCTGAAAGGGCGCAAATCATGTTTCTAGAGTTTTTCGCGGTCATCGTGGCAGGGATCACCGGCTTTGGTGTGGCCCTGATCTTGCACCGCTTGACCCTGCGCCGCCTACCCGACTGGACCGCCCCGTTCGGCGCGGCCTTGGGCATGGTGCTGATGGTCATCTATCTGGAATATAGCTGGGCTGGGCGTTTTGAAGCGGGATTGCCAGAGGATGTGACGGTTGTCAGCCGTAACGAACATCGCGTCTGGTATCGGCCATGGACCTATGTCGTGCCGCTGACCACGCGGATGATCGCCATCGATAACCGCATCCGCCAGACCAATGCGAACAACCCCGATCTGGTCCTGACCGGGGTGATCCTGAAAGAAAGATGGGCGCTGACCTTCGGGTTCAAATCCATCTTCGACTGTGCGGCAGGGCGCCGCGCTGACCTGTCCGAAGGCACGACGTTGGATGATGAGGGCATCTTGCAGAATGTGGATTGGTTCCAGCTTGCGCCCAATGACCCGTTCCTGACGACGGCTTGTGGAGGAGGAGAGGACAATGGAGGATCAAGCGCGCAGGGCTGAGATATTGGTGATCGAGGATGAGGATAACATCGCCATTGCTCTGGACTACCTGCTGACCCGCGAAGGTTATGCCCAGACCCGCCTTGCCACCGGCGCAGGCGCGGTCGACATGATCTGCACCCGCAAGCCCGATCTGGTGCTGCTGGATGTCATGCTGCCCGAAGTCTCGGGCTACGAGATTTGCCAAAGCGTGCGCGCGAACCGCGACTGCGACGACGTGCGCATTCTGATGATGACCGCGCGCGGATCGGCCATGGAGCGGCGCAAAGGTTTGGCCATGGGGGCGGATGGGTTCATCTCTAAACCGTTCGAGTTGAAAGAACTGCGCGAGGAAGTGCGCCGCATGCTGGCCAGCGAACGTGTGCCCGCGCCCGAAGGCGCGCGCAATGCTTGACCGGCTGTCCCTTCGTATCCGCGTTCTGCTGTTCTTTGCATTGATCGCCATCGGGGGCATGGTCTCGATCGCTGCGGGGGCATGGCTGACGCTGTCGCGCAGCCCTCAGCCCGACCTTGAAGGTCCGATGCTGCAAGCCGGGTTGATCGCGGGCTTCCTGATCCTGTTTATCGTGACCGGCATCTGGTATCTGTTCGACGCCAATGTGGCCCGCGCCATCGATGGATTATCCAATGCCATCCGCAGCCGCGCTCATGCCAATGTGGGCGGTAGCTTGACACGAGAGGCCGACCAGGCCCGCTACCTTGGCGATCTGGCCCCCGCCGCGCAGGCAATCACCGCATCCTTGGAGCAAACCCGCTCGGCGCTTGCCGAATCCGTTGCGCGCGAAACCGCGCGTCTCTCCGCCGAAAAATCGCGGCTGGAAAAGCTTTTGGCAGATGTGCCGGTGGCGGTGCTGCTATGTAATGCCGATTTCCAACTGGCGTTTTACAACGGGCAAGCCGTGACCATTCTGGAAGCGGCTGGCGCGCCGGGCTTGGACCGCAACCTGCTGGATTACCTGCGCGAAGGGCCAGTGCGTCACGCCTATGACCGCCTGCGCCAGCTGGACGACCCCGATGCCGTGTCAGACCTGATGTGTGCCACCACCGCCAGCGGTCGGCTGCTATCAGGCCGAATGCGCGTGCTGCGCCGCACCGACAATACCCGCCGCCCCGGCTTCGTGCTGACCTTGCGCGATGTGACGGCAGACCTTGCCGCCCATGCCGCCCGAGAAGCGCTGCTGCAAGAGGTGTTCGACCGTGTGCGCCGCCCCGCTGCCAACCTGCAAACGGTCATCGGTGTGCTGGCCGAAAGCCCCGATATGGCGCATGAGACCAACCTGACCCAAGCCATGCAGGCCGAGGTGCACACGCTTGCCACTGCGATTACGGAGCTGGGCGCGCGCCATGACGCCACGCGCGGCGAATGGCTGCCGCAGACCCGCACCCGCTCGCGCGATCTGCTGGACGGGATAGAGGCGCAATTCACCGCTGATGGGCTGTTTCTGGAAACCGAAGGCCCGGAATTGGTGCTGACCTGCGACGGTTTCGAACTGGCCATGTTCTTCCGATGGCTGGGCGGCAAATTATCCGCGACCAAACGTGCCAAGACGTTCCGGCTGGTGCTGGCCGAAGAGGACGGACCCGGCGCGATCCTAGACCTGATCTGGCAAGGCCCGCCCTTGCCCGTGGGCGAGTTTGACGGCTGGCTTGGCGACAGCATCGACTCCGATTTGCCCGATGTGACAGCGCGCGCGGTCCTGCAAGCGCATATGACCGAAGCTTGGACTGAAACGCGCCGCAACGGCCATGCCTGTGTGCGTCTGCCCATCCCGCAGGCCCGCCGCGCCACGACCCGGCCCGCGCCAATCGAGCGCGACGTGGTCTATGATTTCGACCTTTTGTCGAAAGAGCGTAACGCGGGCGTTCTGGAAAGTCGGCTGGAAGACCTGACCTATGTGGTGTTCGATACCGAAACCACGGGCCTGACACCCTCGATGGACGAGATCGTGCAAATCGCCGCCGTGCGCGTGGTCAATGGCCGCCGCGTGCGGCGAGAGGTGTTCGACACGCTGGTCGATCCGGCCAGGCCCATTCCGCAAAGCTCGACCGATGTGCATGGCATAACCGAGGATATGGTCAAAGGCGCGCCGACCATTTCCGAAGCGGGCAAACGCTTCCACGATTTCGCCCGTGGCGCTGTGCTGATCGCCCATAATGCGCCGTTTGACATGGAATTCCTGCGCCGCCACGAGAAAGACATCGGCGTCCAATTCGACCATCCGGTGCTGGACACGGTGCTGCTGTCGGCGGTGGTTTATGGCCAGTTGGAACAGCATTCGCTGGATGCGCTGACCGCGCGGCTGGGCATAACCATCCCCGAAGAGGCGCGGCACACCGCTATTGGCGACACGGTCGCCACGGCGGATGCGTTCTTGAAGCTACTGCCGATGTTGCAGGCCAAGGGGCTGGAGACCTTTGGCGATGTGCTGGCAGAAGTGCGCCAGCATGGGCGGCTGCTGAAAGACCTGAACACGCAGATGTAGCAGGTAGGTTTTTTCACGAAAAAGGGCGCCCGATGGGCGCCCTTTGGTATTCGAAGCGATACCGCATTACAGCTTTTCAGTCAGTTCCGGCACCAAGGTGAACAGATCGCCCACCAGCCCGTAATCGGCAACCTGGAAGATCGGCGCTTCTTCGTCCTTGTTGATAGCGACGATGACTTTGCTGTCCTTCATCCCCGCCAAATGCTGGATCGCACCAGAG
>JAFGVZ010000084.1 GCA_016937725.1 Paracoccaceae bacterium | reverse complement strand
GCCCACCAGCCCGTAATCGGCGACTTGGAAGATCGGCGCTTCTTCGTCCTTGTTGATAGCGACGATGACTTTGCTGTCCTTCATCCCTGCCAAGTGCTGGATCGCACCAGAGATGCCGACCGCGATATACAGGTCTGGGGCAACAACCTTTCCGGTCTGGCCCACTTGCCAATCGTTCGGGGCATAGCCCGAATCGACCGCCGCGCGGGACGCACCGACAGCCGCGCCCAGCTTGTCGGCCAACCCTTCGATAATCTTGAATTGCTCTTCCGAGCCGACGCCGCGCCCGCCCGACACGACCACCTTGGCGCTGGTCAGTTCGGGGCGGTCAGAGGCCGCGACCTTGTCTTCGACCCATTCCGACAGGCCGGGGTTTTCGGCAGCACCAATCGTTTCAACCGGGGCGTGCCCGCCCTGCCCTGCCGCCTCGAATGTCGAAGTGCGGATCGTCATCACCTTGGTCGCATCCGCCGATTTCACGGTCTGGATGGCGTTGCCCGCATAGATCGGGCGCTCGAACGTATCGGCATCGACCACAGCGGTCACATCCGACAGGACCATCACGTCCAGCAGGGCCGCCACGCGCGGCAGGATGTTCTTGGCGTCGGTGGTCGAGGGCGCGAGGATGTGGCTATAGCCGCCCGCCAGCGACACGATCAGCGCCGCCGTCGGTTCGGCCAGACGGTGGCCAAGGCTTGCATCCTCGGCGCACAGAACCTTGGATACGCCGTCGATACTCGCGGCTTGCGCGGCGGCATCGGCGGCTTTCGCACCGGCGCAAAGCACGGTCACATCGCCCAGCTTCTTGGCGGCGGTCGCTGCCTTGGACGTGGCGTCCATGTTCAGCGCGCCATCGGTGATTTCGGCAAGAAGAAGAACAGCCATCAGATAACCCCCGCTTCATCCTTGAGTTTCGCCATCAGCTCATCAACCGAGCCGACCTTCACACCAGCCGCACGTGCAGCAGGCTCAGACGTCTTGACCACGCTCAGGCGCGGGCTGACATCGACGCCGTAATCAGCGGCGGTCTTTTCATCGAGCGGCTTTTTCTTGGCCTTCATGATGTTCGGCAGCGACGCATAGCGCGGCTCGTTCAGGCGCAGATCGACAGAGATGATCGCCGGCAGCTTGATCTTGATGGTCTGCAAACCGCCATCAACCTCGCGGGTGACGGTGGCAGTGTCGCCCGAAACTTCGACCTGAGAGGCGAAGGTCGCCTGCGCCCAGCCGGTGAGCGCGCCGAGCATCTGCCCGGTGGCGTTCATGTCATTGTCGATCGCCTGCTTGCCGCACAGCACCATGCCCGGCTGCTCTTCATCGATTACCGCTTTCAGCAACTTGGCCACGGCCAGCGGTTCGATGTCGGTATGCACGTCATCCGCTGCGACGATCAGGATCGCGCGGTCCGCGCCCATGGCCAAAGCCGTGCGCAACGTTTCCTGCGCTTGCTTCACCCCGATGGACACTGCGACCACTTCGGTCACAACGCCTTTTTCTTTCAGGCGAATCGCTTCTTCGACAGCAATTTCGTCGAACGGATTCATCGACATTTTCACATTGGCCAGATCGACACCGCTGCCATCCGCTTTAACGCGGACTTTCACGTTGTAGTCAATCACGCGCTTGACAGGCACAAGAACCTTCATAGGCGTATCTCTCCCTCACATAATCAGATGTGTTTTAGCGGCATGCAGGCTTTAGACATAGTGCAAAATCGACGCATCCCCAGCCAGTGACGCCGCGTCGCGCAATCAGGCCCAGTCTGGGGCGCGTTTTTCAAGGAATGCGTTGATCCCCTCGTCGGTGTCGCGCAGCAGCATATTGTCGGCCATCACCCGGCCCGTATGCGCGTAGGCTTCGGCCAAATTCATCTGCGCTTGGTCATAGAATGCGCGCTTGCCGATCTTGACTGCCGCCGACAGTTTCGCCGCGATGGTCTGGGCCATTTGGCGTGTCTCGGCTTCCAGCGCGTCTTGTGGCACGGCGCGGTTGATCAGCCCCAACTCGACCGCGCGTGCAGCATCAACGAACTGACCCGTGGTCAGCAATTCGAACGCCGCCTTGCGCCCGATATTGCGGGTCAGCGCGACCATAGGGGTGGAACAAAACAGCCCGATATTCACACCATTTACCCCAAAGCGTGTGCCTTCGGCGGCCACAGCCAGATCGCAGGTAGCGACCAACTGGCACCCGGCGGCGGTGGCAATTCCGTGCACTTCGGCAATCACCGGCTGGGGAAGGCTTGGGATAAGCTGCATCAGCGCGCCACACCGCGCGAACAGGTCGTTGAAATAGGCTGCACCTCCATCAGGGGCCGCGCGCCCCGCCTGCATCTCTTTCAGATCATGGCCTGCGCAGAACGCCTTGCCCGCGCCCGCCAGAATGATGACACGCACATCGGGGACATCCCCCAAGGCCGTCAACTTGTCGGTAAGGGCAGCAAGCATGGCATCCGACAAGGCATTCAACTTGGCAGGACGATTCATCACAAGCCGGGCCACGCCGTCCGTTACGTCACATGTCAGGATTTCGTCTTCCATTCTGGCCCCCTTTGGCGTGTAACTGCACCTGCCTAGCATGTGCGGGACAACCCGCAAAGGAGCGACGATGAAAATGGACCGCGACGCGCTCAACGTGTTTCTGGCGCAGGATTTTCCCGAAGTGGCGCATATGTTTCGGGTGGACGCAGCCCAGCCCAATGCCCTGACACTGCGCCTGCTGCCCAGCCCCGCGCATTTGCGCCCCGGTGGCACGGTGTCAGGACCGACGCTGTTCGCGCTGGCCGATGTGGCGGTTTACCTGACCATCCTGAGCATGATCGGCCCCAAGGCCCTGACCGTGACCACCAATGCGGGCATGGATTTCATGCGCAAACCGCCTGCGGGGGTGGATTTGCTGTGCGAGACCCGGCTTTTGAAATTGGGGCGCGTTCTGGCAGTGGGAGATGCCTTGATTTACGCCGAGGGCGACACCCGCCCGGCGGCGCGGGCGTCGATGACGTATTCTATCCCGCCGAAGGGGTAATCGAATTACGATTTTTACATCACAGCTTTAACGCCAAAAAACGCGACAACCTGTGTCAGAAATCAGTTCTCGCTATCCTGATATTCCATCCTAACAAATGTATTTCCTTTGTGCTGATAAATGAGAAGCCAAACGTCAGCATGACAGGTTTCGCAGAAAAAGTTCATTTTTAGTCCTTGACGCCGGTTGCTTGGATTACCAGCGAGATTTCGGTCCGCCTGAACCGTATCAGTGTCTACAACATGAGTTCCTTCGTCGGCATCCTCCGCACGATTGAAGACTTCGACACGGCCTTGGTGGAGATACACTCCATCACAGGAGGGGCAGTGCAAAGTATTCTCCTGAAACGAAATAATCGCATCGCTCAATTTGGCCATTTTTTTAATCATTCGAACATCCTTCGGAAAATTAAAGGCTGCTACGCTGGAGGAGATAGGCGACAGCCAGTCATACATCAACCGCCACGATATTCATACCCAGTTTAAAGGCAACATGCCTAACCACGAGTCGCCAAAGTTCCAATAATATAATTCAATGCTTTTGCTACTTAAATAAGACATTCAGATAGGCGATGTAGCAGGGCTTGGCCAACGTGCTGGTGTCTGCAACCTTACCCAGCCAAAGCCCCATCCACATTGCGCACCGTGATCCAGCTTATCCTTGTGTTGGATTCGACCGTGACACCCGCGATATGCGGCGTGGCGATCAGGTTGGGCGCGCCCTCCAACGGGCTGCCCGCGCCCAAGGGTTCAGACGCGAAGACATCGATCGCCGCGCCGCCCAGATGGCCGGAGTGCAGCGCATCCGCCAAAGCCCCCTCATCCACGATATGCCCGCGCGCGGTGTTTATCAGCACCGCCCCCGGTTTCATCATCGCCAGCCGGTCCGCGCCGAACAGGCCGCGCGTTGCGTCTGTCAGCGGCACATGCAGGCTAAGCGCATCGGCATGGGCGGTCAGCTTGTCCAGATCATCGAACCGCGCGATGCCCTGCCATGCCGGGTTATCGGCGGGCAGATATGGGTCATAGGCGGCAATTGACATGCCCAGCGCACGGGCGCGGTCCGCCGTGGCCTGTGCGATGGCGCCGAAGCCCACAAGACCAAGGGACGCGCCTTCCACCTCCAGCCCCATCATGCGTTGGCGGGGCCATGCGCCCGACAACACCTCTGCGCTGCCCAGCCACGCGCCCCGGCGCAACACCATGAGTGCGGTGATGACATATTCCGCAACCGAGGTGACGTTGCCGCCCGTGGCCGGGAACACGGCGACGCCGCGCGCCTTGGCGGTTTCAGTGTCGATATTGTCGAGACCCACGCCCAGCCGCCCTATGGCGCGCAGGCCGGGGGCCGCATCCATCAGCGCCGCATCGACCTGCGTGCGGTTGCGCACGATCAGGCCCGCCGCATCCGCGCAGGCGGCGCGCAGGGCGGCGGGGTCATCGACCAGCGCGGGATCGTAGATCACCTCATGGCGCGCGCGCAGCCAGTCGATTGCGGGTTCGTCCATGAATTCGGAAATGACGACGCGAGGCATTCAGGGTCCTTTATGTCAGTTCACAGCAAGGGCGCGCGGAAGGGGCGAATGCCCAGAACCTCTGAAAACACCCAGTAAAATCCGCCAACAACCACCAGCGCAACGCCAAGCGCGATCAGGTAGTCGCGCGGCGCCAGCGGTCCGGCGCGGCGTTTCATAACCAGTGCTAGGCCTGCGAAAAGCGGCACGGAGGTGGTGACAAAGCCGATATATTTTATGCCCAACCACCATGCCGCCATCACCCCGATCCCGATCAGAACAGAGCCAGCGCCATCCATGGACAATGTGGTCGGTTCCCCCGCGATCACGCCGCGCAAGATCAGCAGCGCCGAGAAGGCCGCCAGCAACACAAGCACCGTGTTCGGGAAGACCGCGCTTAGAAAGCCGACATTACCACGGTTGAAGAAGAACAAAGCCGCAAGGGCCAGCCCGAACAGGCCGCTGAGCAATTCCGTGTTGAGCCTGATGCGCATGGGCTTACTCCTTCCGCCTGTGCTTGCGGGGCCAAGCTGTCCAGCCTATGACCGCCACCGTCAGCACGATCAGGATCTGGCTGAGGGTGTTTTCCAGCAGGCGCAGTTGGGGAATATCCATCGCCATGCCGCCCAAGATGGTCTGGACATAGCCTTGTTCGGCAATAGTGCCCAAGATCAGCCCCAGCACGATCGGGGCGGCATCCAGCCCAAGCCCGCGAATGCCGAAGCCCACGACACCCAGCCCCAGCATCAGCGCAACATCGACCAGATTGTTGCGCAGCGCATAGGTGCCCAGCATGGTGATGACCAGAATGGTCGGCACCAGAAAGTAATGCGGTGTCCGCATGATGACTTGGTAGATCAGCCGCCCGCCCAGCAGGCCGACCGGGATCAGCATCAGCGCGGCCAGACCCATCGAGATGATGAAGCCATTGGCCAGAACGCCGGTTTCCGAAAACAGCTCCAACCCCGGTCGCAGACCGTGCAGCAGCATCACCCCAAGGATGACCGCATCGGGCGGCGCGCCGGGAATGCCCAGCGTCAGCAGCGGCACCATCGACCCCGCGACCATCACGTTATTGCTGGATTCGGACGCGACCAGCCCTTCCGGGTTGCCCTTGCCGAAGCTGTCGGGGTCGTCTGATCCGCGCTTGGCCTCGTTATAGGCCACAAGCGAGGTGATCGACCCGCCCGCGCCCGGAATGATCGCAATGATCTGGCCGATCAGGCAGGACCGGATCAGGTTCACCGGCTTGCTGAACACCGTGCGCATGGCGCCGCCAAAGCGAAAGCCGCCATCACCCAAACCCGCTGTGCTGTCGATTGCCGCGCGGCCTTGGCGCATCATGTTCAGCAATTCGGGGATAACGAACAGGCCGATCAGCGCCACGATCAACGAAATCCCGGCCTGAAGCGGTGGCCAGCCGAAGGTAAAGCGCGATTCGCCGCCGATGGGCGAAATGCCGATGGTCCCGATCAACAGGCCCAGCGCGCCGCCCAGCAGGCCCTTCAGCACTGATCCGGTCGAAAGCGAGCCGATCAGCGTCAGCCCCAGAATGGCGACCCAGAACATCTCTGACGGGCCGAATTTCAGCGCCAGTTGCGCCAAGGGCGGCGCGGCCAGCAGCAGGAACACCACGCCCACAACGCCGCCCACGACCGAGGCGATCGTGGCAATGCTGATCGCTTCCAGCGCGCGGCCCTGTTTGGCCATCGGGTGACCATCAAACGTGGTGGCGATGGACGACGGTGTGCCGGGCGTGTTGATCAGGATGGCGGTGAACGCGCCGCCATAGATCGTGCCCATATAGACTGCGCCAAGGGCGACCAGCCCTTCCAGCGCGTCCATGGCGAAGGTGAAGGGCAGCATCAGCGCCAGCGCCATCGTAGCCGTCAGCCCCGGTAGCGCGCCGACAAACAGGCCCGCCGTCACGCCCAGCAGCACGATCAACAGCATATGGGGTTGCAGAACGGCCAAGGCCGCCGCGATCAGGACATCCATGATCGGTCCTTACGGGTTGAATTGTGGTCGAAGGCCCCGGCAGGCCAGGCCCGCCGGGGCAAAACGATTATTGCGTCAGGAAATCGCCATATTGGTCGCGCAGGCGCGCCAGCAGATCGACCGCCGCCTGACCGCGAATATCGGTCATCTGGAAGCCCATCGGCACCTGCCGCTCTGCCATGGTGGTGTTCATCTCGGTGAACAGGTCTGCCAGCATCTCGACCCGGTCGGCCGGCGTGCCTTTGGGCGCGGCCACACCGCGATAGGTGCCGCCGACAATGTCGTAGCCCAATTCGCGGAAGGTGGGGGTGTCTGGCAAAACATTCAACCGTTCTTCCGACGCCACGGCGAGCGTGCGCACATCATCGCCCATCTGCACCGCCAGCGTGGAGTTCGAGATCACCGCCCCCACATGACCGCCCAAGATAGCCGCAGGCAACGGCCCGGTTCCGGTGAAGGGAATATAGGTCACATCCGCTTCGGTCAGTTGCTCCATCCGCAAGGTTTCCAGATGGTTGCCGGAAAAGGTGCCCGACCCGCCCACGGTCAGCGATTGCGGGTTCTCCTTGGCGAAATTCACCACATCCTCAAGCGTCTGAAACTGGCTGTCGGCGCGCACCACCAGCACATGCGGCGTGAAGTGGAACCACGTGATGATATCAAACCCGTCGGTCGTATACCCGGAATCGGCCCGCTGAATGGGCTGGCCCACGATATGCGGCAGGTTGATGCCGATAATTTCATGCCCATCGGGTTCGGCATTGCCTTGGAACTCTGCCCAAGCGACCGCGCCACCGCCGCCCGGCTGATGGCGCACGTTCACGCCGACGCCCAGCGCCTCTTCCATCATCGGTTCTTGCATCCGCGCGGTAATGTCGGATTCGCCGCCCGGATTGAACGGAATGATATATTCGATTGCCCGGCTGGGGAAATCCTGCGCAAAGGCGGGCGCGGCAAGGGCCAAGCCAGCAACAGCGCCCAAAAGGCTCGCAAAAGGTGTCAGTTTGGTCTTTGTCATGGTCCATCCTCCCTAGTGATGTGAGCAAAGCCTAACAGGGCAAATTACACATGTATACTATAAAGTTTATATATAATTCAGATAGCTTCCCCTGCCCGGCCCGCGCCCTAGCTTGCAGGGCGACATGACACAGCCCCTCCCCGCCCCGCTTGCAAACTGGTTCACCGCTCAAGGCTGGCAGCCCCACCGGCACCAGTTGGACATGCTGCGCGCGCCCGGCCATGCGCTGTTGATCGCCCCCACCGGCGGCGGCAAGACGCTGGCGGGGTTTCTGCCCACGCTGGCCGATGCCTGCACCGGCGCGATGGGGCCGGGGATGCACACGCTCTATGTCTCGCCGCTCAAGGCGCTGACGCATGACATTGCGCGTAATCTGTCGCGGCCCGTGGCCGATCTGGGGCTCGATTTACGCATTGAAGACCGCACCGGCGACACCTCTGCCACCCGCCGCGCCCGTCAACGCGTGGACCCGCCGCATGTGCTTCTGACCACGCCTGAAAGCTTGGCGCTGATGCTATCCTACCCGGAAGCGCCGCGCATCTTCGCGGGGCTAAAACGCGTGGTCATCGACGAGATTCACGCCCTAGCGGACAGCAAGCGCGGCGATCAACTGGCGCTCGGGCTGGCGCGGCTGATGAATCTTGCGCCGGGGCTGCGCATGGCGGGGCTGTCGGCGACCGTCGAAAACCCCGAAGCCCTTGCGCAATTCATGGGCGGCGCCGATGTGGTTTTGGCCGATCCCGGCCCGCCCCCCGACATTGCCATGCTACCCACCACCGCCACGCCGCCATGGTCAGGCGCAGGCGGTGCTTATGCCGCGCGCGACGTGCTGGCGGCTATCCGCAAGGCCCGCCTGACGCTTGTCTTCATTAACACCCGCGCGCAGGCAGAATTGTTCTTTCAGGCGCTCTGGGCGGTCAATGATGAAAACCTGCCCATCGGGTTGCACCATGGCAGCCTGTCGCGCGACGCGCGCCACAAGGTCGAAGCGGCCATGGCGCAAGGCACGTTACGCGCGGTGGTAGCGACTGGCTCGCTCGATCTGGGGCTGGATTGGGGCGATGTGGATCTGGTCATCCAGATCGGCGCGCCCAAGAACATCAAGCGGATGGTGCAGCGCATTGGCCGCGCGAACCACCGGTTTGACACGCCCTCGCGCGCCCGCATCGTGCCCGCAAACCGGTTCGAGGTGCTGGAATGCATCGCTGCGCTGCAAGCCGTGCAAGCGGGAGAGTTGGACGGCGACGGCCTGCCCCCGGTAGGGGGCTTGGACGTGCTCTGCCAACACATCCTGACACTGGCTTGCGCGGGGCCGTTCGACGCCGATGCACTGTTCCACGAAATCCGCCGCGCTGGCCCCTATGCGGGCCTGAGCCGCGCGCAATTCGACGATTGTCTGGATTTCGTCGCCACCGGCGGCTACGCGCTGCGGGCCTATGACCGCTGGCAACGGCTGATGCAGCGAAACGGCCAATGGCAGCTCCGCGACCCGCGCGCCGCCCGCGATATTCGGATGAATATCGGCACCATCGTGGCACCCGAACTGCTATCCGTCCGGCGCGGCCCGCGCGGCGGTGCCCCCTTGGGCGAGATCGAGGAAAGCTTCGCAGCGTCGCTGTCCCCCGGCGACACCTTCCTGATCGGCGGCCAAACCGTGCGCTACGACCGCTTGCGCGACATGGTGGTCGAGGTCACGCCTCAACCCACTCGAGAACCCAAGATCGCCGTGTTCAACGGGCTGAAAATGGCCACCTCGACCGAACTTTCGGCCCGCGTGCTGGACCTGATCGGCGACAAGGCGACTTGGGCCGCCCTGCCCGATCACACCGCCGAATGGCTGGCCCTTCAGGCAGAGGTGGCAACGCTTCCGACCCCCGGCACCATGACCTGCGAGAGTTTTCTTCGCGGCGGGCGGTGGTATTTCGCGCTTTACTCCTTCGCGGGGCGCAACGCCAACCAGACGCTTGGCTTGCTGCTGACGCACCGCATGGAGCAAGCCAAGCTCGCGCCCTTGGGCTTTGTGGCCACCGATTACGCGCTGCTGGTCTGGTCGCTCGACCCGGTGCGCGACCCGGCCCCGCTGCTGGACCCCGATGGCCTGCGCGACGGGATGGAAACATGGCTCGCCGAAAACGCCGTGATGAAACGCACCTTCCGTGCGGTCGCCACCATTTCGGGACTGTTGCAAAGGAACCTGCCGGGCCAGCGCAAATCCGGCAAACAGGCAACGTTTTCCAGCGATATCCTCTATGACACCTTGCGCAAATTCGACCCCGATCATCTGCTCTTGCGCATCACCAAGCAGGAATCCATGCGCGGGCTGGCCGATTTCGGCCGGATCGAGGAAATGCTGCGCGCGCGGCCCCATATCGTGCATTCGCTGCCGCCCCATGTCACGCCCTTCGCAGCACCCCTGATGCTGGAAGCGGGCCGCATTCCCATACGTGGGGCCGGCTCTGAGCGGCTGCTGGACGAGGAAGCCACCCGCATGATGGCAGAGGCGGGCTTGCAGTTGGATGAAGGCCGCGCCAAAACCAGCGCATGACCGCCTTCACGTTCCACGGCCAAAGCTTCACCGCGCTGCCCACGGGCGCGCTGCACTGGCCTGCGCAGGATGCGCTTTTGGTGGCCGACCTGCATTTGGGCAAATCCGAACGCATGGCAAGGCGCGGCGGCGCGCTGCTGCCCCCTTACGAGACACAAGCAACCCTCGCGCGCCTTGCAAACGATTTGCACAGCACCCGCGCGCAGCGGCTTATCGCGTTGGGCGACACGTTCGACGACGACGCGGCTGCAACCGCACTCCCCCAAGAGGCAAGCGCCACACTGAACCAGATCGCGGCGCAGCACGAAACCGTCTGGATTACCGGCAATCACGACCCGCAGGCGTCGGGATTACCGGACCTAACCCTAAGCGGCCTGACCCTGCGCCATATCGCCGCCCAAGGCCCCGACATCTCTGGCCATTACCACCCCAAGATCACGCTGGCGGGCCGCCGCCTGCCCGCTTTCCTTGTCGGGGCAGATCACCTGATCCTTCCCGCCTACGGGGCCTATACCGGCGGGCTTGACGCCACCAATCCTGCGCTGACCGCTTTGGTTCCCAAGGGCCATGCCATCACCACCGGCACGCGCACCCGGATGGTTCCCCTCGCTTCATCTTGCCCCAAATACGCCGGGGGGCACGCGCGGCACGCGCGTAGGGGGCAGCGCCCCCCTCAAATATAGCCTTGGGGCGCAGCCCCTCATTTTGGCAAAAGCGCTCTCAAGCTCTCCAACGTATCCGCGTCCACCGCAGGCTTGTCCGCCCGCAGGCGCGAAATGCGCGGGAACCGCATGGCTACGCCAGATTTGTGGCGCGGCGACAGGTTCAGCCCTTCAAACGCCACCTCCACCACCATCAAAGGCGCGACCGCGCGCACCGGCCCGAACCGCTCGACCGTGTTGTTGCGCACGAAACGGTCCAGCTCTTTCAACTCGGCATCGGTAAAGCCGAAATAAGCCTTGCCCACTGGCACCAGCGCGCCCGCATCCCACACCCCGAAGGTGAAGTCGGAATAATAGCCCGAGCGTTTGCCATGTCCGCGTTGAGCATACAGCAGAACGGCATCAACCCGCATCGGGTCGCGTTTCCACTTGAACCAATGCCCCTTGATCCGACCGCCCAGATAGGGGCTGGCGCGGTGCTTGATCATCACCCCTTCGATAACCGCATTCGGCGGGTCCGCACGCAGGCGGGCGAGATCGTCCCAGCTCGCAAAGGGAAGCAGGGGCGACAGGTCCACCCGCGCCGGGTCCAGCGCCACAACCGCTTGCTCCAACGCCGCGCGGCGGATGGCAAAGCTCTCGCCCCGCAAGTCGCGCCCCGCCCAGATCAGCAGGTCATAGGCGCGCAAGGCTGCCGGATGGCTGGCTTGCAGCTTGGCGCTGGGGGCTTTACGGCCAAGCCGGGTTTGCAGATCGTTGAAAGGAGCGACCTGATCGCCCCGTCGCACCAACAACTCGCCGTCGATCACGCCATCGAAATTCAGCGCCGCCAGCAGGTCTGGGAACGCGCCAGAAATGTCATCGCCCGTGCGCGAATAAAGCCGCCTTGTGCCATGGTCGGATACGGCTTGCACGCGGATGCCGTCCCATTTCCATTCGGCGGTGAAGTCTGCCGGGTCCAGCACCTGCAAGCCGTCAAGGTCGATCGCGGTCGAGAGCATCACAGGCCGGAACGGCGCGCGCGCGGCAGAGACGGGTTTCGCGCCCCCCTCGGCCCATGCGAACAGCTCGGCATAGGGTGGGGTCAGCCCGTGCCAAAGCTCTTCCACCTCTGCCAGCGCCAGCCCGCCGAAATCCGCCACCGCCTGCCGCGCCAGTCGGGCAGAGACGCCCACGCGCAAGCCGCCCGTGGCGAGCTTCAGGTATGCGTAGCGTTGAGATGGACCAAGCGCGTCGAGCCGCGCGGCAATCGCCTGCGGCAGGCCCGCTTTCGGCGTGTCGCGCAATTCGGCCACCAGATCGGACAAGGCCACATCCGGCCCCGGCACTGCGTCCGGCCATGCCAAAGCGATGGTTTCGGCCAGATCGCCGACAAAGTCGTAGCTGATGGCGAAGAGTTCCGGGTCCAGCCGATCGCTTGCAAGCCCGCGCAATAAAGACGGCGTGACCGCCCGCAACCCCAGATCGCCCGTCAGCGCCGCGAGCGCCAACCCGCGCTCGGGGTCGGGCTGGGCCGCGAAATACTGGCGCAGATGGTCCAGCTTGCGCAAGCGTTGCGGGGTGAAGGCCAACCGCTCCAGCAGGTCTGCAAAGGCCCCGATCATTCCGGTTCATCCTCGTAGCCGACCAGCCGCAAGGGCTTTGCGACGCGCCCCTGCAACGCGCACCAGCGCAAGATCGCATCCTCGCGGCCATGCGTGACCCATGTTTCGGCCGGGTTCAATTCGGTGATGGTCGCGGTCAGTTCAGGCCAGTCCACATGGTCGGAAATGATCAGCGGCAATTCCACCCCCCGTTGCCGCGCCCGCGCGCGCACCATCATCCAGCCGCTTGCAAAGCAGATGACCGGGTCGGGAAATCGCTGCGCCCATGTCGCGGCAAAGGCCGATGGTGGCGCGACGATGATCGCACCCGCGAAATCACCCTTCTTGCCGCACGCGACCGTGGCGGGGCGCAAATCGCCCAAGGGCACGCTTTGGGACAGGTGGTAATCGCACAGCTTTTGCAACGCGCCGTGAATGTAGATCGGCGCGTCATAGCCCGCTTGGCGCAACAGCATGATGACGCGCTGCGCCTTGCCCAAAGCATAGGCGCCGACCAGATGCGCGCGGTCCGGAAATGCCGCGACCGATGCCAGCAATTTGCCGATTTCCTGCGCCGGGTCGGGATGGCGAAAGACCGGCAGCGCAAAGGTCGCCTCGGTCACGAAGATGTCGCAGGGCACGGGCTCCCACGGCGCACAAGCCGGGTTCGGGGTGCGGGCATAATCGCCGGTCACGACCACGCTCGGCCCCGCGCTTTCCACCTTGATCTGGGCAGACCCCAGCACATGCCCCGCCGGGTGAAAGCTGACGGTTGCATCCCCGATTCGCATTTGCCCTTCGGCAACCTGTCTGCTCTGGCAAAATGCCGCGCCATAGCGCAGCGCCATGATGTCGAGCGTCTGCGCCGTGGCCAGCACCGCCCCGTGCCCCGCGCGGGCGTGGTCCGCGTGGCCATGCGTAATCAACGCCCGCGCGACGGGGCGCAGCGGGTCAATGTAGAAGTCCCCCGCCGGGCAATACAGCCCCTCGGGCCGGGTGATGAGCGGTGTGTCGGTCATGGCCCTTTGCAATCATCGCATTCCGTCACTCAAAGAGTAGCACAACCGCGCGCGTTGCCCAGATATTGTGCGTGGTGCCGATCTGCACCACCACCCAGCGCGTTTGTGCAGCCCGGCCACAGCCAAGCCACGGAAAAATCCGAGTCTTTCCAAAGCCCTGCACAGGTCCGTGACAGTCAAGCGAAAATAGCTTCACGGAAGCGTAATTTTTCCGTTGACGCGCCACCGCAAAATACGTCAGTTTGTGCCAGTCAGCACGATGCCCACTACATCTAGTAAGCGACACGAAGCGCGGGTGGGCGTTGGGACAGGGAAAACAGCATTTTGGAAAACGCCCGGTCGCCAAACGCCGGACGCCTGCGTTCAGCAGCCGATAGAGCGTGCCTTGTTCAGCCGACATTCGACCGCGCCGATCCGGCGCAGAACCAATGCAGTCAGGGGCGACAGGCACATGAAAATCGAACGGCATTTCACCACGGCATCGGCAGACGCTTACGCGGCGCTGGAATTCACAACCACGGTTTCCGAAATCCGCAACCCCGATGGGACAGTTGTGTTCCGCAATGACGCGGTCGAAGTGCCGAAGGGCTGGAGCCAGGTCGCAAGCGACGTGATCGCGCAGAAATATTTCCGCAAGGCCGGGGTTCCAGCGCGCCTGAAGAAAGTCGCCGAAGAGGGCGTGCCGGAATTCCTGTGGCGCTCGGTCGCCGATACCGATGCATTGGCAGAATTGCCCGAGGACGCGCGCTACATCGGCGAGACCAGCGCTAAGCAGGTGTTCGACCGCTTGGCGGGCGCATGGTGCTACTGGGGCTGGAAAGGCCAGTATTTCGCCACCGAAGAAGACGCCCGCGCCTATTTCGACGAGATGCGCTTCATGCTGGCCGCGCAGATGGCGGCCCCGAACTCTCCTCAATGGTTCAACACCGGGCTGCATTGGGCCTATGGCATCGACGGCCCGTCGCAGGGTCACTTTTATGTCGACCCCTTCACGCACAAGCTGGTGAAGTCAAAATCCAGCTATGAACACCCGCAGCCCCATGCCTGCTTCATCCAGTCCGTGTCGGATGATCTGGTCAATGACGGTGGCATCATGGATCTTTGGGTGCGCGAGGCGCGCCTGTTCAAGTATGGTTCCGGCACCGGGACCAATTTCAGCTCACTGCGTGGTGAAGGTGAGAAACTGTCGGGCGGCGGTAAATCCTCCGGGTTGATGGGTTTCCTGAAAATCGGGGATCGCGCCGCTGGTGCGATCAAGTCGGGCGGGACCACGCGCCGCGCGGCCAAGATGGTCATTTGCGACATGGACCATCCCGATATCGAGGAATTCATCAACTGGAAGGTGATCGAAGAACAAAAGGTCGCCTCGCTTGTTGCCGGTTCCAAGCTGCACTCCGCGCGCCTGAACGATATTTTTGGCGCGATCAAGGCATGGGATGGCAGCACGGAGGATGCCGTTGACCCGGCAAAGAACCCCAGCCTGAAAGCCGCGATCAAGGCTGCGAAAGCCGCGATGATCCCGGAAACCTACACCGCCCGCATTCTGCAATATGCAAAGCAGGGATATGACAGCATCGAATTCCCGACCTATGACACCGATTGGGATTCGGAAGCCTATATCTCTGTCTCGGGCCAGAATTCGAACAATTCAGTGCGCGTGACCGATGCGTTCTTGCAGGCCGTCAAGGAGGATGCCGATTGGGAGCTACTGCGCCGGACCGATGGCAAGGTCGCCAAAACCGTCAAGGCGCGCGAGCTGTGGGACCAGGTTGGCCATGCCGCCTGGGCTTGCGCCGATCCCGGCATCCAGTTCCATGACACCGTCAACGCATGGCACACCTGCCCTGACGATGGCGCGATCCGTGGGTCGAACCCGTGCTCGGAATACATGTTCCTAGATGACACGGCCTGCAACCTTGCCTCGATGAACCTGCTGAAATTCTATGACGGCACGCGCTTCGATGCCGAAGCCTATATGCACGCGTCGCGCCTGTGGACGATCACGCTGGAGATCAGCGTGATGATGGCGCAATTTCCGTCCAAGGAAATCGCGCAGCGGTCTTACGAGTTCCGCACGCTGGGTCTGGGCTATGCCAACATTGGCGGCCTGCTGATGAATATGGGCTATGGCTATGACAGCCGCGAGGGCCGTGCACTGGCTGGTGCCTTGACCGCGATCATGACGGGGGTCAGCTACGCGACTTCGGCAGAGATGGCAGCAGAATTGGGCGCTTTCCCCGGCTACAAAAAGAACGCCGACCACATGCTGCGCGTGATCCGCAACCACCGCCGCGCCGCCTATGCCGCGACCGACTATGAAGGCGTGAACGTCGCCCCCGTGGCGCTGGATGCGGCCGGGTGCCCTGACAGCCGCTTGGTCGATCTGGCCCGCGCAGCTTGGGACGAGGCCTTGTCCTTGGGCGAAGCTCATGGCTACCGCAACGCGCAAGCCACCGTTATCGCACCCACCGGCACGATCGGTCTGGTCATGGATTGCGACACGACGGGCATCGAGCCTGATTTCGCGCTGGTGAAGTTCAAGAAGCTGGCCGGTGGCGGTTATTTCAAGATCATCAACCAGTCGGTGCCTGCCGCCCTGCGCAAGCTGGGCTACAAGGAAGCGCAGATTGCAGAGATCATCGCCCATGCGGTTGGCCACGGCTCGCTTGGTCAGGCCCCCGGCATAAACCATACCAGCCTCATAGGGCATGGCTTTGGCGCGGAAGAGATCAAGAAAATCGAAGCCGCCCTGCCTTCGGCCTTCGACATCCGCTTCGTGTTCAACCAGTGGACGCTGGGCGAAGCCTTCTGCCGCGAGACCCTTGGTATTCCGGCAGCAGAGCTGAACAATCCCAGCTTTGACCTGCTGCGCCATCTGGGCTTTACCAAGGCGCAAATCGACGCCGCCAATGACCATGTTTGCGGCACGATGACACTGGAAAACGCTCCGCATCTGAAAACCGAACATTACGGCGTGTTCGATTGCGCCAACCCTTGCGGCAAGACTGGCAAGCGATTCCTGTCGGTGGACAGCCACATTCACATGATGGCAGCGGCGCAAAGCTTCATCTCGGGCGCGATCTCCAAAACGATCAACATGCCCAATTCGGCCAGCATCGAGGAAACGCTGGCGGCCTATGAATTGTCGTGGTCGCTGGGGATCAAGGCCAACGCGCTCTATCGTGACGGCTCCAAACTGTCGCAGCCGCTGGCCGCCGCGCTGATCGAGGATGACGAGGAAGCCGAGGAAATCCTCGAATCCGGCAGCCAGCAGGACAAGGCCCGCGTGCTGGCCGAGAAGATTGTCGAGAAGATCATCGTCAAGGAGATCGTCCGCTCAAACCGCGAAAAGCTGCCGGAGCGCCGCAAGGGTTACACCCAGAAAGCGGTTGTCGGGGGCCACAAGGTTTACCTGCGCACCGGCGAATATGCCGATGGCAAGCTGGGCGAAATCTTCATCGACATGCACAAGGAAGGCGCTGGCTTCCGTGCGATGATGAACAACTTCGCCATCGCCGTGTCGGTCGGCCTGCAATACGGTGTGCCGCTGGAAGAGTTCGTCGATGCCTTCACCTTCACCCGGTTTGAACCGGCGGGCATGGTGCAGGGCAATGACAGCATCAAGAACGCGACGTCCATTCTGGACTACATCTTCCGCGAATTGGCGGTCAGCTATCTGGACCGCACCGATCTGGCGCATGTGAAACCGTCCGGCACCGCCTTCGACGATCTGGGCGCGGGCGAGGCCGAGGGTCAGCGCAATGTGGCGGAACCGTCAGATGATGCCGCCTCGCGGTCGCTGGAAGTGCTGCGTCAGATCTCCTCGACCGGCTATCTGCGCAAGCGCCTGCCGCAGGAATTGACGGTGCTGCAAGGCGGTCAGGCGACGGGCTTTGCAATGGATGGCAATGCCGCATTGGCCTACCAGACCCGCGAAGTGGAAAGCGTGACCGTCACCACGATGGACGCGCGCACCAAGGCCAAGATGCAGGGCTACGAGGGTGATCCCTGCGGCGAATGCGGCAACTACACGCTGGTGCGGAATGGGACTTGTATGAAGTGCAATACGTGTGGTGGCACGAGCGGGTGTAGCTGAGGAAATTAGGTTGGGGCGCAAAGCGGCAACTTCGCGCCCCGGCTTTCCGGTGGGTATATGGCACACCACCGGAGCACCTATTCCGCCCCTGTTGGGACGATACTCTCGGGAAACAGGGAAAACGGTGTCGGTGCAATAGCGTGCCAAGTAACTCACAGGCTTCTCCACCGAAAACATGAGCAGCCTGTGGATATCTTGGAGGCCTTAAATGGCGAAAAATACTGGTGATGGATTTCGACGCGGAGCAGTCACAGGACGGACTCAGTTTCAGATGCCTGATAAGTCGTGGATGAAGCGCGATGAACGAACGGGACAATTTCTTGATAGAAAGAAATCTGATGGTCCGTTCAAAGGCGTTGCAAAGGAACCAGACGGGCGTGACACGCCAAACGCATAGTGCGTCGGCGAGTGCATGAACCTAAAAGCTGAAGCCCGGCCATCTTTGGCCGGGTTTTTCTTATGTCCCCCGGCAAGCGATAACCCGCGACCGCCCGAGGGGGGTGCGGGGAACCCGCGCCCGCCTGGGGGACGGGCGGTCGCGGGTTGTCGCGCTAACGCGCGACTCGGGTGCCTATTGCAACCGCAGCCGCATATCCCGCGCGCGGCGGCCGCCGATCTCGAACTCTCCCACCACATGCCGCCACTCGCCCGCAGCCAACCGCTTGCGATGCGAGAACCGCACCGCATGCAGCGGCCCGTCGATCTTCTCGTGCCAGAATTCGATGAACTGGAACAGGCGCGGATAATCCGGGGCCAGATCATACTCCTGCCACAGGAAGGTGTTCAGCACATGCGTGTGGTCGGGCATGCGATAGATCATTTCCGCCGTGGTCAGCCCGTAGCCTTTCAGCATCAATTCGGTGGGGGATGCGGTCATTGTCAACCTCTTGTCACACTTGGCCAGAAAATGATGCCAAGGAAAATATAATTTTCAATGAAAACATATTGTTAGCCACCTCCGGCTTGGGCTGCCAAAATGGCCGGGTGCAGCCCATTGCACCCCATATCAAGCATCTGATACTGTGCCCCTAACCAGATGTAGATTGCCCCAACAGCACAAGAGGGTCCAGTGAGCGACACGCCCGAAACCCCTGAAAACACTGACGAAATGCCGCCGGCGGCACCCAGCGGCCCGACCATCTCTATCGAGCAGGAGATGCGCACGTCCTACCTTGATTACGCGATGAGCGTGATCGTCAGCCGCGCGATCCCCGATCTGCGCGACGGCTTAAAACCTGTGCATCGGCGTATTTTGTATGCAATGCACGAAGGCGGCAACACGCATGACAAGCCCTATCGCAAATCGGCCCGCGCGGTCGGGGACGTGATGGGCAAGTATCACCCGCATGGTGACAGCGCGATTTATGACGCGCTGGTGCGTATGGCGCAGCCGTTTTCCATGTCGCTGAAGCTGCTGGATGGGCAGGGCAATTTCGGGTCCATGGATGGCGATAACCCCGCCGCCATGCGCTACACCGAAGTGCGGATGGACAAATCCGCCGCTGCCCTGCTGACCGATATCGACAAGAACACGGTCGATTTTCAGGACAATTACGACGGGCGCGACCGCGAACCAACCGTTTTGCCCGCGCGCTTCCCGAACATGCTGGTCAATGGCGCAGGCGGGATCGCGGTGGGCATGGCCACGAATATTCCACCGCATAATCTGGGCGAAGTGGTCGATGCGACGCTCGCCCTGATCGAGAACCCGGACCTGACCAGCGCCGACCTGATCGACTATGTCCCCGCCCCCGATTTCCCGACGGGCGCGCTGATCCTTGGCCGCTCTGGCGCGCGCAAGGCTTATCTGGAAGGGCGCGGATCTGTCGTGATCCGGGCGAAAACGCATATCGAAGAAATCCGCAAAGACCGCTTTGCGATCATCGTGGATGAGATCCCGTATCAGGTGAACAAATCCACCATGGTCGAGCGCATTGCCGAAGCCGTGCGCGACAAGCGGATCGAGGGCATTTCCGGCGTGGCCGACGAATCCGACCGCGTGGGTGTGCGCGTGGTGGTCGAGCTGAAACGCGACGCGACGCCCGACGTGGTGTTGAACCAGCTCTTCCGCTTCACGCCGATGCAGACCAGCTTTGGCTGCAACATGCTGGCGCTGAACGGCGGGCGGCCCGAGCAATTGACGTTGCGCGACTTCCTGACGGCTTTCATTACCTTCCGCGAAGAGGTTGTGACCCGCCGCACCGCCTATGAGTTGAACAAGGCGCGTGAGCGGTCACATGTGCTGTGCGGTCTGGCCGTGGCGGTGTCGAACGTGGATGAGGTGGTCGCTACCATCCGCGCCTCTGCCGACCCGGCGGAAGCGCGCGAAAAGCTGATGACACGCCGTTGGCCTGCCGGCGACATCGCGCAATATATCCGGCTGATCGACGATCCCAGCCACACGATGAATGACGACGGCACCTATAACCTGTCGGAAACGCAGGCCCGCGCCATTCTGGAATTGCGCTTGCAACGCCTGACCGCCATGGGCGTGAAGGAAGTAACGGACGAGTTGGAAGCCTTGGCCGCCAAGATCAAGGATTATCTGGACATCTTGCGGTCCCGCGCGCGGGTGATGGAGATCATCAGCACCGAATTGCGCGACGTGCGCGAGGCTTTCGCCGTGCCGCGCCGCACCGAGATCGTCGACTGGGCCGGCGATATGGACGACGAAGACCTGATCGAGCGTGAGGATATGGTCGTGACCATCACCTCTGCCGGGTATATCAAGCGCACGCCCTTGGCCGATTTTCGCGCGCAGCGCCGCGGTGGCAAGGGGCTGTCGGGCATGTCCACCAAGGATGATGACGTTGTCACCACCTTGTTCGTGGCCAATACCCATACGCAGCTTTTGTTCTTCACGACCGATGGCATGGTCTACAAGATGAAAACATGGCGCCTGCCGCTTGCGGGGCGCAATGCACGCGGCAAGGCGATGGTCAACATTCTGCCCATTGCGACCGGGGTCAGCATTGCGGCCATTCTGCCCGTGGAACGCCCGGAAGAAGAATGGGAAAATCTGCAAATCGTCTTCGCCACCTCGGCAGGCGATGTGCGGCGCAACGCGCTGTCGGATTTCACCAATGTCATGCGCAATGGCAAGATCGCCATGAAACTTCCCGAAGGCGTGACCATGGTGAATGCGCGCATCTGCGATGAAAATGACGATGTGATGCTTGTCACATCCTCTGGCCGTGCCATCCGCTTCCCGACCACCGATGTGCGTGTGTTCAAAGGCCGCGATTCCACCGGTGTGCGCGGCGTGCGCTTGGGTGAGGATGACAGCGTTGTCTCGATGGCCGTGATCCGCCATTTCGAGACAACACCGGAAGAACGCGAAGCGTTCATCCGCCAGCGCCGCCTTATTGCGGGCGTAACCGAAGACGACACGGATGAGACCGACGAAGTGGTCGAGGCCGGGCAATTGTCGACCGAGCGCTATGCCGAAATGTCGGCCGCTGAAGACCTGCTGCTGACGATCACCGAAAATGGCTTGGGCAAGCTGACCTCCAGCCACGATTACCGCATCACCACGCGGGGCGGTCAGGGCGTGGGCGCCACAGACAAGGCCATGCGCGGTGGCGCGCTTGTTGCGCTCTTCCCGGTCGAGATGTCGGATCAGGTCATGCTGGCCACGTCCAAGGGTCAATCCATCCGCGTGCCCGTGGACGGCATCCGCTTCCTGCGCCGCACCGGCGGAGGTGTGAAAGTGTTCAACACCGGTGCGGGCGAACATGTCGTATCCGTGGCCCGGATTGTCGAAGCAGAGGACGAGGACATGTCCGAAGGTGGCGAGGTCTGACATGCGCCCGGCGGATAAAGGGATCGCCGTCACGCTCGCGCAACGCTTTGATGCGCCCTTGGCGCTGGCGGCACGGCTGCTGATGGCGGTGCTGTTCCTTATGGCCGGGCTGTCGAATGCTGGCGATGTGCGCGGCTTTGCCGAAACCCTCGCCGCCGATGGCGTGCCGATCGCTGTTGGCGGGTTGGTCTTTTGGTATCTTATCCTGTCGGGCGCATTCCTGATCGCCGGAGTTCAGACCCGCGCCACGGCGCTGACCATGGCAGGCTTCAGCCTATTGTCGGGGCTGCTGGCCTATAGTGATCTGGCGCTGCCCACCGATATGGTCATGCTGCTGAAGAATATCGCCCTGACCGGCGGCTATCTGATGATCGCGCTGCATGGTCCGGGACAATGGTCGGTCGATGCATGGCTGGCAAAGCAGGCGGCATGATTGCAACGCTGGACGCCGCGCTGGCCGATCTTGCCCAGCGCCGAACTACGGCAACTTACGGTGCTTTGGCAGCAGATCTTGGGCTGACCGGGCCGGGCCGCATTGCGCGACTGACAACCGCGCTTGAAAGGCTCATGGAAGACGATGCGACCTCTGGCCGACCGCTGCGCGCGGCCTTGGTGGTTGGGCGCGCACATGGCGGTCTGCCCGCGCGCGGGTTTTTCGACAAGGCCGCAGCGCTTGGCTATGACGTGGCCAACCCCGCCGGATTTCATCAAGCGCAGCTTCACGCCTGTTTCACGCAGGCCAGCCAGCCCTAGCCTTGCAAATGGCGTAACCCTTGGGTCACGTCGGTGCGGATGGCCAAGCGCAGCGCCGCGTCATCGCCTGCGCGCAACGCTTCCAGAATATGCCGATGGTAGGGCGGCGGCGTGGTGCGGCGCAGGCGGGTGTAAAGCGCGCTCATGGTTGGGCCAAGCTGTAGCCAGACAGTTTCCAGCAGGCCCAGAATGGCCGGACTTTGCGCGCGCAGGTAAAGGGTGCGGTGAAATTCCAGATTGGTGCGAATGTAATTGACCGGGTCATGCAGGTTCACGGCGCGGGCATTGGCCTCGTTGATCGCCTCCATCCGGTCGATCAGCGCCAAATGCGCGCGGCGCAGCGCGCGGCTGCCCAGTTCTGGCTCCAGCAGCGACCGGATTTGGGCGAGTTCCTCGATCCGGTCATTGCTCAGTTCGGGCGTGGTGACCCGGCCAGAGGCCGACAGCGTCAGTGCCCCTTCCGCCGACAGCCGCCGCACGGCTTCGCGGGCAGGCGTCATGCTGACATCGAAGGCCTTGCCAATACCACGCAGGGTCAGGGCGTGTCCGGGTGGCAATTCGCCATGCATGATCTGTTGGCGCAAACCACGATAGACCCGGTCATGTGCCGCCTGAACCGGGGCATCGGGTGGGTTGGGCGGCATGCGGGTCATGGTCTCGGGCATAGTGCAGTGTGATCACATTTGCCAAGTCCCGTCAATTCGCCCCATAAAGTGCATCTGCCCTATATGACACGAAAGCCGTGTCGCGCCGGCGGGCGTTTTCGCCTAAAGTGTTCCGCAAATCCGGGAAGGACACAGATCATGGAATTGACCGAAGACCGCATCATCTTGGCACCGCGCGCGGCAATCTGGGCGGCCCTGTGCGACCCGGAAGTGCTTCAAGCCTGTGTGCCTGGGTGTCAGGAATTGACCGGCTCTGCCGAAGACGGGTTCGAAGCCGTGGTTGTGCAAAAGGTTGGCCCGGTCAAAGCCACCTTCAAAGGGACGGTCTCGATGGTCGATGTAGTCGCTGGCGAAAGCTGCACCCTTATCGGCGAAGGTAAAGGCGGGGCGGCAGGCTTTGCCAAGGGCGAAGCGCGGGTTGTGCTGGCAGATGCCGAAGGCGGGGCCACCCAGCTTAGGTACCAAGTTAACGCCAAGGTCGGCGGCAAACTCGCCCAGCTTGGCAGCCGCGTGGTCGACGGCTTCGCGCGCAAGATGGCACAGGATTTCTTCGCCCGATTTCAGGAGCAAGTCGAACCGCCCAAGCCCGAAACCGATAGCGCTGAAACCGCGGCACAGGACACCCCTAAACCGAGCTGGGTGAAGCGCACTTTCGGTTCCTGACGGCAGACTTGCTTGATTGTCCTCTTATCGGTAAAGATTTCTTACCAATAAGCGGAGAGCGCCATGCCCGTCATCACCAATATCGAAGATCTGCGCCGCATTTATGAACGCCGCACCCCGCGCATGTTCTACGATTATGCCGAGTCGGGTAGCTGGACGGAACAAACCTTCCGCGAGAACACGTCCGATTTCAGCCACATCCGGCTGAAGCAGCGCGTCGCGGTCGACATGGACAACCGCTCGACCAAAACGCAGATGATCGGGGAAGACGTGGCCATGCCTGTGGCGCTTGCGCCCGTCGGCCTGACCGGCATGCAATCGGCGGATGGCGAGATCAAGGCCGCGCGCGCCGCCGAGAAATTCGGCGTGCCCTTCACGTTGTCCACGATGTCCATCTGCTCTATCGAGGATGTTGCCGCGAACACCACCAAACCCTTCTGGTTTCAGGTCTACACGCTGAAAGATGACGATTTCATGCGCCGCCTGTTCGACCGCGCGCGGGCAGCAGGCTGTTCGGCCATCGTGGTGACGGTCGATCTGCAAGTGCTGGGCCAGCGCCACAAAGACCTGAAAAATGGCCTGTCCGCCCCGCCCAAGCTGACGGTGAAATCCGTGGCCAACATGATGACCAAGGTGCAATGGGGCTTGGGCATGCTGGGCACCAAGCGGCGCGAATTCGGCAATATCGTCGGCCATGCCAAAGGTGTCAGCGACCCGTCGTCTTTGTCTAACTGGATTGCAGAAGCGTTCGATGTCTCGCTCGATTGGGACCGCATCGCGCAGTTCAAAAAATGGTGGGGCGGCAAGCTGATCGTCAAGGGCATTATGGATGCCGAAGATGCCCGTCGCGCCGCCGATATTGGTGCCGATGCGATCATCGTCTCGAACCATGGTGGCCGCCAATTAGATGGCGCGGTCAGTTCCATACGCGCCCTGCCCGCGATTATCGACGCCGTGGGCGACCGGATGGAGGTGCATTTTGACAGCGGCATCCGCTCTGGCCAAGACGTGTTGAAGGCCGTGGCCCTTGGGGCCAAAGGCACCTATATCGGCCGCGCCTTCACCTATGGCTTGGGTGCTATGGGCGAAGCAGGTGTCACCCGCGCTTTGGAAGTCATCCACAAGGAACTGGACGTGACCATGGCGCTTTGCGGCGAAACCGACATCAAGAATGTGGGCGCGCATATGCTGTATGTGCCGCAGGGCTTCGGCGACCCGACCGTCACGCTCTGATTTCCCCTTTTCATCCTTGCACAAATATCCTCGGGGGTGAATTGAGCCGCAGGCTCAAGAGGGGGCGGAAAGCCCCCTTCCCTTCCCCCCGAATCTGCCCTATAGCCAGCCCACTCGCGGCCCGCACCCTTGGAGGCGGGCCGTTTCATATGTGATAAGGAACCACACCATGGCAAAAGAGATCCCGGATCTTGTAGCCGAGGCACGCGCGGGGACAGGCAAGGGGGCCGCCCGCCAAGCTCGTCGTGAGAAAAAAGTGCCCGGCATCGTTTACGGCGGCGGCGTAGATCCGCAACCGCTGAACTTTGAATATAATTACCTGATTGCAAAGCTGAAAGCAGGGCGCTTCTTGTCCACGCTCTTCAACTTGAAGGTCGACGGCGAGGAAGACGTGCGCGTTATCTGCCGCGGCGTGCAGCGCGATGTTGTCAAGGGTCTGCCGACCCATGTCGACCTGATGCGCCTGCGTCGCACCAGCCGCATCAACCTGTTCATTCATGTCGAATTCTTGAACGCCGACAAATGCGTCGGTCTCAAGCGCGGCGGCACACTGACCATCGTGCGCCCCGAAGTCGAACTGAACGTTCTGGCGGGCGATATCCCCGATCAGTTGGAAGTCGACCTGACCAATTACAAGGTTGGCGACACGATCACGATTTCCGCGATCACCCTGCCCGAAGGCACCAAGCCGACAATCGACCGCGATTTCGTGATTGCGAACATTGCCGCACCGCGTGCACTGACCGCATCGGATGACGAAGACGAGGCCGAAGCTGCCGAAAGCTGATCGGCGTCGATGTAACGGTAGAGAGCGGGGCGCCCTTCACAGGGCGCCCCCGTTTCGTTTCACGCCTCGGCCCGAATAGACTGGACCGAATCGTAAATTTCCAATTCTGGCGGCCCCAGATAAATGCTGCCATGGTCCCGCACGCCCTTGTGCGACCCACGAAAGCTTTGCGACCGCGCCCAGCCGTCAAATGCCGCCTTGTCACGCCAGAGCGTATGGGACAGGTAAATGGTGGCTTCGTCCGTGCTGGCACCGCGAAACAGGTGGAACTCGACGAAACCATCCATTTCGGGCAATTTACTTTCGCGGTTCTGCCAGATTTCCTCGAACGCGGCTTCCTGCCCCGGTCTTACCTTGAATCGGTTGATTGTCAGATACATGCAGCCATCCTTTCGCTTTCCTCCTAGGTAAGACCCAGCGCGCAACTCCTCAAGCGCGGCTTGCGCTTTTCACCCATCGCGCAGAGGACTATGCTGCACAGGCGAATAAGGTAGGCGGCGATGAAACTCTTTGCAGGGCTTGGCAATCCGGGCGCGAAATACGCGGGCAACCGGCACAATATCGGCTTCATGGCGCTGGACGCGATTGCCGACGCGCATGGCTTCGCGCCATGGCGCGCGAAATTTCAGGGCGAGGTCAGCGAAGGCCGCCTTGGGTCTGAGAAGGTTGTTCTGCTGAAACCGCATACATTCATGAATCTATCTGGCCAATCGGTTGTCGAGGCGCTGCGCTTTTTCAAACTGGACCTGGCCGATCTGGTCGTCTTTCACGATGAACTGGACCTTGCACCCGGCAAACTGCGCCTGAAACAAGGGGGCGGGCACGCTGGGCACAATGGTCT
>JAFGVZ010000083.1 GCA_016937725.1 Paracoccaceae bacterium | reverse complement strand
CCGTCGAACAGGATTTTCATATCCTCGACGCTGTCAATGGCCACACCCGCCTTGCCCACATCGCCCAACACGCGCGGATGATCGCTGTCATAGCCCCGATGTGTGGCCAGATCGAAGGCGACCGACACGCCCTGCTGACCAGCCGCCAAGTTGCGGCGGTAAAAGGCGTTCGATTCCTCGGCGGTGGAAAAGCCCGCATATTGGCGGATGGTCCACGGGCGGCCCGCATACATCGTCGCCTTCACCCCGCGCGTATAGGGGGCAAAGCCGGGCATGTTGCCCAGATGCGGCAGGCCTGCGATGTCATCTTCGGTGTAGAGCGGCTGCACCGGAATGCCTTCGAGCGTGTTCCATGTCAGGCTGTCGAGGGATCGACCGCGCAATTCCTTGGCGGCAAGTGTGGCCCAAGCGTCTTTCGCGTCGCTCATGGCTGGTCCTTTCTGTGTGATCTGGCAGGCGGGCTTGCAAAAAGCGCGCGCGCCATGGTGTTTTCGGCGCAAACGCGCCTATATGTCTGGCAAGCAGGAGGCGCTATGAAACCGATCTTTACCCTTGTTTTCGCGGCTGTTTTTGCAGCGACAACGGGCACGGCCCAATCCGTCCCGGCGGATGCGGAAGCCAGCCCCAACACGGCCCCGCTGGCAGAGAACGAATTGCTGTTCCTGGACGCGCGCGAAATCGACGTGCGCGAATATGTCTGGAACCACCGGCTGATTGTTGTCATGGCCGACACGCCCGATAACCCGCAATTCAGCCGCCAGTTGGACGAAATCCGCGCCCGCGCGGATGAATTCGTGATCCGCGATGTGGTGGTGATTTTCGATGCCCATCCGGATGATGTCAGCCCCCTGCGCCGGGTGCTGCGCCCCAACGGGTTCATGACCGCGATCATCGACAAGGATGGAGAGGTCAAAGCGCGCCGCCCCTCTGTCCGGTCGGGGCGCGAATTGATGGCCGTGATCGACAAATTCCCGCTGCGCAGGCAGGAAATACTGGAGCTGAACCCAGCCGGACGCTGACCAGAGCGAACCCAGCGGGGACCGAAAGCGCTATGCGGGGATTTTCGGCAAGATGAGATCATGAGTAATAGCCGATTTTCTCTGCCCTTTGCGAGATCAGCCACCAGCCGGGACCGAAGACACCCACGATCCAGATAACAAGCGCGGATTCAGGCGCCAGAAGCCCCGCCCAAGCGGCCAATGCCACGATGGCCCCCAGCCCGAAGACCAAGCCGCCCCCGTAGCTCAGATATTCCAGCCCCAGCCGGATGCGGCTAATGAGCGGGAACAATCCATGAAACACGGCCATGCCCCCCAGCGGTGGCAGCAATAGCAGCACGTAATGCCCCTCGCGCAGCCCCGGTGCGATGCGGCCAAGAATGATATAGGCCAGCACGAGCGCTGCCACGAAGCACAGCATATAGGTCAGGAACAGGCGCAGCGGGCTGCGTTTCATCCCTCGAACTCCATGATGATTTCGTCCACCGCCAAGCTGTCGCCCGCGGCCACATTGATTTTTGCGACCTTGCCTTTGCGTTCGGCGCGCAGGATGTTTTCCATTTTCATGGCCTCAATCGTGGCCAGCGCTTGCCCTTCATAGACCTCTTGCCCTTCTTCCACGGCGATAGAGACGACCATCCCCGGCATCGGGCACAGCAGCAGTTTCGACGTGTCCGGCGGCAGTTTTTCGGGCATCAGCGCGGCCAGTTCGGCCTGACGCGGCGAGAACACGCGCACTTTCAGATCGGCCCCGCGCAGGCGCAGGCGGTAGCCACCGGGCTGGCGCGCGACCTTCATCACCAAAGGCGTGCCATTGACCATAAGCCGCGCCAGCGGTTGCCCCGGCAGCCAGCCAGAGGTGACGCGATAGTCGCTGCCATCCAGTGTAACCGTAGCACCTTCGCGGTCGGCCTGAATGCTGGCTTTGAAACTGTTTTCCCCAATCGTGACCACCCAATCGGTGCCCACGACCCGTTCGTGATTGTCCATCCGCCCCGACACGCGCGCGCGCCGAATTTCCGCCACGCGGTTCATGGCGCAGGCGCAGGCGGCCACGCGCTTTTGCAGGTCTTCGGGTAGCGTGGCCCCCTCAAACCCGTCGGGATATTCTTCGGCAATGAAGGCCGTCGTGATGTCACCAGACGCAAAGCGCGGATGGTCCATGACCGCCGACAGGAACGGCAGGTTATGGCCGATCCCTTCAACTTCGAATTCATCCAGCGCCAAACGCATCTCTTCGACCGCAGCCTCGCGCGTGGGCGCCCATGTGCACAGCTTGGCGATCATCGGGTCGTAATACATGCTGATCTCGCCGCCTTCATAAACGCCGGTATCGTTGCGCACCGCGCGGCTTGCTTCCGCGACCTCGCTGGGCGGACGGTAACGGGTCAGACGGCCAATCGAGGGCAGGAAGTTGCGATACGGGTCTTCGGCGTAAAGGCGCGATTCCATGGCCCAGCCGTTGATCTTCAGGTCCGCTTGCGCGAAGGGCAGCTTTTCGCCCGCCGCCACGCGGATCATCTGTTCGACCAGATCGACCCCCGTGATAAGTTCGGTCACAGGGTGTTCCACCTGCAACCGCGTGTTCATTTCCAGAAAATAGAAATTCCGCGCGCCATCGACGATGAACTCGACCGTGCCTGCACTGGTGTAGCCCACGGCAGCGGCCAAGGCGCAAGCCTGCTCGCCCATCGCCTTGCGGGTGGCCTCATCAAGGAACGGCGACGGCGCTTCCTCGATGACCTTCTGGTTGCGGCGCTGGATCGAGCATTCGCGCTCATGCAAATAAACCGTGTTGCCGTGGCTGTCGGCCAAAACCTGTATCTCGATATGGCGCGGTTGCGTGACGAATTTCTCAATGAAGATGCGGTCATCGCCAAAGCTGGAAGCCGCCTCGTTCTTGGACGACTGGAAGCCTTCGCGCGCCTCCTCGTCGTTCCAGGCAATCCGCATGCCCTTGCCGCCGCCCCCGGCGCTGGCCTTGATCATCACCGGATAGCCGATCTCATTCGAGATTTTCACGGCTTCATCCGCGTCGGCAATCAGGCCCATATAGCCGGGCACAGTGCTGACGCCCGCTTCTTGCGCCAGTTTCTTCGAGGTGATCTTGTCGCCCATCGCCTCGATCGCGCCCGCGGGCGGGCCGATGAAAGCGACGCCTTCTTTCGCAAGCGCCTCGGCAAACTTCATGTTCTCGGACAGAAACCCATAGCCCGGATGCACCGCTTCGGCCCCGGATTGGCGGATCGCCTCCATGATCTTGTCAATCACGATATAGGACTGGTTCGCAGGCGCAGGCCCGATATGGATCGCCTCATCCGCCATCTGCACATGCAGCGCATGGCGGTCCGCGTCGGAATAGACTGCAACCGTGGCAATCCCCATCTTACGGGCTGTCTTGATAACGCGGCAGGCGATTTCACCCCGGTTGGCGATCAGGATCTTTTTGAACATGCGGTCCTCGTTGGTTGAAACTGCGGGCGGGTCATGAGCGTTAATCGTCCCATGTGTCGAAGGCAAATTCGCTCGACCCGTCGAAAAGCTGGGGGAAATTGGCTTGGGCCACGCGCATATCGACCCGCAACAGCGCGTCGTAGCTGGCCATGTCGAAAGGCTCTTCGGCGGGGACAACTTCGCGGCCGAACAGCCACGACAGACGCCCCGCATCCAGATTGCCGCGCTCGAAAGGTTGATCGCCAAAATGCGCGATCAGGGCCCCAAGAAAGCCCTCATCCGCGCGCTTGTCGGAAGCGCGCCGATCCGCGTAGCGCTGACGCTTGGTCAGAGGCGTAACCCCCTTGGGGTTGGCACGGCGGATGGTGAATTGAAAATCGGTGCTGGGAAGGCGACCGGGAAAACCACGATGCTTCAGCATGTTGCCCCCTTGAGTGTTGAAAGGGGCAGATGGGCCACCGGCGCGCACAGCGCCGGGGCCATGATCTGGCTTAGATCAGTATTTCTTGGGCGAGACAGGCTCGACATAGACCGGGGCCGGAATCGGCTCTGGTGCGGCGCGGTGCTTCGAGCACGCGCCAAGAACAAGGGTTGCCCCAAAGGCAGTGAGGATAACAAATTTCGACATGCGCATCTCCTGTCGTGTCGATCGACCGGGTAAATTCCCCCCGGTGCATGAAGGACGAGGGCGCGGCAGCAACCCCTCGCCCGTAACCTAGACGACAAAACAGCGCTTGGCCACAAGGATTTAGAAACGGCAAACAACCCCGGCACATACTTTGTGCGGGGAGATTTCAAGAAGCGCGGCACCGAAGCAAGGGATAACCCCCGCTTCGGGCACCGATTGTCACGTTTGAAATCAGTATTTCTTGGTTGCAACCGGCTCGACATAAACCGGGGCCGGGATCGGCTCGGCATAGACGGTTTCGGTCTTGCCAGAATGCTTGAAGCAACCTGACAACGCAACAACTGCCACCATGCTGGCAGCAAGAACGAGTTTGGACATGAATTTCTCCTGCTCATGTTTGCGTGGCGCGGTTTCTTAATTTGGCGCTGCCACGCCCTTTGGGTCACGGCCCCGCAATGCGAACGCCGCAAGTTCAGCATATCCTGAAACCGATTCGCTGGCCACGAAAATTCAAGTGTGGCGGGCGCTTGTGGCGCAACTGCATCATTTGCGGGGGTCTGGGACATGTCAGTGGAGGAACTCGGCATCGTCCAAAGCGCAAATGCCGTCCCGTATAACGAACGACTCGAAATACTGAATCACGGTCGGATCGCTCAGGCCGAATTGCACTTCCTTGTCCATCAGTGTGACGACCACATTCGTGCCCTCTGGCACCGCGCTAGACGCCAGATGGCGGGTGCAAATATTGTGCATGTCATCAAACAGCCGCTGCGGGTCGCGCTGGTAGCCTGCGACATCTTGGGCCAGCCCCTGCCCGATCATCCGCACCCGCTGGACCCCCTCCTCCAAGATCAGGTCCAGCGGGATGGCGCTGGCCCCGGAGGGCAGGCGCAACCATTGTTCGGGCACATTCGAGTCCGAGATGAAGGCAAGGCAAGCCAAGGGAAGCAACATCGCGCGCGCTCCTTACAGCGGAATATTGTCGTGCTTTTTCCAAGGCATTTTATCTGCCTTGTTGCGCAAAGACGCGAAAGCCCGCGCCACCCGCTTGCGGGTGGATTGCGGCATGATGACCTCGTCTATAAAGCCTTTTTCTGCGGCTACGAAAGGGTTTGCGAAGCGTTCTTCATATTCCGCGATATGCGCGGCGGTCTTTTCCGCATCGCCCAATTCCGACCGATACAGAATCTCGACCGCGCCTTTCGCGCCCATCACCGCAATCTCTGCCGTGGGCCATGCGTAGTTGATATCTGCCTTCAAATGCTTGGATGCCATCACCACATAGGCCCCGCCATAGGCTTTGCGCGTGATAACCGTGACCTTCGGCACCGTCGCTTCGCCATAGGCATAAAGCAACTTCGCACCATGCTTAATAACGCCGGCATATTCCTGCCCGGTGCCCGGCAGGAAGCCCGGAACATCTACGAGCGTCAGGATCGGGATTTCGAACGCGTCGCAGAAGCGCACGAAGCGCGCGCCCTTGCGGCTGGAATCGATGTCCAGACAGCCCGCCAGCACCATCGGCTGATTGGCGACCACGCCCACGGTGCGCCCTTCCAGACGGATGAAACCTGTGATGATGTTCTTGGCGAATTCCGCCTGAATCTCGAAGAAATCCCCTTCATCCGCGACTTTCAGGATCAATTCCTTCATGTCATAGGGCGT
>JAFGVZ010000082.1 GCA_016937725.1 Paracoccaceae bacterium | reverse complement strand
CCCATCGCGTCGAAATTATGCTCGGCCTCGTGCAACTGATGCGTGGCGTGCAACAGCGCCTTGGACGGAATACAGCCCACATTCAAGCAGGTGCCGCCCAAGGTCTCGCGCCCCTCGACGCAGGCCACTTTCAGCCCAAGCTGGGCCGCGCGGATCGCGCAGACATAGCCGCCGGGGCCAGAGCCGATGACGATCAAATCGTAGGACATGGGGTTTCCTTTCTGTTGCCGGGATCAGGGGGCGCTTCGCCCCCCTCGGGCCTGTCGGCCCTCACCCCCCGAGGATATTTGAGCAAGGATGAAACATTAGAGAAGCGCAAGGACGAGGAGCAGGATAGAGCAAAGATATCCGATTCCGAAGAAGACCGAGCGCCATGGGGTCCACCCCAACGCATAGGCTGGCACGAAGAGTATGCGCGCGCCAAGATAGGCGAAGGCGAGAATGGCACTTGCGATGCTTTCCTTGCCGGTGAGCGTGATGGCGGTGATGGCGACGCCGAAGAGCAGCAGCGCCTCGTGGTGGTTTTCATAGGCGCGCTTTAGCCGCAGAGTTGCTTGCGACAACTCGCGCGGCGGAGCGGTGTCGCGCGGGGACAGGAAATAGCGGCTGCCGATTTCCAAATTTGCGCGCAGGGCCAGATGCGCAAGCTGGCCCGCCCAGAGAAGGGCGGCGAGGATGAGGGCTATGAGGTCAGGCGTCATGGCGTGACCCCGTCCCGGGCTTGACCCGGGACCGCAACGCTGGGGGCCGAGAGGCCCCGGAACAAGCCGGGGCGCCGGTCGGCCTGACGATACGGATTGCGAAGCGTGACGGAACACTCATAGACCTACAATCTTCTACTGCCCTCACAGGTCCATCAACAACCGGCGCGGGTCTTCCAGCGCCTCTTTCACACGCACAAGGAAGGTCACCGCCCCTTTGCCATCCACGATGCGGTGATCGTAGCTGAGCGCCAGATACATCATCGGGCGCGCGACGATCTGGCCTTTCACCACCATCGGGCGGTCCTGAATCTTGTGCATGCCCAAGATACCCGATTGCGGCGGGTTCAGGATGGGCGAGGACATGAGCGAGCCGTAAACCCCGCCATTCGAGATGGTGAAGCTGCCGCCCTGCATATCGGCCATCGACAGCTTCCCGTCGCGGGCGCGGCGGCCCATCTCGGCGATGGTTTTCTCGATCTCGGCAAAGCCCATCTTGTGGGCATCGCGCAGCACCGGCACCACAAGGCCCGTGGGCGTGCCCACAGCCACGCCCATATGGACGTAGTTCTTGTAGACGATATCGGTGCCGTCGATCTCGGCATTCACCTCTGGCACTTCGAACAGCGCATGGCAGCAGGCTTTCACGAAGAAGGACATGAAGCCCATCTTCACGCCGTGCTTTTTCTCGAAGGCGTCCTTGTATTCGTTGCGAAGCTCCATGATGCCGCCCATATCCGCCTCGTTATAGGTGGTCAGCATGGCGGCATTGTTCTGCGCTTCTTTCAGGCGGCGGGCGATGGTCTGGCGCAGCTTGGTCATGCGCACGCGCTCTTCGCGGGCGGCGTCATCGGCCGGCACGGGCGCCCTTTGGGCAGGCGGGGTGGGCGCGGTCGGCGCGGGCGCAGCCTGCGGCGCCGGGGCCGCCCCTGCCCGCTGCACATCTTCCTTCATGATGCGCCCGTCGCGGCCAGAGCCTGCGACCTGATCGCGGCTCAAACCTTTTTCGGCCATCAGCTTCTTGGCCGAGGGGGCGTCCTCCACGTCGCGGCCTGCGCCGCCCGTGCCACCCATGGCCGGGGCCGCGTCGGGCACCACGGGTGCAACAGCCTCGCCCGAAATGACCGCCAGCTTGCCACCCGCTTGGACGGTCGCGCCTTCGGCTGCCAGAATTTCACCCAGCACACCCGCGGCGGGGCTAGGCACTTCGACCGACACTTTATCGGTTTCCAACTCGCACAGCATTTCGTCCACCGCGACCATGTCGCCCGGTTTCTTGAACCAGCTTGCAACCGTGGCTTCCGACACGCTTTCTCCCAGCGCCGGGACCATCACATCCACGGCTTGGGCTTTGGGCGCAGGTTTCGCCTCGGCCTTGGGGGCGGGCGCGGCAGTTTCGCCTGCGCCTTCACCGATCATGGCCAAAAGCGCGTCGACACCGACGGTTTCGCCTTCGGCTGCCACGATCTCGCCCATCACGCCGGCGACGGGGCTGGGCACTTCGACCGTCACCTTGTCGGTTTCCAGCTCGCACAGCATTTCATCCGCCGCGACCGGGTCGCCGGGTTTCTTGAACCATGTGGCGACGGTCGCCTCGGTCACGCTTTCGCCCAAGGTGGGCACTCGAACTTCGATAGACATGGGCTCTTATCCCTCGATTGTCAGCGCTTCGTTCACGAGCGCTAGCTGTTGTGCTTTGTGTTGGCTGGCCAGACCCGTCGCCGGAGAGGCAGAGGCGGCGCGGCCCGCATAGATCGGGCGTTTAGTTTTGCCGTTCAGGCGGCCCAGAACCCATTCCAGATTCGGCTCGATAAACGACCATGCGCCTTGGTTCTTGGGTTCTTCCTGGCACCAGACGACATCTGCATTCTGGAAGCGTTCCAGTTCTTTCAGCAGCGACATGGCCGGGAACGGATAGAATTGCTCCACGCGCAGCAGGTAGACATCATCGGCCCCACGCGCATCGCGTTCTTCCAACAGGTCAAAATAGACCTTGCCGGACGAGATGACGACACGGCGGATTTGATCATCCGCTTTCAGGGTCAGATCGCTGTTGCCGCGCTCGGCATCGTCCCACAGCACCCGGTGGAAGCTGGAGCCGTCGGTGAAATCGCTGGCATCCGAGATGCACATCTTGTGGCGCAGCAGGGATTTCGGCGTCATCAGCACCAGCGGCTTTCTGAACGTGCGGTGCAATTGACGGCGCAGGATGTGGAAGTAATTGGCGGGCGTCGAGCAATTGGCGACGATCCAATTGTCTTGCGCGCACATCTGCAAGAAGCGTTCCAGACGGGCCGAGGAATGCTCCGGCCCCTGCCCTTCAAACCCGTGCGGCAACAGCATGACCAGCCCGGACATGCGCAACCATTTGCTTTCGCCGGACGAGATAAACTGGTCGAACATGATCTGCGCGCCATTGGCGAAATCGCCGAATTGCGCTTCCCACAGCACCAGGGCGTTCGGTTCGGCCAGCGAATAGCCGTATTCAAAGCCCAGAACCGCGTATTCCGACAGCATCGAGTCAATGACCTCATACCGCGCCTGCCCGTCCTTGATGTGGTTCAGGGGGTAGTAGCGGTCTTCGGTGTTCTGGTCGATAAAGGCCGAATGCCGTTGGCTGAATGTGCCGCGCGTGCTGTCCTGACCTGACAGGCGCACCGGATAGCCTTCAGCCGCGAGGCTGCCAAAAGCCAGTGCCTCTGCTGTGGCCCAGTCAAAGCCTTTGCCGGTGGTGAACATCTCTTTCTTCGCGTCCAGTTGGCGCGCGACAGTTTTATGGATGTTGAAGCCGTCCGGGATCGTGGTCAGCGCGGTGCCGATTTCGGCCATCGTTTCGGGCGCGATGGCGGTCTGGCCGCGTTGGTATTCTTCGCCCTTGCGGTTCATATGCGACCAGCGCCCATCCAGCCAGTCGGCCTTGTTGGGTTTGTAGGTTTTGCCGTTCTCGAATTCTTCATTCAAAAACGCCTGAAACGCGGCCTTCATATCCTCGATCTCGCCTTCCGGGATCAGCCCGTCCTGCACCAAGCGCTCGGTATAGAGCTGAAGCGTCGATTTGTGCTTCTTGATGCTGTTATACATCGCCGGGTTGGTGAACATCGGCTCATCCCCCTCGTTATGGCCGAAGCGGCGATAACAGATGATGTCGATGACCACGTCCTTCAGGAATTTCTGGCGGTATTCCGTGGCGACCTTGGCGGCATGGACCACCGCTTCCGGGTCATCGCCGTTCACATGGAAGATCGGCGCTTCCACCATAAGCGCAATGTCGGTCGGATAGGGCGAGGACCGGCTGAAGCTGGGCGCGGTGGTGAACCCGATCTGGTTATTGACCACGATGTGAATGGTCCCGCCGGTGCGGTGGCCGCGAATTCCCGAAAGTTGGAAGCCTTCGGCAACAACGCCTTGGCCCGCGAAAGCCGCGTCGCCATGCAGCAGCACGCCCAGAACCGAGCGGCGCTCGGTGTCATTGGCTTGGTCCTGCTTGGCGCGGACCTTGCCCAGAACCACGGGGTTCACCGCCTCTAGGTGCGAAGGGTTAGCCGTCAGCGACAAGTGAACATTATTGCCGTCAAATTCACGATCCGAGGACGCGCCAAGATGGTATTTCACATCGCCCGAGCCATCGACATCTTCGGGCTTGAAGCTGCCGCCCTGAAATTCGTTGAAAATGGCACGGTAGGGCTTGCCCATCACATTGGCCAGAATGTTCAACCGGCCCCGATGCGGCATGCCGATGGCGATTTCCTTGACGCCCAACGCACCGCCGCGCTTGATGATCTGCTCCATCGCGGGAATGGTCGCCTCGCCCCCGTCCAGACCAAACCGCTTGGTGCCCATGTATTTCACATGCAGGAACTTCTCGAAGCCCTCTGCCTCGACCAGCTTGTTCAGAATGGCGCGGCGGCCCTGCTTGGTGAAGGCGATTTCCTTGCCCAGACCTTCGATGCGTTCTTTCAGCCAGCCGACCTGTTCGGGGTCGGAAATATGCATGAATTGCAGCGCGAACGTGCCGCAATAGGTGCGTTTCAGGATGTCGAGGATCTGGTTCAGGCTGGCCACCTCCATCCCCAACACTTTGTCGAGGAAGATGGGCCTGTCCATGTCGGCCTCTGTAAAGCCGTAAGAGCGCGGATCAAGCTCCGGATGTTGCTCTTCCTTGCGCAGGCCAAGCGGGTCCAGATCGGCGATGAGATGGCCCCGGATACGGTAGGCGCGAATAATCATCAACGCGCGCACCGAATCCAGCACCGCCGCGCGCACCTGCGCATCCGACAGGCTGATGCCCTTTTCGGCAGCTTTCTCGACAATCTTCTTGCCAGCGTCTTTCTTTTCCGGCGGCGCGGGCCATTCGCCCGTCAGCGCCGAGGTCAGCTCGTCCGAGGGCATGGGCGGCCAGTCACCGCGCGCCCAGCTTGGGCCGCTTGCCGCCGCTTGCGCGTCCTGCGCGGTTTCGTTTAAGGATTGGAAATAGGCCTGCCACACATCATCGACCGACGCGGGGTCGGCGGCGTGGCGGGCCTGCAAGGCTTCGACATAGTCAGCGTTGTGACCGGCCAGAAAGCTTTCACTGGTCATGCCGTTATTCGGGCTGTGATCGTTCATCATATCACCTTGTGAAGTCGAAAAATTGCGCGTGCGTTAGCGGACGCGCGGTTCGGGGCCATATTCATTCGGCCCCCGCTGGCTGGGCCGCGACATCCACCAGATGATGACCAGACCGGCCAGCAACTGGGCGAAACCGGCAAGGGCTACGATTCCGGCAGACATACCATCGCCCATCAGCCCACTAAAATTTGCAGGTTCACCATCGGCCACGACACGTTCCATCATGGTGCGGGTCAGGCTGCCGCTGACCAGCGTGCTGATGACCACGATCGCTACGGGCACCAGCAACCACCAGCCGGGGCGGCCCGTATCTTGCAAGCGCCGCCAGCCGACCGCCAAAAATGGCAAGAAGATCGCCAGTTGGAACAACGCGACCAGTGTGCTGCTACCCGGCCCCAGAAGCGCCAGTTCCAGCAGGCCCACGACGAAGGCACCCGCGAAGACGAACAGGAAAAACCACCAATATTCCGGCCTGCGGGCGCGGCCATTATAGGTAAAGGCGCCACGAAACCCGCTGATTATGGCTTTGCTGAAGGTCATTCCCGTTCTCCCAATAGGCAGCGCGACCCTATTTGCCGATAGCCGCCAGAACCGCCTCGCCCAACCCGGCGGGGCTTTCGGCCACAACAATACCTGCGCTTTTCATGGCTTCGATCTTATCCTCTGCGCCGCCCTTGCCGCCAGCCACAATCGCGCCAGCATGGCCCATCCGGCGGCCCGGAGGGGCGGTGCGCCCGGCAATAAAGCCCGCAACCGGCTTTTTGCGCCCGCGCTTGGCTTCGTCCTTCAGGAACTGCGCGGCCTCTTCTTCGGCGCTGCCGCCGATTTCCCCGATCATGATGATCGAATGCGTCTCGTCATCGGCGAGGAACCATTCCAGCACGTCGATATGTTCGGTGCCCTTGATCGGGTCGCCGCCAATGCCGACGCAGGTCGATTGGCCAAGGCCCACATCGGTGGTCTGCTTCACGGCCTCATAGGTCAGGGTGCCGGAGCGCGACACAACGCCGACAGACCCGCGACGGTGGATATGGCCGGGCATGATGCCGATTTTGCAGGCATCGGGCGTGATGACACCGGGGCAGTTCGGGCCGATCAGCACCGATTTGCTATCGACCAACGCGCGCTTGACACGCATCATGTCCAGCACCGGAATACCTTCGGTGATGCAGACGATCAGTTCCATCTCGGCGTCGATGGCCTCAAGGATCGAGTCGGCAGCGAAGGGCGGCGGCACATAGATGACGGACGCATTCGCTTCGGTCTTGGCCTTTGCCTCATGCACGCTGTCGAACACGGGCAGGTCCAGATGGGTCTGGCCACCTTTGCCCGGCGTCACGCCACCGACCATTTGCGTGCCATAAGCAATCGCCTGCTCAGAATGGAAAGTGCCCTGCGAGCCGGTGAAGCCCTGACAGATGACCTTGGTGCTTTTATTTACAAGAACTGCCATTGGTCTTATCCCTTCACCGCTTTGACGATCTTCTGGGCACCGTCTTTCAGGTCGTCCGCCGCGATCACGTTCAGGCCGGAATTCGCAATGATTTCCTTGCCCTGTTCCACATTCGTCCCTTCAAGGCGCACCACCAGCGGCACTTGCAGGCCGACCTCTTTCACCGCGGCGATCACGCCCTCGGCGATGATGTCGCAGCGCATGATGCCGCCGAAGATGTTGACCAGAATGCCTTTGACGTTCGGGTCAGAGGTGATGATCTTGAAAGCTTCCGTCACCTTCTCGGTCGTGGCCCCACCGCCCACGTCGAGGAAGTTGGCAGGCTCGGCACCATACAGCTTGATGATATCCATCGTCGCCATGGCCAGACCGGCACCGTTGACCATGCAGCCGATTTCGCCATCGAGCGCGATATAGTTCAGGTCATACTTGCTGGCTTGCAGTTCCTTGGGGTCTTCTTCCGTCTCGTCCCGTAGCGCCAGAATGTCGGACTGGCGGTAGAGCGCGTTACTGTCGAAGCCCATTTTCGCATCAAGGCATTTCAAGTCGCCCGCATCGCTGACGATCAACGGGTTGATCTCGATCATCTCGGCGTCACGCTCGACAAACAGCTTGTAGAGCTTGTTCACAAGGTCCACGCATTGCTTGACCTGCTTGCCTTGCAACCCCAGCGCAAAGGCTACGCGGCGACCGTGAAAGCCCTGAATGCCCGTGGCGGGATCGACAGAGAAGGACAGGATTTTCTCGGGCGTGTTGGCTGCGACTTCTTCAATATCCATGCCGCCTTCGGTGGACACGACAAAGCTGATCCGGCTGGACACGCGGTCGACCAGAAGTGCCAGATAAAGCTCGCGTTCAATATCCGACCCGTCCTCGATGTAAATGCGGCCCACCTGCTTGCCAGCGGGGCCGGTCTGGTGCGTGACCAGCGTGCGGCCCAGCATTTGCTTGGCCATTTCTTCGGCCTCGCCCACCGACTTGGCCAGGCGCACACCGCCTTTTTCCCCGGCAGACGCCTCTTTGAAGTGGCCCTTGCCGCGACCGCCCGCATGGATCTGCGACTTGACCACCCAGAGCGGGCCGTCCAATTCGCCCGCAGCGGTTTTCGCTTCTTCGGCGCGCAGCACAACGCGACCATCCGACACCGGCACCCCGTAAGAGCGCAGCAGCCCCTTGGCCTGGTATTCGTGAATATTCATGACACTGTCCCATTTCGGCTTTCAGTTGCGCCGTGCATGGCAGAATCATGACAAAAAACAATGACAAACTGCGTCGAAATTTCGCATCGTGCCGAAAATCGGAGGTTTGTGATCACAGTTTTCAGACAAGTGATCACAAAATTTGTTCGGTAACGCTACCAATGGATTACGCGCCGCGAGACACAAAAAGGGCCGCGACTCGGCGCGGCCCTTTCTAGCAGTTTTGGCAAGGCGGGCGCTTAGGCCAGCGTCGGGTCTATGCCTTTGCACGCCTCGACCAAACCCTTCACGGCGTCGACGGATTTGTCGAACATGGCCTGTTCATCCTTGGTCATCTTGATATCGATGACCTTCTCGATGCCGCCTGCCCCGATAATGGTGGGCACACCGACATACATGCCTTTCAGGCCAAACTCGCCATCGCAATAGGCCGCGCAGGGCAACAGGCGGCGCTGGTCTTTCAAATAGGCTTCGGCCATTTCAATGGCGCTGGTCGCGGGCGCATAAAATGCCGAGCCGGTTTTCAACAGGCCCACGATTTCAGCGCCACCGTCACGCGTGCGCTGCACGATCGCATCCAGCTTGTCTTGGGTGGTCCAGCCCATATCGACCAGATCGGGCAGCGGAATGCCAGCAACGGTCGAATACCGGGTCAGCGGCACCATCGTGTCGCCGTGGCCGCCCAGCACAAACGCGGTCACATCGCGCATGGACACGTTGAATTCCACGCTCAGGAAATGGCGGAAGCGCGCGCTGTCCAGAACGCCCGCCATGCCGACAACCTTGTTATGCGGCAGGCCAGAGAATTCGCGCAGCGCCCAGACCATCGCATCCAGCGGGTTGGTGATGCAGATCACGAAGGCATCGGGGGCGTTGTCGCGGATACCCTCGCCCACGGCTTTCATGACCTTCAGGTTAATGCCCAGCAGGTCGTCGCGGCTCATCCCAGGCTTGCGCGGCACGCCAGCGGTCACGATGCACACATCTGCGCCTGCAATATCGGCGTAATCATTGGTGCCTTTCAGCGCCGCGTCGAACCCTTCGGACGGGCCGGATTCGGCGATGTCCAGCGCCTTGCCCTGCGGGGTGCCTTCGGCAATGTCGAACATCACGACATCGCCCAGTTCCTTGAGGGCGACGAGATGCGCAAGCGTCCCCCCGATCTGTCCGGCACCGATAAGTGCAATTTTAGGTCTGGCCATCTTGGGTCTCCGGCTCTGGCAAAAAACTGCGCCTTGCGTAGTCGGCTTTGGCGCATTGCGCAAGGGTCTGGCCCGGTGGTCGCGCAAACAGGGGCTAAAGGGCCAACCGCCCTTGCTCTAACGCGGCCCGCAAAAGGTCGAGCGCTTGGGCCAGATTTTCATCCACGATATGCAGGTATTCGGTCCAACTGTGCAGCCCTTCCAGCGGTTCCGCCCCGTCGGAAATGCCGCGCAAGGCAATCAACGGCAGCCCGTGGCGCTGGCAGGCGCGCAGCACGGCGAAGCTTTCCATATCGACCATATCCTGCGCGATCTGCGCATAGGCAGCACCCGTTACGACATTCGCGCCAGTTGACAGCGTGGCGGGCGCAAGCCCCGGCACCAGCGGTGCAAGCGGCAAAATGGCGGGCAGGTCCAGAAGCGGGGTTGCCCCTTTCTCGAACCCAAGGGCAGAGGCATCCATATCGCGGTAAGCCACATGGCTGGCCTGATAGACCGCGCAATGGTCAAGCGTTGCCGAGCCTGCCGAGCCAAGGCTGACCACCAGATCGGGCAAACCCTCCTTGTGCGCCAGCCCTTCCAAGGTCGCGGCCATGACAATGGCTGCTTCCACCGGGCCGATGCCGGTCATCAGCGGCGTGATGCGGGCTTGCAGATGCGGGCCATATTCGGGCGCAGCGGCCATCTGGAACAAGATGCGCCTGCCGCCCCAATTAGCGATTTCCATGCCTATTGCCCCTGACTGACCCAACAACACGGCCAATTAACACCGCTTGGTCTGTCTAGGCAACGCTGGGGGATGGTGCCGGCAGAGGGACTTGAACCCCCGACCTTCGGTTTACAAAACCGCTGCTCTACCAACTGAGCTATGCCGGCATCGCGCGCGGTTTAGCCCAAGTGCCGCGCTTGCGCAATCGGGGATCGCAGCTTTAGCGGGTTAATCGCGCGCGAAATGGCGCACGAAATTCGCCAGCACCCGGCCAGAGGCATCGGTCGCCACATCGGCGCAACGCGCGATCAGCTCTGCGGCGGCGTCGGGCGGGAAATAGCCCTTGTCCTTGTAGACCTGAATGCGCAGCGCGAAATTCGTGCCATCCGCTTCGGGGTGGAACTGCGTGGCATAGATGCGGTCGCCATGGCGCAACATCTGGATCAGGCAGGCATCGCCCTCTAGCAGGTGCACGGCGCCCTGCGGCAGCGCATCGAGCGCTTCCTTGTGGCCGACAAGGGCGGTGAAGCTGTCGGGAAGTCCCACAAGCAGCGGGTCATCCGCCGCTTCCGGCCTGCGGCGGCAGGTGATGGGGCCGACCTCTTCCCCGTGATGGTCTTGCGAGACGGGCGCGCACAGAAACTTTCCCAAAATGCCAATGCCGTAGCAACAGCCCAGAAATGG
>JAFGVZ010000010.1 GCA_016937725.1 Paracoccaceae bacterium | reverse complement strand
GCCTTTATCCTGTTCGGCTGGGGCGCGCTGATGCGCCGCGCCAATGCAGCAGGCGTGCAGCTTGGCTTTTTCGTGTTCGCCACGGCCATCGGCCTGTCGCTGAGCTCTATCTTTTTGGTATTCACCAGCTTCTCGATCGCGCAGACGTTCTTCGTGACGGCCATCGCTTTTGCCGGTCTTAGCCTGTTCGGCTACACGACCAAGAAAGACCTGTCCGGCATGGGCACTTTCCTGATGATGGGTGTGATCGGCCTGATCGTGGCCATGATCATCAACATCTTCCTGCAAAGCCCGGCCATGATGTTCGCCATCTCGGCCATCGGCGTGCTGGTATTTGCCGGTCTGACCGCGTTCCACACGCAGATGATCAAAAGCGAATATGTCGCCCACGCCATGTCGGGCGATCAGGACTGGTTGGACAAAGCCGCGATTGACGGGGCTTTGTCGCTCTACATCAGCTTCCTGAACATGTTCCAGTTCCTGCTGATGTTCATGGGCCAGCAAGAATAACGCGCAGCTTATCTGCAGGGGGGCCGGTCGTTTGACCGGCCCTTTTTCGTGGGAAAAACATGTTGCAAAGTTTAAGGCATCTGCGCGCCGCTTGGCGGGTTGTGGCGGCGAAACCCAGGCAGGTGCAGCGCCTGCTCTTGCCGCCGTTCCTGCTGGCCATGGCGCTGAAAGCGTGGCTGAGCGTTCAGGCCACGGGGCAGGTTTGGCCCGATCTGCCGCCAGCCGCGCCCTGGGGCTTTTGATCTGGCGGTGCGCGGCAGCCTTGGCGTTTCGCTGGCCGTGATGGGCCTTCTATGGCACCGCGCGATTTTTTTCGGCCCCCGTGCGCGGCTTACCGCGCGGCTGGCGTTGCGCTATTGGGGGCAGGGGGCGGTGCTGAGCGGATTGGCGCTTCTGCCCTTTATCCTGATAATGCTCTCGCCCGTGACAGGCCCCGCGCTTTTTGCAGCCGATGCCGTATCGTTGTGGCTGGTGCTCTGGCTGGGCTACGGGCTGACCCAAGCCGCGGGGGGCGGGTCCGCAATGTGGCGCGATATTGCGGTTCGCGCACAGGCTGGCGTTGCGGCTGGTCTGGCGCTGGGTCTGGCCGTTGCGCTACAAATCCAGACATATGCCATCGCGGCAGTGATCCCGCTTCACTCGGGCGCGGCGTTCCTTTTGGACAGCGCTATCACCTTCGCCCTGATCGTCGCTGTTCTGACGCTGATGGCCCGGCCTGCCACATGAAAAAACCGCGCCAATCGGGCGCGGTTTTCAACTGTCACTCAGGTCGCAAGATTACTTGATCTTGCCTTCCTTGTATTCGACATGCTTGCGCAGAACGGGGTCGTATTTGCGCACGGTCATCTTCTCGGTCATGGTGCGGGCGTTTTTCTTCGTCACGTAGAAATGCCCGGTCCCCGCGGTCGAGTTCAGACGGATCTTGATGGTGGTTGGCTTCGCCATGTCATTCTCTCCTGCACCGGACGTGGGGCGCGACGCGCCTTGCCCGCAAATTCTTGAACCTGCCTTCTACTGACCCGCCCGCGCGTGTCAACCGGATTCCGTGACGAAATCGGGCAAGACCGCGCGATTCCTTGCGTCAGCGGGTGCCGGCGAAGCGAGTTTCCCAATCGGCACGCTGTTCGTCGGTGATTTTGGCGAACAACACCTCTGGCACGGTAAAGGCATGCCCAGCGGGCAGGGTGGCAAGGCTCGCGCCCAAATCGGTCGGCCACGACCAATCGTCACTGCCCATGGCCTGCATCAGGCTTGCCGCCGCATCGGGGATGAAGGGGCGCGAGAGGATGGCGTAGACCCGTATCAGGTTTAGCGCCAGACGAATTTGCGCCGCCGCCGCGTCCGGGTCGGTCTTGAAGGTGGACCAAGGGGCCGCGTCTTGCAGGTATTCGTTGCCCAGCACCCACAATGCGCGCAATTCGGCGGCGGATTTGCGGATCTCCATCCCCTCCATAAAGCCCTCATAGGCGCGCAGTCGGGTTGTCAGGTCAGCGATCAACTGCGCCTCGCGTGCGCCGTAAGCGCCGCCCTCCGGCACGACCTCGCCAAATTTCGAGCGGCAGAACTTGGTGACGCGGCTGGCAAGGTTGCCCAGCACATCAGCCAGGTCCTTGTTGACCGAGGCTTGGAAGTTTTCCCACGTAAATTCAGAATCCGAGCTTTCGGGCGCATGGCTGAGCAGCCACCAGCGCCAATAGTCGGCGGGCAGGATCGAGAGCGCTTGATCCATGAACACGCCGCGCCCCAATGATGTCGAAAACTGTCCGCCATCATAGTTCAGGTAATTGAAAGACTTGATGTAATCGACCAGTTTCCACGGCTCGCCCGACCCCATCAGCGTGGCCGGAAAGCTCAGCGTGTGGAAGGGCACGTTATCCTTGCCCATGAATTGCACATAGCGCACGTCGTCCGCGCCTTCATCATTCCGCCACCAGCGCCGCCAAGCACTGTCATCCAGCCCCTGCGCCTCTGCCCATTCGGCGGTCGCGGCAATGTATTCGATGGGCGCGTCAAACCAGACATAGAAGACCTTGCCATCCATGCCCTGCCATGGTGCGCCATCAAATTGCGCAGGTACGCCCCAATCCAGATCGCGGGTAATGCCCCGGTCTTGCAAGCCATTGCCGTCATGCAACCATTTCTTGGCAATCGACGTGGTCAGCACCGGCCAGCCCTGCTGGCTGTCGATCCATTGGTCCAAACGGTCTCGCAGCGTGGATTGGCGCAGGAACAGGTGCTTCGTTTCGCGCACCTCCAGATCGGTCGCGCCGGAAATTGCAGAGCGTGGGTTGACCAGATCTGTCGGGTCCAATTGCTTGGTGCAGTTTTCACATTGGTCGCCGCGCGCGCGGTCGTATCCGCAATTGGGGCAGGTGCCCTCAATATAGCGGTCGGGCAGGAAGCGGGCATCGGTGATGGAATAGACCTGTTTCTCGGTCACTTCCTCGATCAGCCCGGCCTCGCCCAGTTTTGCCGCCAGATGCTGCGTCAATGCATGATTTTGCTTGCTGGAGGACCGCCCGTAATGGTCAAACGACAGCCGAAACCCGCGCGCAAGCTCTGCCTGCACGTCGTGCATCCGCGCGCAATAGGCATCCACGGCCTCTCCGGTTTTCGCGGCGGCCAGTTCGGCAGGTGTGCCGTGCTCGTCGGTGGCGCAGATGAACATCACTTCATGCCCGCGCCCACGCATGTAGCGGGCGTACAGATCGGCGGGCAATTGGCTGCCCACAAGGTTGCCCAAATGCTTGATGCCGTTGATATACGGCAAGGCCGACGTAATCAGGATGCGCGCCATTTATGCCCTCATGATCCCTGTTTCGGGTTTGGGTGTAGCCCCAACGCGGCCAAGGGAAAACCCCTGTATTAGCCCTTTGCGGGCGGTTCCAGACATTGGGCCAGCCGCGCGAAGGCGCCGCGATGGCCATGCGGTGCCATTTCCCCGATAAACGCATCCAGCGCAGGCCAGACGGCCACGGCGCGATCTACAAGCGGGTCGGCCCCGCGCTCATAGAGCCCGGCTTGGATCATGACTTCCGAGCGGTCATACGCCCCCAACAGCCTGCGGGCTTCTGACAGTCGCGCGTTTTCCTCTGGGCTGGCCGCACGCGGCAGCGATCGGCTGACCGAACGCAGCACATCCACCGCCGGAAAGCGGCCCCGTTCGGCGATGGCGCGGTCCATCACCACATGGCCATCCAGCACCCCGCGCAAGATGTCGGCCACAGGCTCGTCCATGTCCGACCCGGCCACCAGCACGGTGAAAATGGCGGTAATTGCGCCGACCCCGTCCGCGCCCGGACCGGCGCGTTCGGCCAACGCCATAATGCGGTGCGATAGCGACGGCGGAAAGCCGCGAAGGCTGGCGCTTTCGCCACTGGCAAGCGCCACCTCGCGGTGTGCTTCGGCCATGCGGGTGATACTGTCGGCCAACAAAAGCACATGCTTCCCTTGATCGCGGAAATGCTCGGCCACGCACATCGCGGCTTCGGCGCACCGCTTACGCGTCAGCGCAGGCTGGTCGGATGTGGCAGTTACGATCACTGCGCGCGCCAGCCCGTCCGGGCCCAGCACATCCTCGATGAATTCACGCAATTCGCGGCCCCGTTCGCCGATCAGGGCAATCACTACCAGATCGGCCTGCACCAGCCGCGCGAAATTGCCCAAAAGCATGGACTTGCCCACGCCAGAGCCTGCGAACAACCCCATGCGCTGCCCTTCAACCAAGGGCAGAAAGGTGTTGAACACGGCCATACCGGTATCCAGCCGCTTGCCCAGACGCCCGCGCCGTGCGGGAGGAGGCGGCGGCGCGGTTACAGGGCGCGGGCGCGTGCCCATGGCCAAGGGCCGCCCGTCCAGCGGCGCGCCGAACGGGTCGATGACCCGGCCAATCCAGCTATCGTCGGGGGCCAAGTGGCGCGGGCCGATCAATTCAGCGCGGTCGCCCAAGGCCAGCCCCGCCGCATCGCCATTGGGGAAGATATGCACCGCGTCGCCTTCAAGCTTGACCACCTTGCCGCCCAAACGGGGGCCATGCGCGGTGTCCAGCGCCACCCAGTCGCCCAGCCGTGCATCCTGTGCCAGCCCCACCACCACCACGCATTGCCCGTGGCTTTCCACCACGCGCCCGAAAATGCGCACCGGGCGCAGTGCGGCCACGGCAGCTTTCAGTTTTTCGATCCGGTCCATGATCCCCCAAGCGGTTTCGCGATCTTGCTTACCGAACATTAAGCGAATCAGCCTTAAAGCTTCGTGTATCGCACTGACGGGAGAAGCCCTCATGTTAGACACACCAGCCATCATGCGGCTGTCACAGGTCATGGCGCGCCACGCGGCGCAGCGTCAGGTCGTGATTGCGCAAAACGTGGCCAATGCCGACACGCCGGGCTACCGCGCCCGCGACGTGGCGTCTTTTGCCGCCTATCTGGACCAGCCGGGCGTGGCAGATACCATGCGCGCGGGCCGATTACAGGCGCTTGACCCCGCGCGTCTGGTTACCACGGATGATCCGGCATCCCCCAATGGCAACACCGTCGCGCTGGAGCGTGAGATGATGCGCGCAGCCGAAACCCGGCAATCGCATGATCTGGCGCTGGCGGTTTATGGCTCTGCGCGCGGCATCTTGCGCACAGCCCTCGGGCGATAGGGGGCGAATATGGCAGACCTGTTTTCCACCTTCGCTATCGCCGCTTCTGGCATGGATGCGCAATCGCGCCGCATGCGCCATGTGACAGAGAATATCGCCAATGCCGACACTCCCGGATACCGGCGCAAGTCAATCGATT
>JAFGVZ010000081.1 GCA_016937725.1 Paracoccaceae bacterium | reverse complement strand
CGTCCAATCCATCGGCTTGCGGTAATGCGTCGACAGTATCACGAACCGGATCACCTCGCCCGGCCAGCCCTGATCTAACAAATCCCGCACGGTAAAGAAATTGCCCAGGCTCTTGGACATCTTCTTGCCCTCGACCTGCACCATTTCATTGTGCAGCCAAAAACTCGCAAACCCCGCATCGGGGTGGGCGCAGCAGCTTTGCGCGATCTCGTTTTCGTGGTGGGGGAATTGCAGGTCGATCCCGCCGCCGTGGATATCGAACGAAGCGCCCAGCAATTCATCTGCCATGGCCGAGCATTCGATATGCCAGCCCGGACGCCCGCGCCCCCAAGGCGAGCCCCAGCCCGGTTCATCCGCCGCCGAAGGCTTCCAAAGCACGAAATCCATCGGGTCGCGTTTATAAGGGGCCACTTCGACCCGCGCGCCTGCGATCATGTCATCGACCGAGCGGCCCGACAGGCGGCCATAATTGGGGTATGACCGGACATCGAACAGCACATGCCCCTCGGCGGCATAGGCATGGCCCTTGGCGATCAACCCGTCGATCATCGCCACCATCTGCACGATGAACTCTGTCGCGCGCGGCTCCATATTCGGGCGCAGCGCGCCCAAAGCGTCCATATCGGCGTGATACCAGCCGATCGTTTCATCCGTCAGCGTGCGGATGATGGCGTTCAGGTCGCCCCCGTCCCGCGCCTGAATGTCCCGCGCCCGCGCGTTGATCTTGTCATCCACGTCCGTGAAATTGCGCACATAAGTGACGTGATCGGCACCGTAAACATGGCGCAGCAGCCGATAGAGCACGTCGAACACCACCACGGGCCGCGCATTGCCCAGATGCGCGCGATCGTAAACCGTCGGGCCACAGACATACATCCGCACATTTTCGGGGTCGATCGGAACGAAGGTCTCTTTGTCGCGAATGCGGGTGTTGTGCAGGCGTATTTCGGTCATCCGGTCCTCTCGGGCGTGGTGCCTTGGCAGGAGGGATCAGACACGTATTACCACCCGCCAAAGCCGTTAGCGGCAGATGCAGCAGCAAAGGGGGCGGGTCAAGCGGTTCATGGGCGAAACCCTAATCCCAAGCCCCTGCCCTGCCAAGACGAAAACGGCCCGCACCTGGGAGGAGTGCGGGCCAAAACCACGGGTGGGCATTGCGGGGAGGCGCGCGCCGCCCGTGATATTCGGTTATCCTTCGACCTTCTTGCCGCGCACCAGCGATTGCGCGACATAGACAAGGATGGCAAAGCCCACGGCGCCCGCGCCGAAAATGCCCAACAACAGCATTGCGTCAATCGGCCCGCCCATATGCTGCAAGCCCGACCGCGTGATCCACAGCACGAACCACACCGCTGCAATGCCGCCAAGCGGCATGGACACTTGCGCCAGCAGGAACTTGCGCATCGACATTTTGCGGTCACGGATCAGCACATAAAGATAGGCGACCGTGATGACGACTGCGACCGCAACCATCGCCCAGAACAGGCCCTTGCCGAAAATCTCTTCGAACACCGCCAAAATGGTGCCCAGCGTCATTTCTTCCATTGGTCAATCTCCTTTGGCAGGCTTAGGCGCGCCCGCGCAGCATGGCGTTATAGGTGGCTTTCAGCGCGACTTCCTTCATCAGCCACGACACCCACAGCTCTTCCAACGGCGCGATCACACCGGGGAAGGACGGGACAAGGTGGTTCTGGTAGTCGAATTCGACCAACATCGCGCGACCGATGCGCGTGATCAGCGGGCAAGAGGTGTAGCCATTGAAGGTCTTGGTCCCCTCGCCGCCCGCGATCTCGCTGACAAGGTGATCTTCGACCACCGGCTGATGCCATTTCACACTGGCAGCCGTTTTGCCCTTGGGCACGCCGTTGATGTCGCCAATGCCGAACACATTGGCATAGCGGGCATGGCGCAGGGTTTCCTGATCAACCTCGATCCAGCCTTGGTCGGTCCATTTATCGGCCCAAGACAGGCCAGACTCGCGCACAACCTGCGGCGCGCGCTGCGGCGGAATGACGTTGATGAAGTCGAACGCGGTCGTCACATCACCCTCGGGCGTGGCATAGGTCGCGGTTTTTGCGCCTGCATCCACGGCTTTCAGAACATGTTTCCAGCGGTAGCTGACGCCACGATCATCGAACAATTGCCGCACGCGGTGGTCGACCACGGGCACGCTGAACAGGTTGTCGGATTGGGCGTTGTAGACCAGCTCAACCTTGTCGCGGTTGCCTTTGCGGGTGGCAATATCTTCGGCCAGGAAGGTGATCTTCAAGGGCGCGCCAGCGCATTTCATTTCTGTCGCGGGGCGACCGAACAGGCCGACGCCGCCTTCGGTCGTGAATTTGTCGAGTGCGGCCCATGTTCTTGCCGCCTGCTCTGGCCCGCCATAATGCGCGGTGATGCCCGTTTCCGGGCCAGTCATGTCCAGATCGAAGCCCTCGACCGCGTCCCAATCCAGCACAAGGCCGGTGGCGACGATCAGGTAATCGTAGTCAACACGCTCGCCGCCCAAGGTGGTGATGCGGTTTGCCTCTGGGTCGATTTCAGCGGCATAATCGGCGATGAAATTGATGCCTTTGGGCAACCAGTCGGTCGTTTGGCTGACAGAGTAATTCGCGCCTTGCAGCCCTGCTGCGATCAGCGTGAAGCCCGGCTGATACCAATGCTCGGCCCGCCCGTCGATGACGGTGATCTGCGCGCCGTCCAGACGCCCGGCCAAACGGTTGGCAATGGCCGCACCACCCGCACCCGCGCCGAGGATTACGATCCGGGCAGAGGTTTTGACGGTCTGTGCCTTGACAGACGCTCCGGTGGTGGCAAGAGCCGCGCCACCGGCGGCAAGGCTCATAAAGCCACGGCGGCTTAGCTGGCCCAGTTCGAATTTGTTCATAGCGTCCCCACAAGGTCGGTATACATCTGGATACTTGAACACATCACTACATCTGAATTTGTGCGCATTCAAGCGGGAAAACATGAATCATCCCTGCGACATAATGCCATGACGCCCCATGCCGCGACTTGACTTCGATCAAAGTTGCATCGGGGTTTTGTCGCTTAAGGTGTTTTTCAGGGACATTTTCGGAACGATGGGCAATTGCGGCCCAGAAGGAGTAAGCATGCGTCTAACCACACGAACCAATCTTGCGCTGCGCACCTTGATGGTCTGCGCTGTCAATACCGACCGCCTTGTGCGCAAGCAGGATGTGGCGCAGGCGATCAACGCCTCGGAGAACCACCTGGCGCAGGTCATAAACAAGCTTGCGCAGAACGGGTTTATCACCACACAGCGCGGGCGGCATGGCGGGTTCAGCCTTGCCCATGCGGCCAGTTCCATTGGCGTGGGCGCGGTGTTCCGCGCTTTCGAAGCCGAGTTGCCGCTGATCGAGTGCTTCTCGGACAAAAACACCTGCCCGCTGAAAGATCATTGCCGCATGGGTGCCTATCTGAAGCGCGCGGTCGAGAATTTCTACAGCGCGCTCGATGACCTGTATGTGTCGGATCTGGTCGAATGCAATTCGGGGCTGGAGCAGCTTTTGCAGCTTGAAGGCCCGCATCTGCCGCAGCAATGCCAACCCCGGTCGCGTGACCTGGTCGTCCCCGCCGCGGCCTGATCCGGCCGATCACGCAGCCGTGATCGGCGGCTGCGAAACTTATCTGAACGCGGTTTCGTTCCTGCCTTGTCAACCGACAAATCAGGGAAAGAAACCGATGAAACAGACACTTCTTCTCACCGCGCTTCTAGGTGCAACCGCTGCCCCCTTGGCTGCGCAAACCGCGATTGGCCTGAGCGGCGACCGCACGCTGACCATGATCGACCTTGGCGCGGGCGCTGTGACCGGCACCCAAGAGGTTATGGTCGAAGGCCGCTTGCTGGGTATTGATTACCGCCCCAACACCGACACGCTGATCGGCGTGACCGAGGCGTTCGAGGTGGTCAATATCGACGCGGCCACGGGTATGGTCATGCCGCTTGTCACCATGTCCATGCCGCTGCCCATCGAGGGCGACGCCCCGGTGATCGTCGACATCAACCCCGCCGCCGATGCGCTGCGGTTCATGTCGGGCACGACCAACCACCGTGTGAACCTAACCTCTGGTGCGGTCATGGTCGATGGCAGCTTGCATTGGGACGGAATGGACGGCGCGCCCATGGTCGGCGCCACCGCCTATAGCAATTCCTTCGGCAAGCCCGAGGCCACCGCGATGTATAACATCGACACCAATGCCCATGCGCTGCTGCGCCAGACCGCGCCAAACGATGGCACCAATGCCATGATCGGCGAATTGGGTGCAATGGTCGAAGGGCCTGTGGCGTTCGACATCGCAACCGACGCGATGGGCACCAACACCGCATGGCTTTCGGCCAATGGCGCTGTTCACACGCTGTCGCTAGAGACCGGCATGGTCACGCAAAGCTGGCAGATTGACGGGCTGGACGCGACCCTGCGCGACATGACCGTCATGGCGTCGGGCATGTAGCACCTCCACATGCCTTGAATGCCAGCGCGCGCCGGACCTGTTCACCCCGGCGCGCGTTCTTGCTTGATCGAAAGGCGCAGGCTGTCTACCCCTAGGCGTGTCCCTTATGCATGTGCCCGGCCGTGTCAGACCTTCCAACCTTGCGCTTGTTCGACCTTGATCTGGTCTCAGCCCCAAAGGCTGCGGCGGTAAGCGCATTATTGGAAATGCCGCGCGCACGACTGGCCTTTGTGAACGCGCATTGCGTGAATGTCGCGGCAGGGAACGCCGCCTATCGGCGCGCGCTGCAAAGCGCCGACCTGTTGTTGCCCGATGGCGCAGGGCTGGAACTGGCCGCCAAGCTGCATGGCGCGCGATTTGCTGCCAATCTGAACGGCACTGATCTGGGGCCAGAGATTGCTAAGGATCTGGCCGCGCGCGGGTTGTCCTTGTTCCTGTTGGGGGCCGCACCGGGCGTGGCCGAGCGCGCAGGCGCGCGGCTGCAACAGCTTGCACCGGGCTTGCAGATTGCAGGCACGCGCGACGGGTTCGACGGGCTGCGCGACACCCAAGCCGCGATTGCCGCCATCAACACAAGCGGCGCGGATATGGTCTGGATGGCCACCGGCGTGCCGCATCAGGACCTGTGGCTGGCCGAACATGCGGGGGCGCTACAGGCGCGCTATGTCATGGGGGTGGGCGCGCTGTTCGACTTTTTGTCAGGCCGCATTTCCCGCGCGCCCCTCTGGCTGCGGCGCGCGCGGCTGGAATGGCTGTGGCGGCTTGCGCTGGAACCGCGCCGTATGTTCGCACGCTATATTCTGGGCAATGCCAGCTTTCTTGTCCGGACGGGCTTGCACCGGCTGCGGCATGGACGCTCACGCGATCGTTAGGGCACAATACCTTAGGGTTTCCGCATTCTCGCCGTATTCATTGGGCAAAGGTGGCACGCTCCGAATGGTGGTGTTCAATGCAATCTAGGCTGAAAAAACTGTTGGCTCTTGCCATGCTGGGGGCCATCGCGCTAGGCGCGACAGCGTGGGGTTTGCGCGCGCCCGCGCCCCTTGACCGCGCAGAGCGGCTTGCCTTCTATGACACCCCGTTGCCTGCGCCAACGGGCGGGCTTGGCACTTATTTCTTGGGCCATAGCCTGATCGGTCCCGATATTCCCGCCTTCGTCACGCAGCTTGCGCAGGCGGCGGGGCATACAGATGCATTCTACAACAGCCAGCTTGGCTGGGGTGCAAGCCTGCGCACCCATTGGGAACCCGATCAGACGATCCCCGGTTATACCGAGATGAACCAGCCTCCCGCCTACCGGCCCGTGAAACCTGCCTTGGAAAGCGGCGACTATGACGTTCTGGTGCTGACAGAAATGATTGATCTGGAAGATGCGATCCGCTGGCATGATTCGGGCCGCTATACCGCGCTTTGGGCGCAACTGGCGCGCAAACATGCACCTCAGATACGCATTTACAAGTATGAGACATGGCATAATCACCTGAACGCGGTCGACTGGATAGAGCGGATCGAGCGCGATGCGGAAGCATTGTGGGAAGGCACCATCCTTGCCCAAGCCAAGGCCTATGACGGGGTCGGCACCATTCATGTTATCCCTGCCGGGCGCGCATTGGCCGCGTTCGCGCGCGCGCTGCGTGCCGAAGGCGGGCTGCCCGGCATGCCCGATACAGATGCCCTCTTCGCAAGTGCCGAAGACGGCGCGCGCGACACGATCCACCCCAGCGACAAGGCCGCCTACCTGATCGCGCTGGTGCATTACGCGACGCTTTACCATGCCGACCCGCGCGGCCTGCCGCATGCGTTGTTGCGCGCCGATGGCACGGCAGCCGACGCCCCAGCCCCTGAAGTTGCGGCGCTGATGCAGCAGATCGCATGGGACGTGGTGCGCAGCACGCGCTCGACCGGCGTGGCACAAATGGCGGGGGCAAGCTGATGCGGTTTCTTGCAAGCCTTGTCGTCTGCCTGCTGCCGTTTACCGCTTTAGCGGAAGGCTATCTTTCGCCCCGCGATGCCGGTGCGCCGCGCTGGCTGGGCATGAACATGACAGAGCTGCGCGATTACCAACCAACGCGCCCTTTTATAAACGTCATGAAAAATGCCCGCGCATGGATGGCCCATCGGACCGGACAATGGGGCGGGTTCGAAGAGCGCGACCTGATCGCGCTGGGCGCGCTGGACGAAAACGGCTGGCCACGTTTCGTGCCCGAGGGCGCAAGCGCGCTGGCCAGCCTGATGCTGGTCGATCTGGCCGAGGATGCGGGCGGTATTGCGGGAAACTACCGCGTCACATGGCAGGGCCAAGCCGATGTGCAGATCACGGGCCGCGTGGGCGGCACGCGCCGGCTTGGCCCGCGCGAACTGTGGTTCAGCACCGATCCCGGACCGGGGCTTGTGGAATTGCAGGTGAGCAACATTAACCCGGCAGACCCGATCCACGACATTGCCGTGGTCCATCAGCGCCATATCGCTGCGTATGATGCAGGCGAAATCTTCAACCCCGATTGGCTGGCGCGGGTCGAGGGCATGGCGGTGTTTCGTTTCATGGAATGGACCAACACCAACACCACAACCCTGTCGGATTGGGCCGACCGCCCGCTGCCCGGGTACGCAACCTACACCCCGCGCGGGGTGCCGCTAGAGGTGATGATCCGTCTGGCCAATGAAACCGGCACCGAGCCGTGGTTCACCCTGCCCCATCTGGCCAATGACGCATTCATCACGCAGATGGCACGCCTGATCCGCGACCAGTTGGACCCCGGCTTGCGCGCCTGGATCGAATTCTCGAACGAAACATGGAACTGGTCCTTCCCGCAGGCCAACCATGCCCGCGACCAAGCCCAAGCGCGCTGGGGCGACGGCAATCGCTGGCAGGAATGGAACGCCATGCGCGCGGCGCAGATGGTGCAAATCTTCAACCGCGAATTTGCGGGGCAAGAGGACAGGTTGGTGCGCGTTCTGGCCACACAAACCGGCTGGCACGGGTTGGAAGACCAGCTTCTCGCGCCAAGCTGGCAGGCAGAAAGCCCCG
>JAFGVZ010000080.1 GCA_016937725.1 Paracoccaceae bacterium | reverse complement strand
TTGGCCCAACTCTCTAGGCTGGGCGTGGCCGACGCCAGCACCACCTGCGCCCCATTCAGCGCACCGCGCAGCACCGCCATGTCACGGGCGTTGTAGAACACGCCCTCTTCCTGCTTGTAGGATGTGTCATGTTCCTCATCGACCACGATCAGCCCAAGGTTCTGGAAGGGCAGGAACAGGGCAGAGCGCGCGCCTACGACCATTTGCGCGTCGCCTTGGCCGACCATGCGCCACAGGCGGCGGCGCTCGGCTTGTGTGACACCCGAATGCCATTCGGCGGGCTTTGCGCCGAAGCGTTTTTCTACCCGCGTCAGGAATTCGGCAGACAGGGCAATCTCTGGCAGAAGAACCAAGGCTTGCCGCCCCGCACGCAAGGTTTCGGCCACCGCTTCCAGATAAACCTCGGTTTTGCCAGACCCGGTCACGCCTTTCAAAAGCCATGTGCCGTAACTGCCTTGGCTTTTGCGCAAGGCCTCTGCCGCACGGGCTTGGTCATCTGACAGCGTTGGGCCGGGGCGCGCGGGGTCCAGCCGCGCAAATGGCTGATCGCGTGGCGCATCAAGTTCCGCCAAAGCGCCTGCTGCCACCAAGCCGCGCACAACGCCCGTGCCAACGCCCGCCGCCTGCGCCAATTCGCCCGGTGCCAGCCCCGCGCCGCCGAACTCGTCCAGCGCGGCCATAATACGGGTGCGGGCGTCGGTCATCCGGTCGGGCAAACGATCGCCCCGAAACAGCAGCTTTCGCGTGACCGGCCCATCTGCCAGCCCCGGCACACGAGTGGCCAGCCGCAGCACCATTGGCAGTTGCGTCAGCGTGTAATCCGCCAGCCGGGTCAGGAAGTCGCGCAGCTCTGCCCGCATCGGCGCTGCATCCAGAACGCGGATGATCTGGCGCAGCTTCGCGCGTTCAAACCGCCCTTCGGCTGGTCCCCAGACCACGCCCACCACGCGGCGTGGTCCCAGCGGCACCTGCACGAAGGCGCCCAGCCGGCAGCCCCCTTCGGGCGCCCGGTAATCCAGCACCCGGCCCAGGGGTTCCGTGGTCAAAACCCCGCAAGGCGTGCCTTCGTCAAAGAATTCGGGCGTGTCCGACATGGGTTTTGGGGTTCCGCAGGTTTGCGCTATCAGCTATGACGCGACCGTAAACAGGTCGCAAGCCGAAGGGGACAGAAATGAAATTCTTTGTCGATACCGCCGATACCGCCGCCATCCGCGAATTGAACGATTTGGGCATGGTGGATGGGGTGACAACGAACCCGTCGATCATCCTGAAATCGGGCCGCGACATTCTGGAGGTCACGCGCGAAATTTGCGAGATCGTCGACGGCCCCGTCTCTGCCGAAGTGGTGGCACTGGACGCCGACGCCATGATCGCCGAAGGCCGCAAGCTGGCAGAGATCGCGTCCAACATCACCGTCAAGCTGCCGCTGACATGGGACGGGCTGAAAGCCTGCAAAGTGCTGACCGGCGAAGGCAAGATGGTCAATGTCACCTTGTGCTTTACCGCCAATCAGGCGCTTTTGGCCGCGAAAGCCGGCGCGACCTTCATCTCGCCCTTCATCGGGCGGCTGGATGATATCGGTCTGGATGGAATGGAACTGATCGAAGACATTCGCATCATCTATGACAATTACGGGTTTGAAACGCAAATCCTTGCCGCCTCGATCCGCTCGGTCAATCATGTGCTGGACGTGGCCCGCATTGGGGCCGATGTCATGACCGCGCCGCCCGAAGTGATCCGTAAACTGGCCAGCCACCCGTTGACAGATGCAGGTTTGGCACAATTCATGAAGGATTGGGAAAAAACAGGTCAAAAAATCCTGTAAGCTTGCTATAGTCCGCCAAAGAACACAAAAAGCAGCAGTCAACGGACAGGCAAACCATGTCATCAGCGGCCATTGGCGCAGAGCTGGACCAGCTTCGCGCGCAAATTCTGTCGGATCCGGCCCTTATTCTCGACGACAAGGACGTCATGCGCGCCCTTGTCGCGGCATCCGAGCGCACGATGGGCAACAACATCGTGGACCTGCGCGGTCTGGCGATGGAGCGGCTGGAAGCCCGGCTGGACCGGCTGGAAGAAACCCATCGCGCGGTGATTGCTGCCGCCTATGAAAACCTGTCAGGCACCAATCAGGTGCACCGCGCCATCCTGCGCATGCTAGACCCCACCCAGTTTGAAGATTTCCTGCGCAATCTTGGCACCGATGTAGCCGAGATTTTGCGCGTGGACGCCATCAAGCTGGTGCTGGAAAGCCCAGAGGCTGGCCCCGATCCGGCCTTGGAGCGCATTTCCGATGTGCTGGTCGTGGTCGAGCCGGGCTTCATGGAAGAGTATGTTAACCTAGGCCAAGCGCCCACCACGCGGCAGGTGATCTTGCGCCAGACCGTGCCTGCGACCACGCGGCTTTACGGCCCACGCGCCGCCGATCTTCGGTCAGAGGCGTGCTTGCGTTTGGATCTTGGCTCTCGGCGCATGGGGGGTATGCTGGTCATGGCGTCTGACAACCCGCATACGTTCAAGCCGGGGCAGGGCACCGACCTTCTGTCCTTCTTTGCGGGCATTTTCGAGCGGTCCATGCGGCGCTGGCTGGCATGAGCGGGGCCGGGGCGGTGCTTTTGGCACCGGCCATGGCCGATGCGTTGGCGCGCTACCTTGCGCGCAAACAAGGGCTGGCGGGCGCGTCGCCCAACACGATTGCCGCCTATGCAACCGACCTGCGCAGCTTTCTTGGCTTCATGACCCAGCACATGGGCGGATTGGACAGCCCGCGCGCGCTGAGCGGTATCACCCAAGCCGACATGCGCGCCTGGATGGCAGAGGCGCGGGGGCGCGACCTGTCGGCCCGCGCCTTGGCGCGGCAATTGTCCGCCGTGCGCGGCTTTGCGCGCTTCGTGGCGGATGACACGGGCATCGACATCTCGG
>JAFGVZ010000079.1 GCA_016937725.1 Paracoccaceae bacterium | reverse complement strand
GCTGCGCCCGGCCAAGGTGGTGGCCACGAACCCGCTGCGCCAAAGCATCGCAATCGGGGCAAAGAGTGTCGAGCAGACAAGCTCTGCACCAAACGCGCGCAACAGCACCACGCGCCGTGCAGGGCGCGCAAGTGCTCTGCGGCGCGCCGCAAGACCCGCCAGTTTCGGCACCACCAACAGTAGCAGAATCACCGCAAATGGCCACAGCACTGCGCCCGTGAACCTGACTGCCCCAGTGCCGACCAACACAACCATCACCAGCCAGATTGGGGCGGCCAGATAGGCCAATATCCCCTGCGCCAGATGCAGGCGGCTAACCGGGTGCAGCCCTTTCTCGGCAATCAGGCGCAGATGTTGCAGATTGCCCTGCGCCCACCGCCTGTCGCGGCGCAGATGGGCGGCGATGCTGGCGGGCGCATCCTCGAACGAACCGCTGGCATCAGGGCAAAGCCGAACCTCCCACCCGGCGCGGCGCAGATAGGCAGCCTCGACGAAATCGTGGCTCAGGATCGGACCGCCGAACGGAGGCTTGCCGGTCAGGATTGGCAAGGGCGCGATCGCGGCCAGCGCGCGTGTGCGGATCAGCGCGTTATGACCCCAATAATTGCCGGTCGTGCCACAAATCCGCGCCAAGCCACGGGTTATGACCGGCCCCGACAACCGGGCGGACAACCGCTGCATCTGCCCAAAACGCGTTGCATTCGGGCGCAGCTGGATCGCGGCTTGCAGCAGTCCAAGGCGCGGGTTTGCCGCCATCTGCGCCCGCATCCGGGCCAGCATGTGCGCGCTAAAGCCACTGTCTGCGTCAAGCAGCAGGAAAGTGTCGTAGCGCGCGCCATGCTCGGACAGCCAAGCCTGAATGTTTCCGGGCTTGCGCCCCATCGGGTCGGGGCGGTTGCGGTAGTTGATCCGCCCGCGCAACTCGGCAAACACGGCCTGCTCTTGCACTTGGGCGACGGGGTCTTTGGTGTCCGACAGCACGAAAACATCGCAATCATGGCTTTGCCCGCTGCGTTCTAGCCCAGACAGGAATTCTGCAACGCGTTGGGCGATGGGCTCCGGGGCCTCGCCCGCGATCAGCCAGATTACAGCGCTGCGGCCTGCGGGCATGGGCACCACGCCTTGCGGCAACGCCGCGGGCGTGGCGTCTGGCCGAATGCCGATCAAGGCGAGCATGGCCGAGAAGGCCAACAGCAAGGTTGTCACAGCAAATAAAGCCACGAACAGCAAGGCCAGACCCGGATGGGTCGCCTCCAGCGCCAGCCCCCGGACCAGCAAAGCCGTCGCCCCGGCGGTGACCACCACAGAGGCAACACCCGCCATTGCAAAAGGCTTGGGCCGCACCATTACCGCCCCATCGGGGGCCAGATATGCTGAAACACCCCGTCCTTTGCCAAAAGGTGCTTCAGGCCCGCCACAATATGCAAAGCGATCAGTGCCGCCAAGGGAAACCGGGCATAGGCGTGGATGGTTTTCGCCGTTTCCGCCAAAGCGTCCGAGCGCGGCACGAAACCCGGCACGCCAAAAGCATCTAGCATTTCAATCGGAAAGCCGCCTGCGCGCACACGAATGTATCCGCTGATGGCCATGATCAATAGAAGCGCATACAGCGAGATTTGCGTGGCTTTCGCCGCCCGTTTCTGCCAGAGGGGCAGATGCGCCGGCAAGGCCGGGGCGGGCGTGGCCAGCCGCCACAGAATGCGCAGAACGACCAGCAGAAGCAGGATCACACCGCCGTTTTTGTGTAGAATGAACAGCAAGTTCTGGGTGGACCGCGCCAGCCCCTCTTGCAGCATGATCACGCCAATCGGGATGGTTGCCAGAACCATCACCGCGACGGTCCAATGCAGAAAACGGGTCATCCCCGCATAGTGTTTGTGCTCTGACATCCCGTCCGAACCTTTGCCGCGTTCTAGGCGTTCAGATAGAATTCCCTCGGGACTTGCAAGGCTTGGGCCCTTGTCAACTGCGTGATTGGCTGCGAATGGTGTCTGGACGGGCGCGAAATTGAGCTACCCTTCCCGATATGAATGTTGATAGCCCCAAACTTACAGCGTTAGACCTTTCCACAAGCCCTCGGCGCGCTGTGCTGGAGGGTGCGGGCTTGTTGGTGTTGCTTGGTCCCGGAGCGATTGCAGCCAGCTATATGCTGGCCCGTCACGCTCAAGCCACACAGCCCGGCAGCGCGGCGGCCTTGACGGCGCTGATCTTGATCGTCGGTGCGGCGTTCATGGCGAAATGGCTGATCGCGGAACGTCTGCATCCGCATGCCCGCCTTGGGCTGGGCAATGTGCTGACCTTCACCCGCGCCAGTGGCATTGCGGTGATGGCAGGCTTGCTGCTCACCCCCGTGTCCGGCTTGGGCTGGGTGCTTGTTGGCTTGGCTGGCGTTGTTCTGGCGCTGGACGGGGCCGATGGCTGGGCCGCAAGGCGCGCAGGCTTGCAATCGGCCTTCGGTGCGCGGCTGGACATGGAAAGCGATGTGGCCTTTTCGCTGACCTTGGCGGCGCTGGCCGTGGCGATGGGTCAGGTCGGCCTCTGGTTCATGGCCTTGGGCTTGCTGCGGCCCGCTTTCGTGCTGGGCGGACGCATCTGGCCCGCTTTGGCCGCGCCCCTGCCCGATGCGCGCTGGCGCAAGATCATGGCAGGGGTGCAAATGGCGGGGCAAGTTCTGCTGATCGCGCCGCTGCTTGCCCCGCCCTATTCGACCGCCTTGGGTGCCGCCATCTTGCTGGCCACGATGGCATCATTCTCGGTCGACCTTGTTTGGCTGACGCGCCGCGCCACACGCTCATGAAACGCCTATTGGTCGCCACGCTGCTGCTTTACCTGCTGCTGATCCAGCCCAACCACCCGGCAGCGATGACATGGGGCGCGCTGGCGCTGTTCCCGCTGGACCTGCCGCCGCTTTTGTTGGCCTTGGTTTTGGCAGGCGACGGGCGCTTGGGCCGCGCCTTGCGCGCGGTTCTGGTGGCGGTGCTGCTGGCCATCGCGGCCCTGAAACTGGCCGATTATGCCAGCTTCATCGCATTCAACCGCGGCTTCAACCTTGCCGCCGATCTGAACCTTGTCGCGGCAGGCTGGCTGCTGGCGCAAAGCGCGCTTGGCCCTTTGCTGGCATGGCTTGGCGCGGCTGCCGCTGTGGTGGTGCTGGTCGGCTGCACCTGCGCGCTTTGGTGGGCGATGGGGCAATGGGCGCGCTTGCGGCTTCCGGTGCCACGCGCCGCGCTTGGGGTGCTTTTGGTGCTGACAACAGGGCTTGCGGTGGCAGAGATCGGGCGCGCACGTGGCGCATGGGCCTTGCCGCCCGCGCTGAACGCCCTGCTGCCGGGTGCTGCCTTTACCACGCGCGTGGGGTTGGAGCGGATCGAGCAATTCAGCCAAACCCGCGCCGATCTGCGCGCCTTCAGTGCGGCCGCCCAAAACGACCCGATGCAGGACCAAGGGCCGTTCTTCGGGGCCTTGAGCGGGCGCGACATGGTTATAGTCTATGTCGAATCCTATGGTCGCTCCAGCTTTGACAACCCGCTTTACGCGCCCACCCACACCACCACCCTACGCCGGATAGAGGCCGATCTGGCCACCAATGGTCTGGCTATGCGCTCTGGCTGGGCCACTGCGCCCATGGTGGGCGGGCAAAGCTGGCTGGCGCATGGGTCGGTCGCGGCGGGCCTATGGCTGGACACCCAAGCGCGCAACCGTGCGATGCTCGCCAGCCCGCGCCGCACGCTCTTTCACTATGCGCAAGAGGCTGGGTTGCGAACCGTGGCGATCAAGCCCGCGCATATCCTGCCATGGCCCGAAGGCGCGTTCTTCGGGTTTGAGGCGATCTATAATGCGGCCGATCTGGGCTATGCGGGCCTGCCCCTGAACTGGGTTACGATGCCCGACCAATACACCCTGCACGCGCTCGACCGGCTGGAGCTGGGCCGCAGGCCCCGCCCGCCCATTCTTGCGCAAGTGGCGCTGATTTCCTCGCATGCGCCATGGGTGCCGGTGGTTGATCTGGTCGCGTGGGAGGATCTGGGCGACGGGCGCATCTTTGATCCATGGGCGCTAGCCGGTCCCAGCCCGGAAGAGGTCTGGCGCGACCATGACCGGGTGCGCGACCAGTTTCGCCTGTCGCTGGATTACAGCTTGCGCGCCGTTGGCGCTTGGGCCGCGCGACAGGCCGCAGACGCGCCCTTGGTGATCGTTCTGGGCGATCATGAACCGGCGCGCTTCGTGTCGGGCAATGACGGGTTCGATGTGCCCATCCATGTCATCGGCCCGCCCGATCTGGTGGCGCGCTTTGCCAGGCTGGGATGGGTCGAGGGGCTGATCCCTGCCCCCGGCACACCCGCACAGCGCATGGATAGCCTGCGCGACACCTTCCTGACGCTGCTGTCGGACCCATGAAAACGGCTCTGCGAGTCCTGATCTCTGTCGCGGTTCTGGGCGCGGTGCTGTGGGTCGTGCAACCGCAAGCCGCGCTGGGGGCCATCACCCGCCCGCATCCGGGCTGGCTGGCGCTGGCGGTGGGCGCGCTTCTGGCGCAAATCTTCCTTTCTGCGTTGCGGTGGCGGGTGACGGCGCGGGCCATGGGCCAAACCCTGCCCCTTCTTTGGGCCATGCAGGAATATGCACTGTCGGTGGCGGCGAATACGTTCCTTCCGGGCGGTGTGCTGGGCGATCTGGGGCGCATCTTTCGCAGTCGCAAGATGGGCTGGCAGGGGCATGGCTGGAAGGGCGCCGCCGCTTCTGTCGTGATCGAGCGGTTGACGGGGCAAGTGGCGATGCTTGGCCTGATGCTGCTGGCGCTTGGCCTTTGGTGGGGCGCGAAAGGCGCGGCGCTGATCTGTGCCACGCTCGGCCTGTGCTGGGGCGTGCTGCGCTATTGGCCCAAACTACGCGGGCTTCTGGCGCAAGCTTGGTGCGGCGCAAATGTGTGGCCCGCGCAGCTTGCGCTGACATTGGCTATCCTTGTGGCAAACCTTGCGGGCTTTTGGGCAGCGGCCCAAGCGGTTGGCGTGGGCTTGGAGATGAGCGCCGCGCTGGTGCTGATCCCCGTCACGCTGCTTGCCATGCTGCTGCCCGTGTCATTGAATGGGTGGGGCCTGCGCGAAGGGGTTGCCGCCGCGCTCTGGCCGCTCTGGGGCATTGCCGCGCCACAGGCGGTGGCCGCCAGCATCGTCTTCGGGCTGGCCTGCATGGCGGCGGCCTTGCTAAGCCTGCTGCCGTTCTTGCCCCGGATGCGGCTTGTCAAATCAGGGCAAAAACAGCACTAGCTGCGCCAGATTTCTGCATTGCGTGGCGAAACTGGCGCGATTGGTGGCAAATTGCATTGACTGCGCGACGTCAGGTTTGTTTCTTATAACAGATTTCGAGAATATGAGTTTCGAAAGCCTCGGCCTTGCGTGTCGTGGCGCGCAAAGTAACAAACGGCGAGACATGCTGAACCAACTTCCCCCACCGGCCAGCAGCTATCCGGCCTTGATGACCACCGCAGAGGTGGCGGAATTCCTGCGCACCAAGGAACGCACCATCTATGACATGGTGGCGAAACAGGCGATCCCGTTTACCCGTGCAACCGGCAAATTGCTGTTTCCGCGCCGCCTGATCGAAGCTTGGCTGGAAGCGCAGACCGAAACGCCCGAAACCGGCGCGTGGTCCATTCCGCAGATCTATTCCGGCTCTAACGACCCGCTTCTGGACTGGGCCTTGCGCTATTCCAAAGCTGGGCTGGCCGTGCGCTCGGGCGATTCAACGCGCGGGCTGGATGACCTTGCCGCGGGCAAGGCCATGTTGGCCGGTCTGCACTTGTTCGACCCGGTGTCGGATAGCTGGAATGTTCAGGCGGTGCGTAATGTTCTGTCGTCGCAATCTTTTGTGCTGGTGCATTGGGCGCGGCGCACCCAAGGCTTGCTTGTCGCGCCCGGCAACCCGCATGACGTGGCCAGCCTGCGTGATTGTGTCGAATTAGGCTTGCGCTTTGCGCTGCGTAGCGAAGGATCAGGCACGCAGCGTTTGCTGGACATTCAATTGTCGCGCAGCGGGCTGAGCATGGCGGACCTCAACATCGTGCCCGGCACCGCGCATACCCATGCCGATCTGGCCATCATGATCGAAACTGGCGCTGCCGATTGCGGCCTTGGCATTCAGGCGGCATCGGGGGCGCTGGGTTTTGTGCCCATGCTGGAAGACGACCAGTTCGATCTGGCCATGCCCCGACGTGCCTATTTCGAAGCCCCGGTGCAAAACCTGATGACCTTTGCGCGCAGCCCCGAATTTGCGGCCCAAGCGGCGCGCCTTGGCGGCTATGACCTAAGCGATCTGGGCCGCGTGGTCTGGAACGGCTAGTTGTCCAGAGCTTGCGCGCCGTTCATGTGCTGGGTGGCGCGGGCGATAAACTCGACCAAGGCTTGACGGTCGGCAGGATCGGCCACGCGCTGCTCTGGCATGCGCGATCCGGGTGTGTAAGCCTCTGGCCCGAACTCAAACAGCTCTGCCACGGTTTCGGGCGTCCAGACAATGCTCAGGTTTTCAAGTGCCTGCGAATAGGCGAAACCTTC
>JAFGVZ010000078.1 GCA_016937725.1 Paracoccaceae bacterium | reverse complement strand
ACCATCTCGCCCGGCTCGACAACCGTGCCATCCAGCAGCAAGCGCGGGAAAGGCGGGGTCACGGCAATATCGCTCGCGCGTTTGCTGATCTCGACCGGGTCGGTGCAGTTGCTCATGCACGGCTCGGTCACGAAGAGCGGGAACTCCGTTGCGACGCGATCATCTACGATAAAGCCATCCGCATTTGGCATGACGATTTCCGTGAAGTTCTCATTGCTGAGCACGAAGTCATCATCCACGATCCCATTCGAATAGAGGATATAAGCCGTAATCGCGTAGGTTTCGTCATAGGTCAGGATCTGTGCTGCGCCGAACGGCATCGAGCGGTGCACATAATCGAACACGGTCGACAGGTAGGGCCAGTAAGACCCGACCGTCTTGACCGGGCGCGGATTGGTCAGGGTGCCCTGCCCGCCCGCGATGACCGGCCATGCGCCGGCACCTTCGGCAAAATCGCCGTGGCACGCCGCACAATTGTTGATCCACGCTTCTTCACCGTCATAGACGTCACCGCTGCCAACGGGCAGGCCAGTGCCGTCGGGCAGGACCGCAACATCCCATGCGTCGATTTCTTCAGGCAGTGCAGGACGGCCCAAGCCAAGTTCCTGCGCGAAGATCGGAGACGCCAGCAAAGTTGCAAGCGCCGTGGTAGCGATCAGATTACGACACTTCGACATTTTCAGCTTCCCCATTCTCGTTGACATGCCAAGTCTGGATGCCGTTGTTGTGATAGACGGATTGCAGGCCGCGCACTGCGCGCAGCTGGTCCTTGGTGGGCTGGACATAGCCAGTTTCATCTACCGCGCGCGATTGCAGCAGCATCGGCTTGCCGTCCCAAACATGATCGACATAGAAGCGCGTCAGCGCCATTGGCAGGGCATCGCCCGCGATCCGGGCTTCAACCCAGTTCACGCCACCGTCCATCGACACGTCGACGCGAGTGATTTTGCCGCGACCGGACCATGCCAGACCCGTGATAACCATCGGACCCGGACCATGGCTTGCAGGCGCTTGCGGCGATGGTGCCGTGATGACGGATTTCGCATCCATTTCCCACGTCCATTTGCGCGCAATACCATTGGCCAGAAGGTCGGTGTATTTGCTGGTTTCTTCGCGGGCTTCGACGGCCTGGTCATAGACCCCGACCCGGCGCAGCCACTTGACCCACATATTGCCTTCCCAACCGGGAACAACCAAGCGGACAGGATAGCCATGCTCCATGCGCAGCGCCTCACCGTTGGCGTAAAAGGCGACAAGGCAATCATCCATGGCCTTTTCCATCGGGATAGAGCGACCATTCGAGCTGGCGTCATGCCCCTCGACGAAGACCCACTTACCTTCGGGCTGAACGCCAGCTTCTTCCAGCAACACACGCAGGGGAACGCCGATATATTCCATGTTATGGATCATACCATGGGTGAATTGCGCACCGTTCAGCTGCGCGCCGCCCCATTCCATACCGCTATTGGCCGCACATTCGCAAAACGCGACCATGCTTGCGCGCGGCATGCGCATCAGGTCAGCAAAAGTGAAGACCAGCGGACGATCAACCAAACCGTTGATCATCAGGCGGTATTCCTGCTTGCTCATCTCGATCGCGCCGGAGTGGTGACGCTCGAATGCGCAACCCTGCGGGGTAATCGTGCCTTCCAGCGCATGGATCGGCGTAAAGTTGATCGAGCTGATCGGGTCAGCCGTCAGCCATTCCACGTTGCGGCGCACAACATGCTCTTCGTAATGAATGGGCATACCGTAGGGCGTTGCATCCACAGCTTCACCGGTGAAGGACGCATAAGGCTGGATTTCTGTGATCAGCGGATCGGGCGTATTGGCCCGTGCGCCCGTTGCAGCAAGCGCGGCGCCCCCGGCGGCAAGCCCTGCGGTGCGCAGGAAATCGCGGCGGCTGGCACCACCGGATTTGCGGGGCGCGTCATTCGACTGGTCGGTCATGACGTAGTTCCTTTTGCTTGTCTGGGTGGGCCAAAGCCCACCCGGGTTGAATGGTTAGAGGCCCGTGACCTCGACAGAGGTGTTTGGTGTCAGGGACACACGCTCGACCTTGCGGATATGGGCTTCGACCACATCCCAGATCTGCGGGCCTTCGGTTCCCTCGTTGACGCTGGCCCACCCGCCGACGGTGTAGGTGCGGGCCGGGTCGATTGCATCGCCGGTGGACAGGAGCGTCATGTTCGAGATGCGCTCGCCAATTGGCTTGGAAATGTCGATCTTGTAGCCAAGACCCCCCATGCGAACCATGTCGCCGCCCTGCTGGAAATAGGGGTCAGGGTTGAACAGGTTATCGGCCACATCTTCCAGCACGACTTTCAGGAATTCGCCGGTCATCTCGGTCCGGTAGCACTCTCCATAGGTCATGCTTGTGACCGAATGGATGTCCTCGCGGGTGATCGCATCGCCCGGCATCAGGCTGGCCCCCCAACGCACGCCGGGCGACATGGCGATTTCGGTGTCACGCTCGGACATGATCGCTTCGCAGATCAGGTCATCCCATGTGCCGTTGAAATTGCCGCGGCGATACAGAAGGCTGTCGGTGTGGCCGATCACCTCTTCCAGTTGGTCCTTGAAGGGTGCGCGCTCATTGTCGATCAGGGTAGCCATTTCGGCATCGGGCGTGATGACATCCGAGAAGATCGGGATCAGCTTGCTGCGGAAGCCCATCATCCGGCCATCGCGCACATCCAGATCCAGACGGGTCACGAATTTGCCATGGCTGCCGCTTGCGATCAGCAGGGTCTCGCCCACGATCACCGGCTCTGGCAGCGCGTCATGGGTGTGGCCGGTCAGGATAACGTCAATGCCGGTCACGCGGCTTGCCATCTGGCGGTCCACGTCGAAGCCGTTATGCGACAGCACGACGACCAAATCGGCCCCCTGTGCGCGGACTTCATCGACCATTTCCTGCATCCGCGCATCGCGAATACCGAAGCTGTATTCCGGGAACATCCAGCCCGGATTGGCGATGGGCATATAGGGGAAGGCCTGGCCGATAACGGCGACCTTCGCGCCACCACGTTCAAACCAAGTGTAGTCCGGGAATTCGGCAGGTTCGTCCCATTCAGAGTCGAAAATATTCTGGCCAAGGAACGGGAACGGCAGACCTTCCACAATTTCCATCACGCGGTCGGTGCCGAAGGTCCATTCCCAGTGGCTGGTCATGGCTTCGACGCCCAGCTTGTTCATCACGTTGACCACGTCCTGACCCTTGGTCAGATAGCTGGTCATCGACCCATGCCACGTGTCGCCACCATCCAGCAAAATCGCATCAGGGCGGTCGGCCTTGATCGCTTTCACGACAGTTGCGACGCGGTCCATGCCGCCCATGCGGCCATAGGTTTTGCCAAGCGCCTCGAAATCTTCGTAGGTCAGGGCATAAGCTTCGGGCGAGCCAGGCTTGAGATTGAACATCTCGATGAAGTCTTTGCCCACCACATGCGGCGGCTTGCCTTTCACCGCGCCCACGCCAACGTTCCATTCGGGTTCGCGGAACCAGATCGGTTTCAGATGGGCATGAATGTCGGTAATATGGATGATCGACAGATTTCCGAACGTGTCGAATTTCAGCAGATCATCCTGTGTCAGCGCCTGCTGCGCCGCCAGCTTGCCCCAGTTGCCATAACCGGAAATGCCGTAAAGCGCAGAAGCCGCGACAGAGGCTTGCAAGAATTCGCGCCTGGAAATCATGAGAGGTCTCTCCTTGGGAGGGATGGCAGTTCGCCGGGAGGAAAGCGAACATGCCAATCTTCGTAAGTGTGAATATTGTTGGTCTGAAAAAACGCCAGACCAGAGGCTCGGGGCACACCTAAGCGCGCGCCCCGAAAACCAGGTTACTGACGAACAGCCACGCCTTCGACAGCCAGACCGTTGCCGCGCGATGCAACATACAGTTCCAACTCGCGGAATTCTTGCGATCCGATCGCAAAGGATTCTGCGCGCGTGTCACGAATACAGCCGCGGAAACGGTTGTGGATCGAGACCATGCCCGCATTCTTCAGACGGTAGGTCGGGAAGCCGTTGATCTGGCCTTGGCTCAGATGGTCCGCGCGGATCATCATACCCCAGCTATCTTCGTGGCAATTGGCGCAAGACAGCTCCAACTGACCGAAGCGGGTATAATACATCTCTTTGCCCTTCTCCCAGAAGGGTGCAGCGGCACCGTCAATTGCCACATCCACCGGCATACCGCGCGACTGCATCGAGATGAACGAGGTCAGGTTACGCATATCGCTGCTGTTCCAGCCATAAGGCTCAGCTTCCATGCGTGTGGTCTGACAGTTCATCACGTAGTCTTCCATGGACCACAGATCGCCATTCTCGTTGACCTTAGGCATGGAAGCACGAACTCCTTTCATGCTTTCCGCCGCATCGCCATGGCAATCGGCGCAGGACTGATCCGTGGCACCTTGCGCGGTTTCCCACAGCTCAGCGCCCGCTTCGACCGCCAAGATGGCCGGATTTTCGAAATCGTCCATTTGTAGCGCGCGGGTCTCATCTGTGCGGAACAGCCAACCCGAGTATAGCTCGGGCAGCGCACCGTCCAGATGTGCCGGGGCTTCGGCACGCACGTTCAGCTTCAGCTCGCCGTCGATGATAAGCTCTGCATCCGGATGCGGGTCTGCATGGGCCGCGCTGGTAAGCGCGACCGCACAGATTGCCGCAGAGGCCATCAGCTTGCTTAGGGTAAAGGTCTTCATACGTCTCCTCCCAGACTGGCGCATGACCGTAAAACGTTAACCGATGGTCAACTGTTCGGTCTGCGTGTAGACCGCGCCGCCATCTTCATACCAAGTGAAGACGACGTCGGTGGCGTCACCGACCATGATGTCGAATTCGACATAAGGGTTCGCGGAAATTGCGCCTTCCAGCGCCATGTCGACCACCATTTCGCCACCATATTCGCAGGTGAAGCGGTTGATGATCATGCGCGGAATGATGTTGCCGCTGGAATCTTTACGCAGGCCGGTTTCCATAACGTGGCTGACCAGCGTTTTGACTTCGGCGGCTTGCCCAGCCTTCACAGAGCGCGGCAGGCGGATGCGGGGTTTAACTTCAGACATGTGTGTCTCTCCTAGAATGACGATTGGCGAAGGATGCGGGCTAGATCAGCCGCCGCAACCGCCAATGGTGACTTTCACTTCGACAGCGGCCTGCATGAAGCTGCCATCGGGCATTTTGGCTACGGCGACCACGTCCTGCGTGCCGCCCAGACGAATGCGGGTCGAAGCACGGTTCGAACCGGCAGCCGGGCCGAACTTGAACACAGCAACGCCCGGGGTCGGGTTGCCATCGGCGTAGATCGCGATTTCTGCCGCGCCGGGGGCTTCGACCGTAATCGGAACAGTGTTGCCGTTTTCAGCAATTTCCGGAGCGGTGATCATCACGCCGCCTTCGGTGACAGCTGCGCCACCGGTATAGGCCGCGATCGCGTCGCCAGCAGCAGCGCTTGCACGGAGCGGCAGCAGGGTGATGGTGGCAACACCAAGACCCAAGGCCATAGTTTCGCGTCTTGTAATCATCGAGATATCCTTTCGAGTAGAGAGGGCCGAGGGGGCGCGACGCCGCCTCAGTATTCGGTCAAGGTGACCAGGTAGGCCACCACATCCTCGATTTGCTGAGCAGTCAGCAGCGTCGAGAAGGTTTCTGGGTTGTAGGCCTTCGCCGTGTAGGCATCGCCCGGACGGATGAAGGCCGCCGGATCATCTTCATAGAAGGTCGGCATGCGGCTTTCAGGGAAAGCGCGTTTGGCATCGGCAACGATGCCGCGCAGCTCTGCTTCGGACCAACGGGCACCGACACCATCAAACGACGGGCCGACATTCCCTTGGAACGCCACGTCGGGCATTGCAGAGTTTTGGTGGCAGGCCACGCAATTGCCCAAGGACCGTGCCGACAGAACTTTCGCCCCTTCGGCGGGGTCGCCCGGAACGCCGGTCAACGAGGCCGGGATTGCGATGTCATTTTCCCAGACAACGTCTGCCGGTTTGATTTCTGCCGATGCGGAAACAGCAACGACAACGAAGGCCGAGGTCAATGCTGCACTGATGAAACGTGAATTCATGGATGTCCTCCCAGACACGCTGTGTAGATGTGGCGCTCTCCCAAGCTCACCATGTTGTCACTGTAGACCAAGGGATACCGATGCGGCAAATGAAAATTCGATTTTTTGCATATTCTTTTCAGAGAATGCGAAACCCCGCCCTTCGAGTAGAAGGACGGGGTTTCATTTTTGAACAATATCAAGCCTTTACTGAGACTCGCGCATCTCATCCAAGCGGCGCGCAACGTACTTTTGGAAATGCTCTTCGCCCTCGTAGCCCTTCTCCAACACGAATTCCAACATCAACCGGGTGCTGCCGCGTTCGAACGCGCCGGGCATCACCATTGCGGCCGAATCGCGCAGGCCACCTGATTCGGGAGCAACCTCTGGCGCGAAGATCATTGTGGGGGTGAACACCACACCCCAACGACGCGCCATGTCACGTTCTTCCATGACGGTGCCGTCGAAATCAGTGACCTCAAGGTTCCCGAACAGGTTCATCTGGATGACATAGAACTGTTCCGAAAGCAGGCGCTCGATCTCTGGATCGACATACACCTGTTCATGCATCCGCGTGCAGTAGATGCAGCCGCGCTGTTCGAAGATCAAAAGCAGGCGTTTGCCTTGCTCGTTGGCATCGGCAAGATCATCGCGCAGGTCGCGGAACGTTTCGACGAACCATGCGGGCTTGTGCAACCCGTCTTCCCCCAAGGGAACGGCAGCAGCGGGACCGGTCAGCATAAGGCCCGCGACAAAAGCAAATACAATTCTCAGCATAGTCTCCTCCCAGGTCAGATTTGTGACGATCACCCCAAAGTGGCCGTCCAAGGCATGTTGCGCAGCATCCAATCGGCGATCAGCGAAATCGAATCAGTTGCGATCAGAATAGCGAATACGACCAGCATACCACCCATCACCTTTTCGACATGCGCCAGTTTCGAGCGGTGCTTGCCGACCCAGTTCAGGAAGGGCCGCGCGAACAATGCCGCGATGACGAAGGGGAAGGTCATCGACAGGCCATAAACCGCAAGCAACAACCCGCCGCGCCAGACTTCGCCCATCCCCGACGCAACCATCAAGATCGCAGCCAGTGCGGGGCCAACGCAAGGCGTCCAGCCGAAGCCGAAGGCCAGCCCCATCACATAGGACCCAACCATGGATTTGGGCGCGCCCACATTTTCTATCCGGGCTTGCCGATACAGGAAGCCGATCTTGATAACCCCCAGAAAATGCAAGCCAAAGCCCAGCAAAACAGCGGCGGCGACCCATTTCAGAATGTCCCGATAGGCAATGAAGGCCTGCCCCAAAGCGGTCGCACCCATGCCCAGCAGCACGAAAATACTGGTCACACCAAGCGCGAAGGCAACCGAGGACAGCACAAGGCGGCGCTGCGCCCCCGGCGCAAGCCCGCCTTCATCGCGCAACTCGCCCATGGACAGGCCGGCCATGTAGCATAGGTAGAATGGCACGATGGGCAGAATACACGGGGTGAAAAACGACAAGAGCCCCGCGATCGCGGCCCCTGCATAGCTGATGTCGAACATGTGAGTGTTCTCCCGAAGTGCGCCCGCTTATCTTGGTTGCGCGGGCCAAAACAACATATTAGATTGTTCGTATGTTAAATTCTTTACGTCAATGCGCAGTTTGGATTGCAGCGTCGATTTTTCTGGCACTGCCGACACTCGCTGCTGCCCAGTCTGAAACCGGTTTGCGCTTGCTGATGATGGAACAGGCAGGCTGTGCCTATTGCGTGGCCTTCAACCGCGACATCGCCCCGATCTATGAAATCTCGAGCGAAGGTGCCGCAGCGCCCTTGTTCCATGCCGACCTGCGCAAGGACTTGCCAGAGGGGATTACCTTGGCCTCTCGTCCGTTTGTGACACCCACTTTCATCCTGATCGGGCCGGACGGGCATGAGATTTCGCGCATGACAGGCTTTCCAGGCGAAGATTTTTTCTGGCCCTATATTGCCCAGATGATCGCGGACGCGCAGGAAACTTTGTCCCAGTCCGCCCTGAACTGAGCGCCAATTCCCACAATCTGCCCGTTTTTCGCGCGGCGAACTCGCCAGCCGACTTCCGATCTGTTACACTGTTGATAATAACAAGGTGCCGAAGTGGCGCGGCAATTACAGTAACAGTCGGAAATCATACCTTGCCAGACGGGCAATCACTGGAGCATGGCGGGCCGACCCATCTTGACCGCCACAGGGCAGAGGCATCGCCTCCGCCTACGTCCGAGGTTGACCACGACTCATTGCAGGCCGAAGCACGGGCGGCGGCGGATTTCCTGAAAGCGATGGGCCATGAAGGCCGTTTGCTGATGCTGTATCATCTGTGCGAGCGTGATTGTTCCGTGACCGAGCTGGAGAAACTGATCCTGTCGCGTCAGGCTGCGGTCAGCCAGCAATTGGCGCGCCTGCGCCATGAAAAGCTGGTCACAACCCGGCGCGAAGGCAACCAGATTATCTATTCCTTGGCCGATGATCGCGTCCGTGACGCGGTATTGATGATGCAGCGCATGTTCCGCGGCAGAAACCTCTGACGGTGATCCAGATCAAGGTGGCGCGCGGCTTCGACGTTTAATGTGTCCCACACTCGAATTATTTGGGGCGCGCTGCGATGGACCTGATTCCAATTGTTGAAACCTTGGGCGAAAACAATGTCGAGGCCCTGATGGGCCTGATTGTCGGCATGGTTTTTGGCATTGCCGCCCAGCGATCCAGCTTTTGCCTGCGCGCCGCAACCGTCGAATTCGCACGCGGCCGGCTTGGCCCGCGCATGGCGATTTGGCTTCTGACCTTTTCAACCGCTGTGGTTTGGGTGCAAGGCGCGCAATCGCTTGGCCTGTTCCGCGCAGACGATTCTCGGCTGATGGCCGTGTCAGGATCATGGTCCGGCGCGGTGATCGGCGGGCTGATGTTTGGTGCGGGCATGGTGCTGGCGCGCGGGTGTTCGGGTCGGTTGCTGGTGCTGGCGGCGACTGGCAATTTGCGCTCTGTTATCGCCGGTCTGGTGTTCGCACTGGTCGCGCAGATGTCCCTTCACGGCTGGCTTGCGCCTTTTCGCACATGGCTTGCCAGCCTCTGGACGACCGCAGGCGGACGGAATGTGCATTTGATGGATGCGCTTGGCCTAAGCCAGAACCTTGGGCTTTGGTTGGGCGTGGCGTCGGCATTTCTGGCACTCTTCCTCGCGTATCGTCACAAGCTGACATGGACCTCGCTGATCTTTGCCTCTGGCGTGGGCTTTGCCGTGGCACTTGGCTGGATCGCCACATGGACGCTGGCGCAGATCGCTTTTGAACCCGTCAACGTAACCTCGGCCACATTCACCGGCCCCTCGGCCAACACGCTGATGTTCTTTTTGGAACCCGCGCCAAGGCTGCGGTTCGATATCGGGCTGGTGCCGGGTGTGGTGCTGGGGGCATTTTTGGCCGCTTTGTTTGCCAAAGAGCTGAAATGGCAGGGATATGACGGGGCCGATGCGATGCGCCGTTCACTGTTCGGTGCGGCCCTGATGGGCTTTGGCGGGATGCTGGCGGGCGGCTGCGCCATCGGGTCTTTGACAGGCGCTTCGGTCTTCGCCGCAACCGCGTGGCTGGCGCTGTTAAGCATGTGGATCGGCGCAGGGCTGACGGACTTGCTGGTCGATCAACGCGGGAGGCGTGGTTTGCCAGTAGCAGTCTGAACCAACCTCGATGAGAACAAAAATGGCCCGCAATATGCGGGCCATTTCTTTTTTCGCCGGATTATGGTCCGCGACGCTTATTCCCACTCCATCTCGGAAAACACGACGCCGGCGTTCTTGGTGGCCAGTTCTTCGAACGTGTCCAGATGCGTGTAGGGGGATTGATCGACGTAATACGCCGTCGTCAGATCGCCGCCTGCATCCAGATGCTCGGCAATCCGCTCACGCAAGTAGACCAGATAATCATGCGTGTAACGCCGGACTTGCGCCAAGTTGGTCGGATGGCCATGGCCCGGAATGACATAGATCGGGTTCAAGGGCTCTAGCGCGGTTTCCCATGTCTCTATCCAGCAGCTTGTGCAGGTGCCCTCGAAAATCGGGGGCATGCGTTCCTGAAACGCAATGTCGCCCGCGATCATCAAGGATTGCTCGGGCAACCAGACTTGGGTGTCGCCGGGGCTATGGGCCGGGCCAAGGTGCAGCACTTCGATGCGGAAATCGCCCATGGACGCGTCATAGCTGTCGGTGAAGGTCACGGTCGGGGCCATGGGCACGGTGCCCTCGGCATTCTCGCGTGCGTAATTCTGCAAACTGGCCAGCCCCTGCCCTGCATCCTTCTCGAATTCATGGGCAGCATCGACATGGGCCAGAACCGGGACACCTTGGTCAATCCAGTAATTATTGCCCAGCATGGCATGGCCCTGCCCGTTTTCGGCAATCACCAGCTTGACCGGCTGATCGGTCCGCGCGCGGATCTCTGAATGCAACGCTTCGGCCAGTTTGTAGGACGCACCCGAATTGATGACCACCACGCCATCGCCGGTGATGATAAAACTCAGGTTGTTGTTGTGGCCCGCGTTTTCATAGGTGGGCGGGGCAGTCGCGCCAATGGAGGACCAGACGCCGGGGATCACCTCTATCGGCAGGTTATAGAGCACGGATTGCGGATATTTATCCGCGATATCTTCAGAGGCCAGCGCTGCACTCGCCCAGCACAGGGCGGTTGCGCCCAACACAAACGAACGGATCATCTGTCAAATCTCCGGGTTGAAACGATAGGCCCCATCGGCCAGTTTTTCGGCGCGGCCAAGCCCGCCATGTTCAACATGAAAGCCCGCCACCAGCAGGTTATCTGCCGTGATACGGTCCAGCAGCGCCGCCCGCGTCGCCGCGCCCATCTGCGGGTCTTGGTCAGAGGCAGACGGGAAATCCGGCCGCTCGAAGGCGACATGGCCGTTTCCGATGGCATCGCCCGTGACAAGCACGCCCTGCCCGCCCAGTTGCACTTGATAGGACATGTGTCCCGGCGTGTGTCCATGGCTCGCCACCGCCAGAACCCCCGGCACCACTTCGGCGCCATCTTCGATGAGCGTGACCTGATCGGCAATCATCTCCAGTCGGCGCGCGGCACCCACGGCAAATGACTGGCGTTCTGCACCGATCGTGTCCACGGTTGTCGGGTCCATCCAATATTCCCACTCGGCACGCCCCATGATAATCTGGGCATTGGGCAGGAACGGTTCGTCGAAATCATCCAGCAACCCCCAGATATGATCGGGGTGGGCATGCGTCAGCACCAGATGGGTGACGTCTTCGGGCGCGACCCCCATGTCCGACAGCGTATCAGGCAACATGCCCGCGCTTGCCATGAAGTCGAACCCCGCACCCACATCGAACAGAACCGTCCGATCACCGTCGCGCAGCAGCGTGTGGTTACAGGGCGGGGTCATCTGCTCTGTGCTCAGCCCATAGCGACCGATCAAATCGGCCAGAAACTCTGCCGGAAGCGATTCGAGCGTTGTATCGAACGGCAGCACAAGGTTGCCATCAGACACCATGTCCAGCCGCGCCCCGCCCAGTTCGAGCGAGGTGACAGCCAGCGCGCGGCGCGGCACAAGCCCTTGCGCCACCAAAGTGGCCGCAAGCGATGATTGCAGGAAGTGACGACGATGCATGTGTGATCTCCCTCAAGAACGGCCCGCGATTGCAGGCAAAAACCGGAATGGCGAGGGAGAGCGCGGTGTTCCGTATAACATGTGTAATATATGGCGAAAGCGGAATGCAAGCCCGGTCAGAGGTTACGCATCTGCAATTCGCGGGCAACCTCGGCGCGCACCAGCTTGCGGATGTTGCGGGTGATGCGCTCGCCCAACTCGCCTTGCAATTCCTGCCGGACGATCTTGGCCACGATCTGTGTCAGCACATCTTCATCGATCACGGTGTCCGTGCTGCGCTCTGGTTCTGCCGGGGTTATGGCCAAGGCTTCTTCCAAGCGCGCGAGGGTCGCTTCCAGAACGGTGTCACTGACCGATTCCGTGACCGCATTATCGGTCGCGGCTTTGGCTTCCTCTGCCAGTGGCCGCTCGGGCGTTGATGCTGTTTGCCCTGCCTGCGCTATCCGCTTCAATAGCGGGGGCCGCGCGGGCGCTTCTGCGAAAGCTGGGGTCGCACTCGGCGCGGGCGCGGTGTTCACGAGCTCTGCGGATGCGGCTTGCGTAGTCTGTTCCGGCAACATCTCCGGCGTGTCTGCTTCGTCCACACGCAAAGCCGAGGTCAGGACCAGTTTGCCCGAAGCCTCTGGGACGGATTTGACATGTTCCTGTGCAGCCCGATCCTCGTGCGAGACCAATCGCCGGATGGATGACAGAACATCTTCTATCTCGTGCCGCGACATCGCCTCGGTCATGCCTTGCCCTTTCGCCTACCCGCGCTCAGAAGCCGGTGAACGGGTCTTCTGCCCGACTTCCACCGCGTAAAAGTTAACGTAGCGCGTCCCGGCGTGTCAGACAATCACCTAAGCAACCGCAAGGTTACTGGCCACGGTTGAGCGCGCGCAAAACCCGGTCCAGCGCTTCGCCCTGCGCAGACAGCGCCGGAGCATCCTTGACGGCGTTATAATAGGCTTCGGGGTCATAGGTGGTAATCCCCAACCCAAGATGATCCACCGTCAACAACCCCATGGACGACAACAGCCGGTAGGTGGCGGTCTGCAAGCCCGCTTCGGCCTCTAGCAAGGCGGTCCGAGCGGTCAACAGATCGTTTTCAGCATTCAGAACATCCAGCGTAGTGCGTGCGCCCAAACGCGCTTCTTCGCGGGTGCCTTCGAAGGCAGCCTGCGATGCCGCGACTTGTTGGCGGCTGGCAACGATCCGTGCGCGTGTCACGTCCAGATTGGCCCAAGCCAGTGCAACATTCTGCAAGACCTGTGCCACGCTTTGATGCAAGCCCGAGCGCGTGGCATCCCGCCGTGCGATGGCTTGACGCGACAGGGCAGAGAGCTGGCCCCCTTGAAAGAGCGGGCGCGCATAGGTTAGCGACCCGGTCAGCGTGTCGGTTGTCCGGCCATTGGACAAGCTGGTCGTCAGATCGGCATTGCCAGTTACCGAACCAAGGCGTTGCGCCGCGACACGTTCTGCATTCAGGTCTGCGGCGGTCACTTCAAACTGACGCTGCAAGATGGTTGGATGGGTCCGGCGCGCAATATCTTGGGCAGCCTGCACATTGGCAGCCGTGCGCGGCAAGGTCGGAGCGGGGCGCAAATTCCCCGGATATGTGCCGGTAACAAGCTTGTAGCTTTCGCGCGCTGCGGCCAGATCGCCTTCAGACGCGGCAAGCTGCGAGCGCGCTGCGGCCAGCCGCGCTTCTGCCAAGGACACGTCGGTCGAAGTGACTTCGCCCAATTCAAAACGCTCACGTGCCGCGCCAAGTTCGCGCGTGATCACGCGCACGGTGGCTTGTTGCAGCGCCACCGCTTCGGTTTGCGTGCGCACATCCATGAAGGCCGACACCGCATCGAGCAACACTTGCTGTTCGATGTTGATCAGCGCCTGACGCGTGGCCAGCACCGTTGCCTTGGCGGCTTCCTTTGCAAGCTTGCCGCGACCGAAATCAATCAGCGTAATCTCTGCATTCAGACCGAAAGACAGCGAAATAGAGGGATCACCCACACCGCTCTGCGCTTGTCCTCGCACGCGGCTGACGAAATTGACAACAGGCCGCATCTGGGCAACCGCGATTGCGACATCTTCATCGGCAGCGCGCAAAAGCGCGCGATTCTGTTCCAGAAGGTTCGAATTCTCATAGGCGGCCACAAACGTATCGGCCAAAGACTGTGCCATCACCGGCACCGGGGCTGAAAGTGCCACAGAGAGACACAGGGCGCTGATAGAGCGGATCATGCGTACGACCTTCCTTGGTCTTTGAAAATTAAAGGCTGAACGCCTTGGCCTTCGCAAATCCGGGCAAAACCGGCGCACTGGCATTGAACGCGTCGCGCCAAGCCACTTGCCCGCCCCGCTTGATCCCGATGCGCACAACGCCCAGCGCGCCATCCATGAACACGCAAGCCATGCGCCCGCCCTCTGCCAATTGGCCTGCAAGCGTGTCCGGGAAGTGCTCTGCCGCGCCTTGCACGATGATAACGTCGTAGGGCGCATAATCCGTCGCGCCCTCAGCCAAGGGACCGCGATGCAGCACGACGGAATCGCTTCCGATGGCAGCAAGTGCCGCCTCTGCGTCGGCGGCAAGCGCTTCGTCTTCCTCCACCGCAACCACACCCTGCGCCATTCGCGCCAACACTGCAGAGGAATAGCCTGTCCCACAAGCCACATCGAGCACCAGATCGCTGTCGGTGACCTCCAGCGCATCCAACATCTTGGCCAATGTGCGCGGTTCTAACAGAACACGGTCCGGCGCAATGTCGATATTGTTGCCCATATAGGCGGCTTCAATCAGGCGATCAGGCGTGAAACGCTCGCGCGGCACGGCCAGCATGGCGTCGATAATCGGAAACTTGGTAACATCCGAAGGACGCACCTGCGTGTCTACCATCATGGTGCGGCGGGCGGCGAAATCCGGCATGACGTGAACTCTCCGGTTCAGTTTCGTGTTGCCTCGTGCTTGCCACAGAACGCCCCCCATCGCAACATGCCAAAACGGTCAGGCCAAGGGTTTTGGCCGTGCACGCTGCATGATAGGAAGAGGTCAACACACAGGAAGGATGAAGACATGCATTACAGCGTTTACCTTGCCGGGGAAATCCACACCGATTGGCGCGACGCGCTGATCTCGGCTTCCGACGGGTTACCGGTCAGCTTTAGCGCACCCGTGACGGACCATGCGGCATCGGATGATTGCGGCGTGGCTATTCTGGGCGCGGAGGACAGCAAATTCTGGCACGACCACAAGGGCGCGAAGCTGAACGCCATCCGCACCCGCAAGGCGATCGAGGACGCCGATATCGTGGTCGTCCGCTTTGGCGAGAAATATAAGCAATGGAACGCGGCATTTGACGCGGGCTATGCCGCAGCATTGGGCAAATCGCTGATCGTGATGCATGGCGCCGACCATCAGCATGCGTTGAAAGAAGTGGACGCCGCGGCCCTTGCCGTGGTCGAAACGCCCGAGCAAGTGGCGCAAATCCTGCGCTATGTAATTGACGGCACCCTGCCCCGCTAAATGCGGCTTTACATGATTGTAATGCACACGCATTAACCATGCTATCGCTATCAACTTTTCGGGAGTAACCCATGCTTAACGAGTTCAAGGCTTTCATCGCGCGCGGCAATGTCATGGACATGGCCGTGGGTATCATCATCGGCGCGGCCTTCACCGCCATCGTGACTTCGCTGGTCGATGATCTGGTCAACCCACTGATCGGGCTGGTCATTGGTGGGGTCGATTTCAGCGGAATCAGCTTCGGTCTTGGCGATGCGCAATTCATGGTCGGCAATTTCATCAACGCGGTTATCAAGTTCCTGATTATCGCATGGGTGGTGTTCTTGCTGGTCAAAGGCGTGAACCGCGTGGCCAACATGGCCAAGAAGGAAGAAGCCCCGGTCGAGGAAGCGCCCAAGGGCCCCACGACGGAAGAGCTGCTGGCTGAAATCCGCGATGCGTTGAAAGCACGCTAAGACGCCGGCACATCGCTTGCATTTCGTCAGGGCGCGCGGTAAGCGCGCCCTGTCTTGTTTCAGGGCACAAGTCTCCGCAACCTTGTCAAAACGGACCATATCCATGACCCGCACGTATCTGCCCGGCATTCTTGCCATGGCGGCCATTGTCGTCGCCTCGAATATCCTTGTTCAATTTCTGTTCGGAAACTGGCTGACTTGGGGGGCCTTCACTTACCCCTTGGCCTTTCTGGTCAATGACGTGATGAACCGCGTCTACGGCCCCGCCGCCGCGCGCCGCGTGGTTTGGGTGGGCTTTGCTGTGGGCGTTCTGTGTTCGCTGATCGGCACGCAGATCATGGGCGAATTCGGCCCGCTGGTGACATTGCGTATTGCGCTGGGGTCGGGCATCGCGTTTCTGACCGCCCAACTGATCGACGTGGCCATTTTCGACCGCCTGCGCGAAGACAAGCACGGCGGCGCATGGTGGCGCGCGCCCTTGGCGTCGACGCTTGTCGGCTCTACGCTCGATACTGCCTTATTTTTCAGCATTGCCTTTTCGGCCACGCTCGTTTTCTTGGAACCCGGCAATGACGTGTCTTGGGCCGCCGAAATCCTTCCCCTGTTGGGTTTCGGGCCTGAACTGCCGCTCTGGGTGTCGCTGGCCGCCGCGGATTGGGCAGTCAAACTGTCGCTGGCGCTGCTGGCTCTGGTGCCGTTCCGCCTGATCGTCGCCAGATTGACGCAACCTGTCGCATAATTTCTTTTGACAAACACAAAATATGTGCCACCATCCTCATAACAGCAACGCAATGAAAGGAGGTGGTCCAGTGTCTAGAGTGATGTTGGAGAGAGGTGCGAAGACAGTCATAGGGGGCAAAACCTGACGGCAGCCCCGATGGGGAACCCCTTCTGATTGGGCCATGCTCTAATTTGGCTCCATCTCCTGAAGCTCGTTTAGGGCCGTCCAAAATTTGGGCGGCCCTTTCGATTAACCAAGCGATACTCAATGCGCATTAACGCCGAAATTACCCTGCAAGACTGGGAACTGACCGAGACATTCACCCGTGCGCAAGGGCCGGGCGGGCAGAATGTGAACAAGGTCTCGACCGCCGTGGAATTGCGGTTCGAAGCAGAACGCAGCCCGAACCTGCCAGACTCGGTCAAAACACGCCTGAAACGGCTGGCCGGACGACGCTGGACACAGGACGGCGCAGTCGTGCTGCGGGTTGAAGATACGCGCAGCCAAGCCCGCAATCGTGAAATCGCGCGCGCCCGCTTGGCGGACCTGATCCTAGAGGCCACCAAACGGCCCAAGCCCCGCATCGCCACACGCCCGACCTTGGCCAGCAAGCGCCGCCGTCTGGACGCAAAAGCCCATCGCGCAAGCATAAAAGCGGGTCGCGCAACACCGACTGGGGATTGACGCGGTTTGTCATAAAACTGATACAATCTTCCAACACACGGGGCGTTGAGCGAGGAACCGAGCATATGAACGCGGAAAACAGCCCTAAAAAGATACTGAAACGTGCCCTGAATGTCGTGCGCCCCTCATTCACACAGGTCGCGGCCCTGTGTCTGCGCGACGGGCCAGACGGGACAGAGGTGCTACTGATCCAGACCTTGACGCGTAAATTGTGGATGATCCCGAAAGGCTGGCCCATTGATGGCCTGACCCTGTCAGAAGCCGCAGCTCAAGAAGCTTGGGAAGAAGGGGGTATTCGCGGCATAATTGAAACCCAGCCGATGGGCGCGTTCGATTACGCCAAGATCAAACAGAGCGGCTTGCCTGTGCAATGCCGCGCGCAAGTATTTCGGCTGACTGTGACAGAGGTCAGCGACACTTACCCAGAAGCCGGAATTCGCACCCGCCGCTGGGTCAGTCCGAAGAAAGCCAGCAAAATGGTCGAAACGAAGGGTTTGGCTAGCTTACTGGCGGATTTGTGACCCATTCGCGTGGCACTCGTCTAACGCAAAACGCGCCTACATTGCTGGGGCGCGCTCTCTGACCCTCGGCAAAGGTGGCGTGATTAGCTGCGACGCACCCGGATGATAACGTCAACGCGCGTAATCTCTGCATCCTTCGGCGCCGCAGGCAAACGGGCGATTTCAAGTTCAGACGCAGGCGCATCGCTTAGGTCTTGCGTATCTTCCCAGAAGAAATGCGGGTGATCGTCAGTGCAGGTATCAAAATAGGATTTTTGACCATCGACCGTAATTTCGGTCATCAGTCCCGCCTCGCAAAACGCGCGCAGCGTGTTGTAGACCGTGGCCAGCGAAACGCTTTCGCCCTTTTCCTTGGCGGCCATGAACAACCCTTCAGCGGTCACATGGCGGTCACACCCATCGCCCACCAGCAGGCTAGCCAAGGACAGGCGCTGCTTGGTCGGTCGCACTTGCGCACGCGACAGCCAGCTTGCACCCAATTCCATCGAACGATCGGTGATATCTGCGAAACTTGTATCCATATTCCTTAGATACGCGCGCTTTCAGCAGATTTCAAATGAAAACAGGTCGCAGCTTGCGCCACACGCTCTTGCAGTGGCTCAAATGAGGGTGATATGCCCGTTCGACCCGCGTTTCGCCGCAACAGGAGAGTTTCCCATGTCTCAATTCCCGACATCGTTCGACAAGGAAGGTCTGCTGGCCTGCGCCCGTGGCGAATTGTTCGGCCCCGGCAATGCGCAATTGCCCGCGCCGCCCATGTTGATGATGGATCGCATCACCGACATCTCGTCCGATGGCGGCCTGCACGGCAAGGGCCATGTGGTAGCGGAATTCGACATCACTCCCGATTTGTGGTTTTTTGAATGTCACTTTCCCGGCAACCCGATCATGCCCGGTTGCCTTGGGCTGGATGGGCTTTGGCAATTGACCGGCTTCAATCTTGGTTGGCGCGGCTGGACCGGGCGCGGCTACGCGCTTGGCGTGGGAGAGGTCAAGCTGACAGGCATGGTCCGCCCGGATCGCAAGATGCTGACCTACAAGGTTGATTTCACCAAAGCGATCCAGACGCGACGGCTGACCATGGGCGTGGCTGATGGCATTGTGGAAGCCGATGGCGAGGTGATCTATCAAGTCAAAGACATGAAGGTCGCGCTGTCCGAAGGCTAACCATGACGGACAGGCTTGGCCCTAAGGCTTGCTGTTTTTGTCATAATTTGATCCAGATCAGGACTTTTCCCGCAATCCCGGTTAGACAAAGACAAAAGGAAGGCTGGAACCTATGCGCCTGACGACACGAACCAATCTGGCCCTGCGAGTCTTAATGACCTGCGGGATCAATGACGGCGAAAAGCTGCGCACTGCCGATATTGCAGAGCGTTGCAATGCCTCTGTGCATCATTTGCTGCAAGTGGTGCACACGCTGCAAGAACATGGCTATGTCGACACGCTGCGCGGGCGCGGGGGCGGTTTGAAACTGGCCAAGGACGGAAACGACATTTCCATCGGCGAAGTGTTTCGCGTGTTCGAAGCGGGCACCCCCTTTGCGGAATGCTTTTCGCCCGATGGCAATACCTGCCCCCTGATCAGCGCCTGCCGCCTGCGCAATTACATCAAGCGCGCGCTCGAAGCCTTTTACCACGAACTGGACATGATCACGCTGCAAGACCTTGTGCGTGGCAATTGCGGGTTGCGGGAATTGCTGGCGATGGCGCCAGACATGCAAAGCTGCACCCCTCAAACCGTTTAATGCGCGTGGCATCGGGGCCATGCGCGCGCGGCTGACACGGCGGCAAGTGCTCTCGGCCTTTGCTTTGGCAAGTGCCGCGCCAAGCCTAGCTTTGGCGGTCCCGACGAATTTGACTTTGGTCATCGGGGCCGGGCTGTCGGGCTTGGCGGCGGCACGGCAACTGTCAGCTGCTGGACACCGCGTCATGGTGCTGGAGGCACGTGATCGCATTGGCGGGCGCCTTCACAGCTCGCGCCTGTGGCAAGATTTGCCGATGGATTTGGGCGCAAGCTGGATACATGGGGTCACGGACAACCCGATCACCGATTTGGCACAAGCTGCTGGGGCAAAAGTGGTGCCGACCAGCTATGACGCGGCATTGCTGCTGGACCGCACGGGGGACAGGATCGACCCGGATCTTGACCGGGCCGAACAGCTATTGCGCCGCGCGTTGGCCCGGGCAGAGCGGCTGGAAGATGACATCTCTGTGCAGGCCGCACTCGAGGGATTGCCCGAATGGCAGCGCGCCGATGCAACCTTGCGCCGTGAGGTTGCCTATTTGGTAAACTCGACCCTAGAGCACGAATATGGCGGGGCCGCGATGCAGCTTTCAGCTTGGTATGGCGATGCGGGCAAAGCCTATAGTGGCGCTGAAGTGCTGTTTCCCATGGGGTATGACGCAATCACGACGTATTTATCCAAGGGGCTGGACATTCGGTTGCGTTCGAATGTCACCAAGATCGCGCCGGGATATGTCACCCTTGGCGATGGCACACGCATTGCAGCAGACCGCATTGTCTGCACATTGCCCCTTGGGGTGCTGCGCGCAGGTCATATCACCTTTTCCGAACCGCTTGCGCCTGCGCGCTTGGCGGCCATCGCGGGCCTGCGCATGGGGCTGTTGAACAAGTGCTTCCTGCGCTTTGACCGCATTGATTGGCCTGATGACGTAGATTGGATTGGCTGGCTTGGGCCAGAATCCGGGATCTGGGCCGAATGGGTATCCATGGCGCGGGCGCTACGCGCGCCGGTGTTGCTGGGCTTCAACGCCGCGACACAGGCAGCCAAGATCGAGAACCTTGACGACCGCGCCACTATTGCCGCCGCGCATGATGCCCTGCGCGCCATGTTCAGCAGCGGATTCCCCAAACCGATCGCGGCACAGATCACGCGTTGGGGGCATGACCCGTTCAGCTTGGGCAGCTACAGCTTCAACGCGGTCGGCACCGGGCCGCAGACGCGCCGCGATCTTGCCGGACCGGATTGGGATGGCGCGCTCTGGTTCGCGGGCGAGGCGACGGAGCCGGATTATTTTGGAACTGCACATGGTGCCTATCTGTCGGGCCTCAACGTTGCCCGAGCGATGTTGCGGCACTAGCCGCTTGCGGCTTGCTTTGACGCCCTGCCTAGCCTAGACAGTCCAGCGCCAATGCTAAAAGGGGGGACGCCGATGCGTCGCGTGGTCATTACAGGTCTGGGTGTTATCTCGCCCATCGGAAACAGCGCCGAAGAAGTGTCGGACAGCCTGCGCAAGGGCCGCTCTGGCATTGTCTTTGCCCCGGAATATGCCGAGCACGGCTTCCGCAGCCAGGTAAAGGGCGAACCCAAGATCGTTCTGGAAGACCATATCGACAAGCGCGACCTGCGGTTCATGGGTCCGGGGGCTGCGTATAATTTCCTGTCCATGCAGCAGGCGATTGCCGATGCCGGGCTGGAAGAGAGCGACATCTCCAACCCGCGCACCGGGCTTGTGACTGGCTCGGGCGGGCCGTCCACATCAAACCTGTTTCAGGCGCATAAAATCGTGGTCGAAAAAGGCAGCCCCAAGCGTATGGGGCCGTTCATGGTCACGCGCTGCATGTCGTCCACGAATTCAGCTTGTCTGGCGACGCCCTTCAAGATCAAGGGTGTGAATTACTCGATTACCTCGGCCTGCTCGACCTCTTCGCATTGCATCGGCAATGCCGCTGAGCTGATCCAGATGGGCAAGCAAGATATCGTTTTCGCGGGCGGGGGCGAAGAACTGGACTGGACGCTGTCCTGCCTGTTCGACGCGATGGGCGCGATGTCGTCCAAGTATAACGACACCCCCGAAACCGCCGCCCGCGCCTTTGATGCCACGCGCGACGGATTCGTCATTGCCGGTGGCGGTGGGATGCTGGTTCTCGAAGAACTGGAACATGCCAAAGCACGCGGCGCCAAGATTTATGCAGAAGTCACAGGTTACGGCGCCACATCTGACGGGCATGACATGGTCGCCCCCTCGGGCGAGGGCGGCGAGCGGTCCATGCGGCTAGCGCTTGGCACCCTGCCCGAAGGCCGTAAGGTCAGCTATATCAATGCGCACGGCACCTCGACCGTCGCGGGTGATGTAACGGAAGTAGAGGCGATCCGCCGCATCTGGGGCGAAGGCCATGTGCCGCCCATCTCGTCGACCAAGTCGTTGACTGGTCACAGCCTCGGCGCGACTGGCGTGCATGAGGCGATCTATTCGCTGCTGATGATGCAGGGTAAATTCATCACCGCATCCGCCAATGTGACCGAACTGGACCCGGCGATCCATGCGGACGAAATTGCAACCGCGCTGGTTGAAGATGTGGAATTGGATTCGGTCCTGTCCAACAGTTTCGGCTTTGGTGGCACCAATGCGACCCTGCTCTTCAGCGCCTATCGCGGCTGACAGGCGGTCCCGAGATCGTTGAAACAGGGGGCCGCGCAGGCCCCCTGTTTCATTACGCACGGCGGCGCACCAGCCTACGCCCAACCCATAGCCCCAGCGCGACCCCACCCAAGGACAAGGCCAGCGTGGTTGCAACATAGAATGCCGCAAAGGCCACCGCATCCGCTTGCAGCAGGGTAATCACTTCGAACCCGAACAGCGAAAAGGTAGTGAACCCGCCGCAAAAGCCCGTCATGGCAAAAGCCCGCATGCGGGCCGACAGCGGCAACGCGGCCAGGAAGCCGATCAGAAGTGACCCGGCCGCGTTTGCGCCCAGACTGCCCGCAAGGGGCAGCGCTACGGCCAAAGCAGCGCGCAGACCCGCGCCCAGACCCGCGCCAAAGGCAACCCAGACCATCACGGGGCAGCCACCCAAAACCCAAGGCCAACCGCACAAACCGACGATAGAACCGACATCACCACGTAGCCCGACGCACGCTTCTTGCGCCCTGCCCCCCACATCTGAACGCTGAGCAAGGCGAAGCTGGACACGGTCGTGAAGGCCCCCAGAACGCCCGTTGCCAAAACCAGCCAAAGCAGGCTGGACTGCGTGGCAAACCCGGCCAACAGGCCCAAGGCGAAACTGCCGGACACATTAACAAGCAATATCCCCACAGGCCCAACGACCTTGGCGGATATCCAAGCCCGCGCGACCCCACCCAAGGCACCACCAAGGAAAACCGCAAGGACAGAGGTAAGTGTCAGTTCCATCCCATTGCCTTAGCGCGATTTCGCGCGGCACCCCAAGCCGAAAGCGGCGCACCCGCAATTGACTTGGCAACAAGCGGCGCGGTAAGTCGCGGGTATGCAACACAAGAGGTCGCGCCGGTGCCGCTGAAAACAATCGAGGATGCAATCGCCGCAGGTCGCGAAGTGCTGCGCACCGAAGCGCGCGCACTTGACCTGATGGCCGCAACGCTGGGCGCGCAATTTGCCGAAGCGGTCGAACGGCTGACCTTGTTGAAAGGGCGCCTGATCGTGGTCGGCATCGGCAAATCCGGCCATGTCGGGCGCAAGATGGCGGCGACCTTTGCTTCTACCGGAACCCCCGCGCATTTCGTCCACGCATCCGAAGCCAGCCATGGCGATCTGGGCATGATCACGCAGGAAGATTGCTGCATCTTGCTGTCCAATTCGGGCGAGTCGCGTGAACTGAGCGATGTAATCAGCTACACGCGGCGCTTTGCAATCCCTCTCATTGCAATCACCCGCGCACCAGACAGCACCTTGGGCCGGGCGGCGGATATTGTGCTGTGTTTGCCAGATGTTCCCGAAGCCTGCGCCATTGGCATGGCGCCCACCACCTCGACCACGGCGAGCATGGCGCTGGGGGATGCGCTGGCGGTGGCCGTTATGAAACGGCGCGGCTTCGACCCCGAGAGCTTTCATCTGTTCCACCCAGGCGGCAAGCTGGGCGCGCAATTCCTGCGCGTCACGGACCTAATGTATACCGGAGATGTGCTGCCCTTGGTCACGGAAGACACGCCCATGTCGGATGTCTTGGTGCGCATGACCGGCACAGGCTATGGCGTGGCAATCATTGTCGATGGCACACGGCTGACAGGCATTATCACCGATGGCGATTTGCGCCGCAACATGGATGGGCTGATGACGCGGCACGCCCGTGATGTTGCCACACGAAACCCAAAAACAATTGCTCCCGAGGCACTGGTATCCGAAGCTGTAGCGGTCATGAATAGCAAGAAGGTCAACGCGCTGTGCGTGGTCGATGACGCGCAGCAGGTGCGAGGTATGATCCGCCTGCATGATTGCCTGCGCGCGGGCGTGGTCTGAAAATGGAGCCTGCCCTTGCAGCCAAGCTGACGGTGGCGGTCATGACCTATAACCGCCCGGCGCATTTGCAAAATTGCCTCGCCTCCGTGCGGCGGCACCTACCGGGCGCGCCGGTGCTGGTGATGGATGATGCCAGCGATGACCCTGCGCAGATCTCTTTACTGGACGAAGCCCGGACGTTGGCAGATGTGCGGGTCATCGTGGCTAGTGGCAAGGCCGGGTTTCACGGCGGGCTTTACGGCAACATGCAGCATGCACTTGCTGAATGCCAAACACAGTTTTTGCTGTATCTGCAAGATGACACGCAGCTTGTGCGCAGCCCGAATGCGACCGACCTCGACCATGTCGCGCAGGCACTGGCCCCGAAGGATGCGGCCTTTGTCTACCCGTTTTTCATCAAGTCCGCGAAAAAGAGAGCCGGCTGGGCAGTCACATCAGGCAATCTGCCAGGTTTCGCTCAGTTCCGCAGCCGTGCTGGCACGCTCCGCCCGTGGAACTATTACGCAGATATCTGCATTTGCGACTGCGAAACGCTGCGTGCCGCCGACTGGCGCTTCCAACCCAGCGAAGCAGCCAATGGCAAACAGGCCGAAGCCTTGTTCCAACCCATGGAATGGCTGATCGCCCCTTGGGGCTTTTACTGCCCGGAAGTGCCAATCTTTCGCTGGCGCGCGCGGTCCCGAAGCTTGGCGCAACGCATTTTGCCCCCACGCGTGCGCGAAGCGGCGTTTTTTCACGACATGGACGCCGACGCGGTCACACGCCTGCGCAACAGGCCACCACATGCCCTGCCCTTTGCAGAGGATTACCTCACCACCACCCGCAAGGTGCGCCGTCCTTTCGTGTATCAAGACGTAAAGTCGACCCGGCTGTCACATCTGGTCTGGACGCTGGAAAGCAAACTTTTCAAGCGTTAAAGCCCACCCCGCGCCAACGCCTGTTTCGCGTTTTCATCGTAGGTTTGCTTTAGCGCTATATCGGCCTTTTCTCGACCGGCCTTCCAGCGCGTGGTAATCCCGTCGCAATGCAGGAACCAGAAATCGGGTGCGCCGCTGGCCCATCGGCGTGGCACGGATTCAAGGCTATGGATCATCAGAGACCAATCACCCAGCCACCCATCGGGCCGCCATGCATATTTCCTCGGGCAGGGCTTCAGACGGTCGGGCCGGGTAAAGACATGGTCCGAATGGGTCGGGCTATCTTGGGCCGGGTCGCAAAAGCGCCAATAGCCCGGAAAGGTCACGACCCCAAGCCGAGAAGCGCAGACCGCGTCGAAAATGCTGCGTCCCGACTGGCTGGCGACAATCTCGTCTATATCGCAGGACAAGACGGCGCGCGCCCGGCGCAGCCAAACGTCGCGCATGAAATTCGCGGTCGCACTTTGCAAATAACGCGCATCCGACGCTCGTGTGCAAATCTGAGAGCTTGGCCCGTGGCGATAGGGCACCGACTGCACCAGCACCGCTTTCAGCACACCCAAACCAACCAGCCGCACTCGCAAATCTTCGGGCGTGTAGGCGGTCGAGCGGTTGTCGGAGATCAACACCGCATCGGCCCCATGGGCGCGGTGGTGATACATGACCCAGTCGCAGACCCAGTCCAGATCGTTGTTCTGCGACATGGTGTAAAGCACGTTGCAGCCCATGAAAGGGTCCGGGTCGGCCTGCTGCACAGGGCAAGTGGCCTGCCAGCCGTCTCTCTCAAAACCAAGCTGAGCGACAGGCTTCGGCGCGTCGAACTCCAGCGTAGCATAACGCTTGAAACGGCGCAGCTTCGGCTTGCCCAAAGCCACACCATCGGCCAGCCACCGCGCACCACGCAAGAGGGGCAACAGATTCAGTGGGCGCGGCGCATAAACGCGCAGACGCTTGGTCTGCGCGCTCCAGACTGCGCCATAGATCAGCGTATCTGTGTCGTATCGGTCCCGCAGCGCCGGGTCATCGGTGCGCCAGCGCGACAAGGGCGGAAGGTCGCGCGCCGGAAATAACCCCGGCGGCGCAACGATGCCGTCAAACTGCGCAAGCGCTGACCAATTCATCCGGCCTTGGCCTCATACTCGGCGGCTTCTGCCAGCCATTCAGCGGCGTAATCCACTTCTTGCCACTCCTTGAACCACGGCCCGCCGCGAGTATGGTGCACGGCTTGCGGATAGCCCTCTGCGGGTTTGTCATACCAACCTTCCAACCAGTTCCAGCCGGTGGGCAGTGCGCCGATTTCGTCGTCCTGCGCCCATTGCAGACGGTGCAGATACGCGCCGGTCTGGCTGTTGACCACTTCGGGCGTCAGCTGCTTCGTGCTGGGATGGCCGCAATTCATCAGCATAAAGGACGACCAGTTCTTGCGCGGATAGGCCGATTGCGGCACCCCGTCCATCTTGGTGGTTTCCTTCGGCTGGTAGTCATGCTGCACGACACAAACCGCCTTGGACGGGTCCATGTATTGCTGAAGTTCGGCCACATCACCGAAGAACAGGAAGTCGCAATCGACGAAGATCGCCCAGCCCTCGTATCCGGCCAGATACGGCACAAGAAACCGCGAATAGGTGAACTCGGTCGAGGCCAGCGGGTCAATCTCGCGCGTGTAAAGCCCCTGATCGACCAGCTCTTGCAGCTTGATCGGGATCACCTCGACCGGAATGGTGGCGTGCTTTTCCAGCGACTGCTTGGCCACCTGATACGCGATATCCTCGCGCGAATCCCAACCGATATAGACGCGAAGTTTGTCCATGTCCCAGACCTTTCCGTTCTGTTGTCCATTTCCCAGCCCGTGCATACCGCGCCTTGCGGGCGGTTAAAACGAGTATTTCATTTGTCCGTATGGGGCGGCAGCATCCTGCTGATCATCTGCGCGGCCTGTTCCAGCGGGGCCATAACCTGCGCCTGCACGCGTGCGGCACCAGCCAGATAGGGAGCCCGGAAGGACGGGTCTTGAGCGGCAATCACGGCCTGCGCCATGGCACCCGCATCCGCCACGGCCAAGGCCGCGCCTTCGGCAGCCAGCATCTCATAAGCCGCGCGGAAATTGCCGACATTTGGCCCATGCACCACCATCACACCCAGCCCGATCGCCTCGAACGGGTTCTTGCCGGTCATCACGCGCCCCTCCAGCGGCAACGACTGACCCGGATAAGCCACCGGCACCAGCCGCAGCCAGATCCCCATCTCCCCCAAACTGTCAGCGATATAGATCTGAGTGCGCGGCGTGATCGGCTGGCCCTCGGACCGCCGCGCAATGCGCGCGGGGTCGAACACGGCGCGGGCATCCGCCTCTGTGCGGTCGGCGTCTTTCATCTGGCGCGGCGCTATGATCATCAGAAGGTCAGGGCAGGCTTCCAGCGCTTGCGCGTGCACCTGCATGACCTGCGCCTCTTCCTCGGTCCGGGTGGAGGCCGCCAGCCATCGCGGGCGCTCACCGATTTGTGCTGCGATTTCGGCGCGGGCGTCCGGGTGGTCGGGCGGCGGGTTGGACGCGGCTTTCAACAGGCCCGTGACCTTGATCTTGTCCATCGGGGCGTTGATCTGGGCGAACAACTCTGACGAGCGCGCGTCCTGCACATGGATCGTGTCAAACAGGTCCATCAACCAGCCATTCGCCGCTGCCACCCGCTTGCGGTTGCGCAAACGGCGGGGGGTGACATGGGCGTTCACGATGGCCATGGGGATGCCGCGCTTGCGGGTTTCCGCCAACAGGCGCGGCCAGAGGTCCATTTCCGACAGAACAAACGCATCGGGGCGCCAGTGGTCGAGGAATTGCGCAACGGCGGCGGGGTAATCGGCGGGCGCGTAATGGTGGATAACGCGCGGGGGCAGTTGGCGCTTGGCCATCGCATCGGCGGCCGCGCGGGTGATCGATGTCAGCAGGAAATGCGTCTGCGGGCGGGTTTGCGACAGGCGGTCCAAGAGCGTCAGAAGCACCGTCACCTCGCCCACGCTGACACCGTGGAGCCACAGAAGCTCGCCTTCCGGGCGCGCCTGAGCGGGGTGGCCCCACCGCTCGGACAGGCGCGCGGGGTCTTCCTTGCCCTTGCGCGCACGCCAGTTCAGCGCCGCATGCCAAATCGGCGCGGACAGGCGCGAGAACGCCATATAGGCCCGGATCAGGGCAGGTATCTGCATGGGTCAGGCCCCTTGGAACGGATCACGGGGCTTGTCGCCGATTGGGGGGGCGGGTGCAAGATGGGGTTAATCGAGCGCTTGCTCCAACGCCTCACGGATCAGGCGCTGGTAGGGGATACCGCGCTCTTTCGCGCGGGCCTTCAGCGCCGCGATCAGGGGTTCGGGCAGGCGCATGGTCACGCGGGCGGATTTGGGCAGGGCTTCGAAGCGCATTGGTTTGAATTGCGCGAAATCGAGGGTGGAGAGGTCTTGGTCCAGAAAGTCCTCGGCTTGCGCGTCAGTGGTCAGGACCGGAACGGATTTCGGGGAAGGCTTGGGCATAGCGTGCCACCTCTCTGGCGTGCATGTAACGGGCGCTGATCGGGCGTATTTTTCCGTCCCGCCAGCAAAAAGCGATGAAGGCTGGTCGGCCTTCGGGGGTCATGCCGACCGCGATGAACCGCTGTTCGGCGATGGTTGAATGTTCCGGGTCGGGTGCGACATGTAACACTGCACGAAACATCGCTTCGATCTGTGCGCGGGTTAGGCCGTGCTTTTCGCATTTGGCACTGTTGCCGTGATCCCAGTCGAAGTCCACCATCATGTATGTACAATTGTGCAGACAGTCAAGCTTTTGAACTCCTAAGGCCCAATGGAAGCACTACACGTGGTGACCGATACTTTTCCAAGCGTCGTCAATTAGTTGATCGAAACTAACCCCTTCATTTCTAGTCTGATGCCTTGAAACGACATATTGCAAACGAGCTAAGTACAGTTGGCTTTGAGGCTGAAGCTGGCGATCTTTAGCCCAATAGTCGAAGGCAGCCGCAAAAGTCTCTGGTGACGTCCTGTGATGAAGCCTGTCCAACTGATCGTCAGTCATCCCCCGCTCCCGAAGATAGCGCAGCGCCTTTATCATGTCCGCTGAGGTCATAGATCAATCTCCCTGTGACAAAAACTGTGTATTTGTTCTTATTCAATCACCCTCTATCTCGTAAACTTCTTATACTTCACCCGCTTCGGCTCCAGCGCGTCTGGCCCCAGACGCCGCTTCTTGTCTTCCTCATAGGCCGCGAAGTTGCCTTCGAACCATTCGACATGCGCTTCGCCCTCAAACGCCAGAATATGCGTGCAAAGACGGTCAAGGAAGAAGCGGTCGTGCGAGATGATGACCGCGCAGCCTGCGAAATCTTCCAGCGCCGCTTCCAGCGCTTGCAGGGTTTCCACGTCCAGATCGTTGGTCGGCTCATCGAGCAGCAGCACATTCCCGCCCGCGCGCAGCAGTTTCGCCATATGCACGCGGTTGCGTTCCCCGCCCGACAGCAGGCCGACTTTCTTTTGCTGGTCGCCGCCCTTGAAGTTGAAGGCAGAGCAATAGGCGCGGCTGTTCACTTCGGCGTCGCCCAAGGTGACAATGTCCAACCCGTCCGAGATTTCTTCCCAGACGGTTTTATTGCCATCCAGCGCATCGCGCGACTGGTCCACGTAAGATAGCTGCACCGTGTCGCCGAATTCGACCGTGCCTGCGTCGGGCTGTTCCTGCCCGGTCAGCATGCGGAAGAGGGTCGATTTGCCCGCCCCGTTCGGCCCGATCACGCCGACAATGCCACCGGGCGGCAGCGCGAAGGACAGGTTTTCGATCAGAAGCTTGTCCTCGAACCCTTTGCGCAGGTCGGTCACTTCGATGACCTTGCCACCCAAGCGCGGGCCGTTGGGGATGATGATCTGCGCGCGGCCAACCTTCTCGCGTTCGGACTGGTTGGCCTTTTCTTCATAAGCGGAAATGCGGGCCTTGGATTTGGTCTGCCGTGCTTTGGCCCCGGCCCTGATCCATTCCAATTCGCGTTCCAGCGATTTCTGGCGCGACTTGTCCTCGCGCGCTTCCTGCGCCAAGCGTTTGGCCTTTTGCTCCAGCCACGCGGAATAATTGCCCTCGTAGGGAATGCCGCGGCCGCGGTCGAGTTCCAGAATCCAGCCGGTGATGTCATCGAGGAAATAGCGGTCGTGCGTGACGATCAGGATGGTGCCCTTGTAGTCGATCAGGTGCTGTTGCAGCCACGCAACCGTTTCGGCGTCCAGGTGGTTGGTGGGTTCGTCCAGCAGCAGCATGTCGGGTGCTTCCAGCAGCAGTTTGCAGAGCGCCACGCGACGGCGTTCACCGCCCGACAGGGTTTCGACATTGGCGTTGTCGGGCGGGCAGCGCAGGGCCTCTAAGGCCACATCAATCTGGCTGTCCAGATCCCACAGGTTTTCCGCGTCGATCTGGTCTTGCAGCGCGGCCATTTCCTCGGCGGTCTCATCGGAATAGTTCATGGCGAGTTCGTTATAGCGGTCCAGCTTGGCCTGCTTTTCCGCCACGCCCAGCATGACATTGCCGCGCACGTCCAATGAAGGGTCCAGATGCGGTTCCTGCGGCAGATAGCCGACGCGCGCGCCCTTGGCGGCCCAAGCCTCTCCGGTAAAATCCTTGTCGGCCCCGGACATGATGCGCAGAAGTGTGGATTTACCCGCACCGTTCACGCCCACCACGCCGATTTTCACGCCCGGCAGAAAGGACAGGCGGATGTTCTCGAAGCATTTCTTGCCACCCGGATAGGTCTTGGACACACCATCCATGTGGTAGACATATTGATACGACGCCATGAGAGTTGCTCCTGATCTGTTTGGCCTGACACCTACAGCCGCAAAGTCCCTGTCGCAAGCCATTCACACAAGGGTGATGTTATGATTTGGCACGCGGTTGCGTAAGGTGATGTAGTCAATTTGGAGGATAGGATGCTCTCTCGACGCGCCGTGCTGGCCGCCCCGCTTCTGGCCCTTCCCGCATCGCGGCTGTTCGCCCAAGCGGCCCCCATGCTGGAGGGCTACGACCCGGTTGCCTATTTTACGACTGGCGCGCCGCGTCAAGGCAGCGCCGCGCATAGTTTGGATTGGGACGGCAAACGCTGGCATTTCGCAACCGCTGCCAACCGCGATCTATTCGCCGCCAACCCGACCCGCTACGCCCCGCAATATAATGGCTATTGCGCATGGGCCGTGGCCGAGGGCTATCTGGTCCCGATCGACCCGAATGCTTGGGCCATTGTCGATGGCAAGCTTTACCTGAACGCCAACCGTCGCATTCAGCGCCGGTGGGAGCGGGATAGTCCCGGCTTCATCATGCGGGCCGAAGCGAACTGGCCGGGGTTGCGCAACAACTAGGCACAGGCCGCACGACGCTGCGTCACCAAACGGCAAGGGGCGCGAGCACCCTTGCCAATGCGTTAAAATTGGGCAGAAATGGCTGTCACGTTACGTCAGCAAGGTCACATGCCCGACACGCCTGTCATAGAGATCCGCGAGTTGCACAAGGCCTATGGGCCGCTGGAAGTTCTGAAGGGCGTCAGCCTTGCAGCCCAGAAGGGTGATGTCATTTCGCTTATAGGGTCGTCCGGGTCGGGGAAATCCACGCTACTGCGCTGCTGCAACCTGTTGGAAGACAGCCAGCAAGGCGACATTCTGTTCGAAGGCGAACCCGTGCAATGGCGCGGCGCGGGGGCCAATCGCCAGCCCGCCGACCGCGCGCAGGTCACGCGCATTCGCACCAATCTGTCGATGGTATTCCAGAGCTTCAACCTGTGGTCACATCTGAGCGTGTTGCAAAACGTGATGGAAGCGCCGTTGCATGTGCTGAAGCAAGACCGCGCACAGGTCGAACCCCGCGCGCGTTCGCTGTTGGACAAAGTGGGCATTGGCGACAAGGCCGATGTTTACCCGGCGCAGATGTCGGGCGGGCAGCAGCAACGCGCCGCGATTGCCCGCGCGCTGTGCATGGAACCGCGCGCTTTGCTGTTCGATGAACCGACCTCTGCGCTCGATCCCGAACTGGAGCAGGAAGTGGTGCGCGTGATCAAGGCGCTGGCGCAAGAAGGCCGCACCATGCTGATCGTGACCCATGACATGCGGATGGCCGCCGATGTGTCGAGCCATGTTGTCTTTTTGCATGATGGCCGCATAGAGGAAGAGGGACCACCCGATACCTTGTTCGGCAATCCGCAATCCGAGCGGCTGAAGCAATTCCTCAGCCATAGCCAACCCAACTAACCAAAAAACCAACCGGGAGTAACACAATGAAAAAACTGATCCTTGGCCTGTCGCTGGCGGCCTTCGGGGCAAGCGCTGCGATGGCGCAAGATGTGGTGCGCATGGGGTCGGAAGGGGCCTACCCTCCGTATAACTTCATCAACGATGCCACGGGCGAGTTGGACGGGTTCGAGCGCGAATTGGGCGACGCGATCTGCGAGCGCGCGGGCCTGACATGCGAATGGGTCATCAATGATTGGGACACGATCATTCCCAACCTCGTGTCGGGCAATTACGATACGATCATGGCCGGCATGAGCATTACCGAGGCGCGCAAAGAGGTCATCTCTTTCAGCCAGAACTACCTACAGCCGGAACCTTCGGCCTTTATCGGGCTGGCCGGTGCTGATCCGGCGGCGACCATGACGGGCGTTGTCGCGGCACAATCCGGCACCATTCAGGCGGGCTATATCGCGGAATCCGACGCCGACCTGCTGGAATTCCCGACGCCAGACGAAACCATCGCCGCGCTGCGCAACGGCGAAGTTGACGCGGTTCTGGCCGACAAGGCCTTCCTCGACCCCTATGTGACCGACTCGGCGGGCGAGCTGGTCTTCTTGGGCGATGACGTGCTGCTGGGCGACGGGATCGGTGTTGGCACCCGCCAAAGCGACGACGCGCTGCGCGCAACCTTCGATGGTGTGATTACCGAAATGAAAGCCGACGGCTCGCTGAACGCCATGATCACCAAGTGGTTTGGCGAAGAAGCACCTCTGTTCGAGTAAGGCACGCTTGCGGGGCCACCCACAGGCCCCGCAGCACCGCCCGCGCGCATGTTCAGCTTTTGCTCTGACCCCTCTGTCCTTGAAGGCTTCGACTGGTTCGCCTGCTACCTGACATCCGCGACCCATCTGAACTTTTACTGGGCGTTCCTGCTGGTGCTGGTCTTGTTGGCCGTTACCGCACCTGCGGCGCTTGGCATGGGCATGCTTGGGGCTTTAGCCCTGCGCGCGCGCTTCCTGCCCTTGGTCGCTTTCGGCAAGGTCTACGTCAATATCGTGCGCGGTGTGCCCGATATCGTATTTTTCCTGTTCGTGCCTATCGCTTTGGGTCAAGGGCTTGAATGGATGCTGCACCAAGCGCGCTGTCCAGACTGGACAGAGCCGATCCGCCAAGGCACCGATTTCCTTGTCTGCCCAGAAGCGAAACTGCCGCCGAACGGCTCACCGCAATGGATGTATACCGCCTATTCTTTCGGGATGGCGGTGCTGGCCTTCGCAATGGTCTTTGGCGCGTTCGTCGCCAACACGCTGCATGGTGCCATGCAGGCTGTGCCGCGCGCGCAGGTGGAAACCGCCGAAGCCTATGGCATGTCGCGCCGCCAAGCCTTTCGCCGGGTGGTGCTGCCGCAAATGTGGGTCTATGCGCTGCCCGGCCTATCGAATATCTGGCAAATCCTGATCAAGGCGACGCCGCTTTTGTTCCTGTTGGGGCTACAAGATATCGTCTATTGGGCGCGAGAGCTTGGCGGGCAGAAGACCTCGCTTTTCAGCTACCCGCACCCCGACTGGCGGATGTGGTATTTCCTGGCGCTACTGGTCTTATACTTGTTCCTGACATGGATCAGCGAGCGCGTCTTTGCATGGCTGGGCCGCCGTCTGTCGCATGGCCAAGCCACCGCAGCGGGTGAGCGGCTGCGAAAGGCGGGCGCATGAGGACGTGCTGGGAAAGCTTTGAAGCGTATGGCTTGCGCGCGCTTGGCCGCGATTATGGCGAACGGCTGTTGCCGCGTGGGCTGGACATTACTTTTTGCGATCAAGTGTTTCTGATCGGCTCTGGCCTGATGTGGAACATCTATTTCGCGGGCCTTGCCATCGCGATCGGGTTTGGATTGGCCGTCGGCGTTGCCATGGCGCGGTTCAGTCAAAACCCTTGGCTGTCGCGTCCCGCGAGCGGATTCATCTTCGTGTTCCGAGGCTCGCCGCTGTTCATCCAGTTCTTCTTTTTCTACGCGGCTTTCGTGCTGTTGCCCCGAAGCGGAATCGACATTCCCTTGGGCTTTGTCACGCTGACGGTCGACACCTCGGCGCTGACCACGGCACAGGTGGGCGGGCTGTTCGTGCTTGTGCTGAACACGACCGCCTATTCCGCCGAATTGTTCCACGGCGCGTTGCAATCCATCCCGAAGGGCGATCTGGAAGCGGCAGATGCCTATGGCATGCAGGGTTGGACCAAGTTCCGCCGCGTGATTTTCCCAAACATGTTGCGGCTGTCATGGCCCAGCTACACCAATGAAGCGATCTTCCTGACACATTCGACAACCTTGGTGTTTCTGTCTGCCTTCCCCGCCCGTCAACAGGTGGGCGAGGCATTCTATTACGCCCGCTATTTCGTGGATCAGACCTTCAACCCGTTCGTCGCCTATCCGCTAGTGGCCGCTTATTTCGTGGCCCTTACACTTCTGATCGTGGCAGGGTATGGGCTGGTTGGGCGGCGCTTGAACCGCCACCTGCCGCAGGCCCGCCGCCCGCGCTTTCGGTTCCGTCCGCAATATATTCGGTGATCCATGCCTGCCATCCATCCTGACCCCGACGCTCTGCGCCAGATCCGCATCGTCATTCCAGACCTGAACGGGGTGGCCCGGGCCAAGCGCATGTCACCACAAGCCTTGCCAAAGCTGATGACTGGCGACGCGAAGATGCCGCTTTCCACGCTCAATCTGGATATTCGCGGCAACGATATCGAAGACAGCCCGTTGGTCTTTGACACGGGCGATGCCGATGGCTTCCTGCGCCCTACCCCGCGCGGCTTGTTGCCGATGCCATGGATCGGGCCGGAAGCCGCGATGCTGCCCATGGCCATGCACCGCGAAGATGGCACGCCTTTCGCGGGCGATGCGCGCCATGCGCTTGCGTCCGTGGTCGACAGGCTGGCGGCCCAAGGCCTGACCGCCGTGACCGCAACAGAGCTGGAATTCTACCTGATCGACGACAGCGAAGGCCCGTTCCAGCCACCGTCGAACCCCATTACGGGCCGACGCGGATGGGGGGCGGCCACGCTCTCGATGCAAGTCATGGATGCGTTCAACAGCTTTTTCGATGCGCTTTATGAAGGGTGCGACGCGCTGGGCATAGACGCCGACACCGCAACCTCGGAAGCCGGGCCGGGCCAGTTCGAGATTAACCTGAACCACGGCGCGGACCCGCTGCGCATGGCCGATGACACGTGGCTGTTCAAACTTCTGGTGCGCCGACTGGCCCGCGCCCATGGTTTTGCAGCGTCTTTCATGGCCAAGCCTTACCCTGACGCGTCCGGCAACGGATTGCATGTGCATGCCTCGCTTCTGGACCGGGACGGGCGCAACATTTTCGACGATGGATCGGCCCAAGGTTCGGACGCGCTACGCCATGCCATTGGTGGGGTGCTGGCCAGCATGGCCGACGCCACGTTGATCTTTGCGCCGCATGCAGGCAGCTATGACCGGCTGGTGCCGGGCGCGCATGCCCCAACGGGCATTGGCTGGGCCTATGAAAACCGCACCGCTTCTATCCGGGTGCCAAATGGACCACCTGCCGCACGGCGGCTGGAACACCGTGTGCCGGGGGGCGATGCCAACCCTTATCTGGTCTTGGCCGCTATTCTTGGCGGGATGGAGCTTGGGCTGGCCGACAAGATCACCCCCCCTGCCCCACTGACCGGAAACGCCTATACGCAAGAATTGCCCCAAATCCCAGACACTTGGCAGGGCGCGGTCACGCAGTTCGCAAGCTCCAAGCATATGCAACGGCTGTTTCCCGCGCGGCTGATCGACAATTTCACCCGCACCAAGCAGCAAGAGATTGACGTGCTCTCGGCGCTCAGCCCGCAAGACTTGCAAACGCTTTATCTGGACAGCCTCTAGCGCGCGGCGGTGACGCCCTTGCGTGTAGCTTGGGCGCGCGTTAGCCTTGCGACAGCTTAGTCCCGAAAGACCCATACCATGAAAATCGGTATCCTAGAATGCGGGCGCTTGCCCGATGTGCTGAGCGCAGAGCTTGGCCAATATCCTTCCATGTTCACGCAACTGCTGGCGGATCACGGCTTCACGTTTGAAACATGGCATGTCGAGGGAATGGATTTTCCCGCGACCGTGCAAGACGCCGATGGTTGGCTGATCACCGGGTCACGCCATGGGGTTTACGAAGATCATGCCTTCATCCCGGTGCTCGAACACTTCATCCGCAACGCCTTTGCCGCGCATGTGCCGGTGGTTGGCGTTTGTTTTGGCCATCAGATCATGGCGCAAGCGCTTGGCGGGCAGGTCGAGAAGTTTGCTGGCGGCTGGGCGGTGGGTGCGCAGGACTATCGGTTCGACACGGGGCCGGTGCAGCTGAATGCATGGCATCAGGATCAGGTCATCACGCCGCCCGAAGGCGCGCAAACCGTGGCCAGCAACGAATTTTGCGCCCATGCCGCGCTGCTATATCCGGGCCAAGGGTTTTCAGTGCAGGCCCATCCAGAATTTCAGGATAAGGTCATTGAGGGGCTGATCGACCATCGTGGGCGTGGCGTGGTTCCAGATGACCTGCTGACCCGAGCCAAGGCAGGGCTGGGCAGTGCCGAGAGCGGCCCCTTGGCCACCCGCATTGCCAGCTTCTTCAAGGAACACGCACAGGTGCAAGCATGACAAGCTGGCGAAATCAAATCCCTCAAGCCGCGCGCGATTTTTTGGAAGGGCGCCGCTTGGACGAGGTCGAATGCATTATCGCCGATATGGCCGGTGTGGCGCGTGGCAAAGCTATGCCCGCATTCAAATTCGATGAAAGTGCGAAATATTACCTTCCAACGTCAATTTTTCTGCAAACCATCACGGGCGGCTGGGCCGATTTCCGGGACGGGGCCGATCTGGAACCTGACATGATCATGCGGCCCGATTTTTCGACCGCGACCGCCGCGCCCTGGACGGCTGATTGGACGCTTCAGATTATCCACGATGCAGAGGACGCCCATGGTGCCCCGATCCCGACCGCACCGCGCAACGTGCTGAAACGGGTGCTGCAACTCTACCGTGACAAGGGCTGGCAGCCTGTCGTTGCGCCAGAAATGGAATTCTTCTTCGTCGCCCGCAACCTTGATCCGAATATGCCCATCATCCCGCCCATGGGCCGCACCGGGCGGCGCGCGGCGGCGCGGCAAGCCTATTCCATGTCGGCGGTCGATGAATATGGCAAGGTGATCGACGATATCTATGATTTCGCCGAAGCCATGGGGCTAGAGATTGACGGCATCTTGCAAGAGGGCGGCGCGGGTCAGGTCGAGATTAACTTGGCCCATGGCGATCCTTTGGTGCTGGCCGATCAGGTTTTTTACTTCAAGCGTATGATCCGCGAAGCCGCGCTGCGCCACGACATGTTCGCCACATTCATGGCCAAACCCATAGAGGGCGAGCCGGGCAGCGCCATGCATATTCACCATTCGGTGCTGGACACGTCCACCGGGCAAAACCTGTTCTCGACCGATACGGGCGACAGCACGGACGCGTTCATGCATTTCATCGGCGGGTTGCAGCGGCATCTGCCCAGCGCCGTGGCGCTGATTGCCCCCTATGTGAACAGCTATCGTCGCTATGTCCCGGATTTCGCCGCCCCCATCAACCTGGAATGGGGCCATGACAACCGCACGACGGGGTTGCGCGTTCCGATCTCCTCGCCGAACGCGCGGCGCGTGGAAAACCGGCTGGCGGGGATGGATTGCAACCCCTATTTGGGCATCGCCGCGTCACTGGCCTGTGGCTATCTGGGGCTGATTGAACAGCAAGGCCCGCGCGAGGAATGCCGCACAAACGCCTATATGGATGAGGACGAACTGCCCCGCACGTTGGGCGATGCCGTGTCCCTGTTCGAGGATGCGACCGCGCTGCATGACATTCTTGGCCCAGAATTCTGCAAAACCTATGCCGCGGTGAAACGCGACGAGTATCACGAGTTTCTACAGGTCATCAGCCCTTGGGAACGCGAGCATCTGCTGCTGAACGTATGAACCTTCTCTTCGCAAATGACCGCGCGGGGCACTACCCCGACAGCTATTATGCGGCCACCGCCACGCCCCTGCTCGTTCAGCCTGCGCTGAAAGGGGCCGTTCAGGCAGATGTTTGCGTCATTGGCGGCGGCTATACCGGGCTATCCGCCGCGCTGCATCTGGCAGAGCGCGGTTTCTCTGTGCGCCTGCTGGAAGCGCACCGGGTGGGCTTTGGAGCATCAGGCCGCAATGGCGGGCAAATCGGGCCGGGCCAGCGCATAGAGCAGGACGAAATCGAGCGGATGGTGGGCCGCGACGATGCGCGCCACCTGTGGCAAATCGGGCTGGACGCGCGCGATCTGGTCCATGACCTAGTGGAACGCCACGCTATGGATTGCCCAATTGCGCCGGGTGTCATCCATGCCGATTGGCATGACAGTGGCCTGCCCCATGCCCGTGCCTATGCCGAGAAATTGGCGCGCGATTATGGCTATACCGATTTGGAACCGCTGGACCGCGCGCAGCTTCAGGCGCTGGTGAAGGCGCCGGGTTATAAGGGCGGCATGCTGGACCATGGCGCGGGGCATCTGCACCCGTTGCGCTATGCGTTCAGCCTTGCCCGCGCGGCGCTGGCGGCGGGGGCAATCATCCATGAAAATGCGCTTGTGGTGGCCATCGAAGAGGGTCCAAAACCCATCGTGCGCACCCAGACCGGGCATGTGCAGGCCGATCATGTGATCTTGGCCGCGAACGGCTATCTGGGCCGGTTGATGCCGCAAGTGGCCGCCAAGGTCATGCCGATCAACAATTTCATTCTTGCAACCGAACCCCTGCCCGAAGGCACGGTTTTGACCGGCAATCACGCGGTGGCCGACAGCAAATTCGTCATCAACTACTTCCGCCTGTCCGAAGATAACCGCCTGCTGTTTGGCGGTGGGGAAAGCTATGGCTACCGCTTCCCCGACTTGATCCGCACGGTGCGCAAGCCGATGTTGCAGGTCTTCCCGCAGCTTACCGACACCCGCATTGACTATGCTTGGGGCGGCACACTGGCAATTACCATGAACCGCCTGCCCTGTTTCATGCGGGTGGGACCAAATATCTTGTCGGCTTCTGGTTATTCCGGGCACGGCGTGGCCTTGGCCACGCTGGCAGGGCGCATTCTGGCCGAAACGGTTGCAGGTCAAAGCGCGCGCTTTGACCTGATGAGCAAGCTGCCCCTGCCCAGCTTTCCCGGCGGGCCAACCCTGCGCAGCCCGCTTCTGGCGCTGGCCATGACATGGTTTTCGCTGCGTGATCGCTTGGGCGTCTAGCGCTTACTTGTTCAGCTTCGACAGCTTGTCCTGCAATTCGGCCAGTTGCTTCTTGATATCGTCCAGATCGTCACCGCCAGACGGTTTCGTGTCGCTGTCTTTCACGCCAGGCCAGCCCGTCATCATGGTTTTCATGAAAGCCTGTTGCTGGCGCTGCATCTCTTCAAAGCCGGGCATGGCTGCCATGGGGTTGGCGCGGGCCATATTCTCGACAATCTTGGATTGCCCTTCCCGCAGCATTTCAAAAGACATGGCCAGAAACTGCGGCACAACGCTTTGCGCTTGCGTGGTGTAGCTGCGCACAAGGTCGGTCAGCACTTCTATCGGCAACACGCTTTCGCCGCGGCTTTCATGTTCCGCCACGATCTGAAGCAGGTATTGGCGGGTCAGGTCATCGCCGGATTTCAGATCGACAATCTGCACTTCGCGCCCATCGCGGATGAACCCCGCGATATCCTCTAGCGTCACATAGTCGCTGGTTTCGGTGTTATACAGTCGGCGACTGGCATAACGCTTGATCAGCAGCGGTTTTGCGTCTTGTGACACGAGGCCCCCTCCCTTGGGTTTTGCAGTGCAGCACAGCCTAGGGGGTGTTTTCACAAAAGAAAAGGGCGCGCATGAATTGCGCACCCTTTAGTCGCGGTCACCTATTGGGAGGGACAGGGCCGCGGGAGAGAAAGAACTGTCGCGCCTTACTTGGCGGTTGCAGCTTTCGTCGCTTTGGTTGCCGTGTCGGTGGCTTTCTTGACAACAGCAGCAGTTTCTTCCTGCATGTCTTTGCCAGCAGCCATCAGCAGCTCGACGGTGTCCATCTGCACTTTTTTCGCGATTTCAGCGAAAGCAGCGACATGCTCGGCAGCGGTTTCGGCCGAAGCGGATGCGAAATCGGTCATAGCTTTGGTGTAGTCAGCCGGATCTTCTTTGGCGGTCGACAGCTCACCAGCTTTTGCCAGCGTTGCTTTGGTCCACTTGGTCGAAACTTCGGTCGACTTTTCAGCAGCTTCCAGAGCAACTTTGCTCATCTTCTCGGTCAGAGCGGCTTGGGTTTTGAACATGTCGGTGAACGCGGTGGTGTCCATCGGCATTGCGCCCATCATGTCTTTCATCATCTTGGTGTAGTCGGTAGTGGTAGCCATTGTGCTTCTCCTGATCAAAATGTTCTGGCCGGTCACATCGTGTTCCCAGCCGCTGAAGACAATATGCATGCTGCGGTGCAGCATTTCAACAGTTTTTTCTGCACCGCAGCATTTTTCTGATCAGGTCGCACCAAGCCTATGACATGGCTTCATTTTTTGTGCTTATCACATAGGTGCCCGGCGCGTCTGCAAGGGCCGGATAGCCCGAATCACCCGGAATCCGCGCCGGAACCTTGGCCCCGGACCGCTTGCGCAGCCAGTCTTCCCAGCGCGGCCACCATGACCCGTCATGGAATTCGGCAGCCTCTAGCCAATCTTCCGGGGTGCCCGCAACCTCTGGCCCTGCATGGTGGCCGTATTTCTTTTTGGATGGCGGGTTGATGATACCGGCAATGTGCCCCGATTGCGCGCGCACGAACGTCTTGTCCCGGCTGCCCATCTTGGCCACGCCACGGAAGCTGGATTTCCACGCCGCGATATGGTCCGTTTCGCACCCCACCGCAAAGATCGGGTGTTTCACGTCCGACAGCGACACGTCTTCGCCGCAGATGCGGAAAGTTGCAGAGGCAAACTTGTCCTGCTGGCACAGCCCGCGCAGATACTCGACACACATCTTGCCCGGCAGGTTCGTGCCATCGCCGTTCCAATACAGCAGGTCAAAGGCGGGCGGTGCTTCGCCCATCATGTAGCTGCGAATGGCAGGGCCATAGATCAGGTCGTTGGAGCGCAGGTATGAGAAGGTCCGCGACATGAAGAAACTGTCCAGATAGCCGTTCTCGTTGCATTCGGCTTCAATACCGTCGACGAAATCGTCCTCTAGGAACACGCCCACCTCGCCCCGGTTCGAGAAATCCGTAAGCGTGGTGAACAGGGTCGCTGCGCGCACGGATTTGTCCTTGCGCTTGTTCACCAGCGCCAAAGTCAGCGACAACGTCGTGCCCGCAATACAATAGCCGATTGCGTTGACCTGCGGCTCTTTCGTGATCTCGCGCGCGACGCGGAACGCTTCCAGATAGCCCTGCTCGACATAATCATCCATACCGGTATCGGCATAGCTGGCATCGGGGTTGACCCAAGACACCACGAACAACGTATAGCCTTGGTCCACGATCCATTTGATCAAGCTGTTCTGCGGCTTGAGATCCATGACATAATATTTGTTGATCCATGGCGGGAAGATCACGATGGGCGTGCGGTAAACCTGTTCGGTGCTGGGGCTATACTGAATCAACTCGAACAGATGGTTGCGGAACACCACTTTACCGGGGGTCGTCGCCAAGTTCTGGCCCAGCTTGAAGGCTTCCTTGTCCGACAGGGTCACTTGCAACTCGCCCTTGTTCGCCTCGACATCGCGCACAAGGTTCTCCAGCCCCTTCACAAGGCTCTCGCCCTCGGTCTCAACCGCTTTCATCAAGGCATCGGGATTGGTGGCCAGAAAGTTCGTTGGCGCCATCATGTCCACCACCTGCGTTGTAAAATACTGCAAACGCCGCTTTTCGCGGCCTTCCAGCGTTTCCATACCCTCGATTGCGTCATGCATCGCTTCCGAGGCGATCAGGTATTGCTGCTTGATATAATTGAAATACGGGTGGCTTTTCCACAGCGGATTGGAAAAGCGACGATCGTCAGGGGTCTGATCTTCGGGCGCTTTCAATTTGCCGCTTTGCAGGGCCTTCTGCGCCTCTATATGATGCTTCAGCGCTTTGCCCCAAAAATCCAACTGGTGATCCAACGCTTTCGACGGGTTCTTGGCCATTTCGGTCCAATAGGCCGTGACCCCGTGCAAAAACAGATCGGGATCGGGCGCTTGCAAGCTGGGGCGCGGGGGCGTGCGATGGGCAAGAGCATTGGTCAGTCGTTCGGTCAAAGCTTCTATCCGGGCCATGTTTTCCTTCAGACGCTCAGCTTTTTTTCCATCTTCATATTCAGAAGTTGTCATACGGCTATTTTCCCCCTACCCTTCGCATGCGCAGCATACTTTCGTTTACGATAGCTGCCGCGCAACTTGAGTTAAAGGGACGATTGGCGTTACCTGTTCGAGCGCTTTGAAGGATGATTGTATGAAGGGCATGGTCAGTTACGACATCATGGAAGCCATTCGGAACACCAACGAATGGATGGGCGCTTCGGCGCGCGCTTTCGCCTCTTACCCGGTCTGGGGATTGGTGCCGCACCCGATGTTCAAGGTGATGTCGGCTTGGGGCCGCGTCACCGAGCGCAGCTTCGCGCGCATGGTCATCAAGCCGGACTGGAACATCACGAGTGTGGTCGCCGAAGGCGGGCGCGACCATATCGTTGAAGAAGTCGTTGAAATGGCACGTCCTTTTGGTGATTTGCTGCGCTTCAAGGTGCATGGCCGTCCGGAAAAACCGCGCCGCGTGCTGCTTTGCGCCCCCATGTCGGGCCATTATGCAACGCTGTTGCGCTCGACCGTTGCCAGCCTACTGCCAGATTGCGAAGTCTGGGTCACAGATTGGCACAATGCCCGCGACATCCCGGTGTCGGAAGGCAAGTTCGACATCGAGGATTACACCCTTTACCTGACCGATTTCATCCGCCACTTGGGACCGGACACGCATGTGATTGCCGTGTGCCAGCCGGTGCCACTTGCACTGGCCGCAACGGCCTATCTGGCAGAGCTGGAACCCGAATCGCAGCCGCGCACGCTGACGCTGATCGGCGGGCCGGTGGACCCGGACGCCGCACCCACCGAGGTGACCGATTTCGGTGAGCGTGTGACCATGGGGCAACTAGAGCATCTGGCGATTCAGCGCGTGGGCTTCAAATACAAGGGCGTCGGGCGGCTGGTTTATCCGGGCCTGTTGCAGCTTGGAGGCTTCATCTCGATGAACCTGGAGCGACACACACAAGCCTTCACCGACAAGATTTCGGCCGAAGCCCAAGGCACGAGCGGCGAGCGCGACAAGCACAACCGCTTCTATGACGAATACCTGTCAGTCATGGACATGACCGCAGAATTCTACCTGTCCACGGTGGAACGGATATTCAAAGACCGTGAAATCGCGCGCAACGAATTCATGGTGGATGGTCACAAGGTCGATATTGGCAAGATCACGAATGTGGCGGTCAAGATTGTCGAGGGCGAGAAAGACGATATCAGCGCGCCCGGTCAATGCCTTGCCGCACTTGACCTGCTGACGGGCTTAAGTGCGGCGCAAAAGGCCAGCCATGTCGAGCCGGGTGCCGGACATTATGGCATCTTCGCAGGCAAGTCTTGGCGCAACAATATCCGCCCATTGGTGATGGAGTTTATGGATACGCATTCAGGCAGTGGTGGCAGCGGTAAAGGCCGCCTTAAAGTTGCCGCTTCGAACGGCTAAACGCAAAACCCCCGCCACTGGCGGGGGTTATTGTTTGGGTTGGGCATTGTGCCAGCTTTAGTTACCGAATGCCGCGTTCAAGCCTTGGCGGGTTTCAGCGGTCGCAAGCTGGGCGTGCAGGCGTTCAAATTCGTTCTTTGCCTCTACACGCTGGCCGGAATTCAGCAGCGCGTAGGCACGCAAGATCGACAAATCTCGACGCAAGCCGCCCTTCAGTTGCTCCAGAGCGTTGAAATAGGCAATCGCTTGCCGGTAGTCACCGTTGCGATACGCCTTCACGCCTCGCTGATCCAGAATAATGCTTTCCACCTCGGCGCGCTGGGTATCTGACAGGCGCACGCTGCTGGCAACTTGTGCGCCCTGCTCTGTCATGTTCATCCCCAGATAGGCCAGCGACATTCCAAAATGGGCATCGCGCCGAACATTCGGGCCAATCGCATCGCCAGCCGCAGCGGCGGCCTGAAAGCCCACCAACGCCTCTGTCGGACGCTGATGGCTGAACAGGCACCATGACCGCTCATAGAGCACATCCAGCGAGCGCGGATTGTTCGACGCAGCAATACAGCGGGCGAATTGCTCGCGCTCTTTCAGCGTGCGCACCTCTGCTATGCGTCCATCGCCCCGCACGGGCAGGCGCGCGGGGTTGGTCACGGGTGATGGGGCCGCCACAACCGGCTGCGCCACGGGCGCTGGGGTTGCGCGCGGCGTGGGCGCAGGCGCAGGAGCTGCCGCCGCTGTTGCGGCGGGGGCACCGCCCAACAAGCGCCGCTCAAGCGCATTCAGGCGCTCTGTTTCCGCCCGGTTAGCCCCGCGCGCAACGTCGAACATGCTGCTCAGCTCAGCGCGGCTGACGACCGCAGATGCTTTTTCAAGCGTTGGTTCCATCTGGCTATAGGCGGTGCAGGATTGCACCGTGTTGCGCCAGGTCGTGGCAGCGGCGGCGGCCTGACCAGCCAGCACATACATATCCGACAAAAGCCAAGCGTTGTTGATCCGCTCGCAGCTCATGATCTGCGGCGAACGGCGAGCAATCGCAATGGCCGTGCCGGGATCACGCGACGCGGTGGCGGCATCGAACGCGTCTTGCGCCTCGTTGGTTTCCAGAACACGCAGCATGTCGGCGGGCGGTGTCCAGCCTGCGACGGTCTGGCGACTGCTGTCAATTTCACGCCGGGCGCCGGCATAGTCGCGCCGCTCGATCAAACGCCAGATCGCGCCCTCATCGACACTGGCAGAGGCGCGCGGGGCCAGCAATTGGTTCAAATCCGATGGCGGTGCCCAATCTGGATAGGCCGCGCGCAAACGGCGCAATTCAGCATTGGTCGCAGCCGTGTCACCTTGCTGCACGTAGTATCGCAAGGCGCTCAGATCATCATAGCTGGCCGTTTGCGCCGTAGCCGACCCTGCCGCAAGGCAGGCAATCAGAGCGGCAAAGGCAAAGCGCTGACGAAGAGGATACTGGGTCATATCGGCACACATTCCGGCAAGGTTTCATAAGCAGCGATCATCGCAAACAGGTGCAACGTCGCCGGGTAATAGGGCTGAGTGTTGGTAAAGGGCGGGATCTGCGCCCCTGCTGTCATACCTTCGGAGCAGGTAATCAGCCCAGCAATGGCCTGATACCCCGCATCGGGCGAGCTTTCGAGCACCGTGCCTGAAACCGGCTCCAGCACCGTTGGCACCCCAACACCGGGCTGCACCGTGCGCGCGTAGACGGCGGCCATGCGCCGCACCGCCAGATGGCGCGGAATGCGCGACCAGACAAGAAACAGCGGCACGCGCAGCGCCTCATAGCCTGTATTGGCTGACAGGTTTTCAGAAGCGCGCATTCCATCTGCCGAGATATCGACCCAATCCGGAACCAGCCCGTTCTGGGCCAATTGATCCATCAGCGCCTCGCCCTGCTGCGCGCAGATGGCAAGCGCCGAAACGCCGGTTGCCGCCGCCACTTCACGCATGGCCAGCGGCATGTAATAGGACGGGTTGATCGAGACATGGGTCTCGTGCACGAACCCAAATTGCGCGGGCAAAAGGATTGTCGCGCCCTCGCGGCCCGGCATTGCAATGATGCAGGTTGCCGCCAAGGCTTCGGCAATTTCCTGCGCGCGGGTAAGGTGGGCGCGGTCGCCAAAGCGTGCAAAGGCGCGCACCAATGCCCAAGCATAGAACAGATCGCCATCGGACGCATTGTTGCGGTCTGGCACAGCATTGACCTGATCGGGCAACCAACGCCACGCCAGAAGCGGGTCACCGCGCACCGCAAGATTGCGCTCCGTCCACTGATACATTCGCCCGAACGCTTCGGCATCGTCGAAATAGGTCGCCAGAACCATGCCGTAGCCTTGGCCCTCGGAATGGCTGGCAGTGCGTTGCAACGTATCCACCACGCGGCCATCAGGCATCAGGAAACGCTCTTTCCACGCCTCCCAAAGCGGGCGCGCAATCTGGCCGAATTCATCGGTCAGGCCTTGCGCAAGGCTTGGTCCGGCCATCGTAAGTGCGGCACCGCTACAAAGGAAGGAACGTCTGTTCATAGCTTTTCTCGCGTTGAGATGACAAGGCGCAGCGCGACAAGCGCCGACCCCAGCGCCAAGAACAACATCAGGAATGTGTAGAAAATTGGGCGTGCCGAGACGAAATTCCCCATCGCGGTGCGGAAATTCTGAAATGACCAATCCTCTAGCAGCACTGGCCGACGATCCGGTGCGATCCAGTTGTCCCAGCGCCCATCATGGCCAAGGATGGCCACCTGACCACGCGGCCCGCGGCCATATTCGCGCGCGGCCGCGATGGATTGCGCAATCTGGGTCATGTCGCTGTCGGCGCTGCGCAACATCCAGATTTCGTCAGGGCGGGACGGGTCCAGATGCATCAGCACCGCCTGCCCGCGCCGTTCTGCCAACCAAGCGTTCAACTGGTCACCATTCGAGGGGAAAATCCGGTCGCGCACCCAATAGACGCGGTCCAGCAAAAGCGTCCAGATATTGCTGAATGCCGCTGTAAGCCCGCGTTTTTGCTGACGTCGAGCCGAGAACGGGTCATCCGCCTCTTGCTGTGCGGCGATCAATGCCTCGTATTCCGGGGTAATCAAAACCGCATCTTCCAGCAATTTCCGATCGGCGCGATGATGTGCCATCGGCACAGCCCCCAGATCATCGAGCGAGATCAGATGCAGGGTCGATGGCCGGATATCACCGCGCGCACGGGCCAAAGCTGCCGCCAATGTCAGCACATCTGCTTCGGAATAGGCGCGTCCACTCATCTCGTTGCGGCGCAAGCTGTCGGGCGTCAACGCGCTGAAGGCAAGGTCCATATCAGGAATCGACATCGGCGGGCTGTAAGGCACGAACAGGCTAGAGGTCTCTCCGATCTGAAGAAACGGCTGATCATAGGCCGGACATGGCAGGTCCGAAGGGTCCCCCGGCACCATCATCTCGAAAGTGAGCGTATTTGTTCCGGGCTGCATGATGCGCGCTTCGAAATCGATCGGGAAACGAATGATCGGCGCGCCCCCCTCGTCGCGCAGGGGCAACAAGCGGATTGCTTGCCCGTTCACGCTGATCAGCAGCATGGCTTCGTCGGGCAGACCCGTGGCATAGGCGTAGTCAAGGTAGATGCGCGCCTTCGCTGCGGTCAGGATCAACCAATCGTCCGGCAGACGGAAAGGATGGTTGCGGATCGCGTAGCGTTGCGAAAACTGCTCTGTCTGGATGCCGAAATCAGAGAAAGTGTTCTCTGCATCGGTTGCCAGCAAGGGCGCGCGCGCGGCCTGCGCCTGCGGTTCCAATTGCGGGATCTGGTCCAGCAGGTCCGCCGGATTCGTGCCCTGGGCCACTTCCAGCAACATCACCCGTGCACCGTCGCCACCCACCTGAAAACTGATCCGCGATTGCGCGGCAGGCAAAACGGTAATGCGCGCATGCGTGCGGTCTTGCTGCGCGGCCGTCCAATAATCGGTAAACGAAAACACGACCGGCGTGCCGACAAGCGCTTGGTTCAATCGGCGCACGAGCGTGCGGCGCCACGTTTCGGCTTCGGCCCCAAGGCTGTCGATGCCACGAATTTCAACCGGCGCTAGGGCTGCCGATTGCGCAGCCAGCCCCATCATAAACCCGTCCGCCCCTGCCCCAGTATCGGCGGGGTCCAAAACAAGCCCGCTTTCAACAAGGTTTATGTCGGTCCACAGGTCAAAAGACGCTTCCGGGCCACAGAAAATACGATGGCCTTGGCGGAATTCGATTTGCACACCGTTGCGCCCCGGGCGCAGGGTGCCTTGGGGGATCACAATCTCATCCATGCCCGGTGTCTCGAAATTATCGAGCTGGATGGTCTGCAACTCGACCCCGTTTACCATAACGCGCATGAACGAGCGCTCTGGCAGCAGGTTGATGCTGGACACGGTTGTCAGTTGCAGGCGCTGCGTGCGCGCGGCATCCGCGACATATAGATCGAAGGACACGACCTCACGCTCGCCCGTCACGCGCGCAACCGCCCCGTTGCGGCGCACTTGCAGGTCAGTCAGACGCAGGGGTGAGACCCATTTGCGCGGCGCTGGCGCGGCATCGTCCGCATCAACCGCCATGCGATGCGGATTGACGCGGTCTGGCGAAAGCACGAAGCCCTCTTCAACGCTGGCCGTCACGCCATCTTGGTCTGGCAGCAGGATAAGCCCACCTTGGGCCAAGGCTGGCAAAGCTCCAAGGTTCAAGGCCGCAGCCAGCACAAGCACTGGCATGGAACGGGATGAAAGGAATGACAAAGTCATGCGCTTGGCCCCCGGTTAAGTTGCGCACCGGGCGCGTTGAAATGCAGGCGACTGTCACCCCCACCCGTGCCCTGCGCCAACATTTGCCGCATCGGGTGAACAGGTTCGCTCAGGACCGGATCAAAAGCCTGACCGAAGGCAAGAATATGCGCCGGTTCGTCTTTGACCACGGCCACTTCGCGCTCGCGTTCCTCGGCGCGTTTGCGGCGCGCGGGTTCGGCCGCCAGCATTTTCATCACATGCGCGACAGAGGTGAAAGCCAGCGTCACGACATAGCCCATGCCTTTCAGCAGCGGCATCGGCTTGTTGCGGCTTTCACGGATCGCTTCCCAGACCGAGGAATCGCCAAAGATCAGATGCGCGATGGTTTCGCGCACGATCAGCGGCTGTTCCGGATCATAGCGCACACCCAAGACCAAACCTGTCGGCGTCCGCTGAACATTGACGACCTGCACCCGCACGGCATTTTCCAAATGCGGCGATTTCGGGAATTCGGGCGTGAAGTAAAAAACAGATCCCTTGTCTAGTTTCGCCAGATGCGTGTGGTCGGTATCGGGACCGGGGATTAGCTTCAGCTTGGCCCCGCTGGTCGAGGAATCGAGCACGGTTGCCGCGGTGAAGGTGTATTGCTCGCCGTCGCCAATGGCGGCGACCGCAGGCACATTCATATCCACGCGCGGCACAGCGCGCCGCTGCTGGCGTTCGCCAATCGCGCCCAAGGCGGCTGATACGATGATGAAGTTGAAGACGGCCCAGCCGCCGACGATCATCAGGATGTTGTGGTCACCCGGAAAGAGAAACCAGCGCACCGCAGCCGCCAGCACACCCAACAGCGCCACGCCCCACAAGATAAGCAGGGGCTTGTAAAGCGGCGTGATGAAATTCTCTTCCAGAACTTCGTCCTTGGCGGTCACGTTGAACTTCGCGCCGCGTGGCTTGAACAAGGTGCGCAACACCACGCCCGACAAGTATGGGGCCTGCGCCGTTTCATACAGTTCCGAAATCAGCGGCCAACGCACGCGGGCATAGAGCCCATTCTGCACCATGAAGCTGATCGCCATATAGCTGGACATGTAAACCGCCACCTCTTCAATGGTGGCGACGAAGATCTGCAATTCGAAGAACAGGTAGGCCAGCGGCGCAAGGATAAAGGTCATCCGCACCAACGGGAACAGCCAGAAGGTCATTGAGTTCAGGTAGCATAGACGTTGGCTCAGGCTCATCCCCTTGCGGCGCAAGGGGTTTTTCAGGCGCAAAAGCTGCATCATGCCCGTCGCCCAGCGTCCGCGCTGTTCGATGAAGGTGGTGAAGGTTTCGGGCTGAAGCCCCGCGATCATGGCGTGATCGACATACAGGCTTTTCCAGCCCTGGCTGTGAATTTCGAGCGCGGTTTCCGCGTCTTCGGTGATGGTTTCACCGGCGAAACCGCCCACGGAATCGAGCGCCGCGCGGCGCAAAACAGAGGCCGAGCCGCAGAAGAATGCCCCGCCCCAACGATCCAGACCGCGGTGGCCTTGATGATAGAACATCTCGTTTTCCGGCGGGCAATCGGCGCGCAGGCCGATATTGCGATCCACCGGGTCGGGGTTCAGGAAGAAATGGGGCGTCTGCACCAAGAACAGCTT
>JAFGVZ010000009.1 GCA_016937725.1 Paracoccaceae bacterium | reverse complement strand
CGCGACCTGCAACCCTTGCTGCGCGACCCGCACGACATCCCGGATTTGCTGCGCTATCAACTGGTCAGCGGTGTGACGGCTGGCAACGAACTGGAGGAGTGCTGATGCGTGTCGATCTGAATGCCGATATGGGCGAAAGCTACGGGGCGTGGCCGATGGGTGCGGATAGCGCGCTTTTGGACATCATCACCTCGGCCAATATCGCTTGCGGGTTCCATGCGGGCGACCCCGATGTGATGGCGGGCGCGATGGCTTTGGCTGCGCGCAACGGCGTGGGCATCGGCGCGCATCCGGGCCTGCCCGATCTGCAAGGATTTGGGCGGCGGCGTATGGATATCTCGCACCAAGCCGCGCGCAACCTGACCGCCTATCAACTTGGGGCCGCGCAGGCGATGGCGCGCGCGGCGGGGGGCTATGTGCGGCATCTGAAACTGCATGGCGCGATTGCCAATATGGCCGCCGAGGATGAGGGCTTGGCCCGCGCTTGCTATGAGGGCGCTTTGGCGGTGGACCCGGATATCATCATCATGGTCATCTCCGGCACCGCCCAAGACCGCGCCGCGCGCAGCCTGAACGCCCGCATCGCCTGCGAAATCTTCGCCGACCGCGCCTATACCGAAGAGGGGCTTTTGATGGACCGTCGTCTGCCGGGGTCGGTGTTGCATGACCCGGACGAGATGGCCGCGCGTGTGTTGGCGATGGTGCAGGCGGGCGCGATCATCACCGCCAAGGGCACGCATCTGCCCGCGCGGATTGATACGATCTGCCTGCATGGCGACGGGCCGTCGGCGGTCGCAACAGCGCGCAAGTTACGGGATACGCTGGAAAATGCAGGCGTGACACTGGCGCAATTCGACGGCACCCGCGAGTGAATCCTGACGCAATCTCGAACCGAAAAAGTCTCTCAACTTTTTCTGAGATTGCTTCAACGCCGCCCGAACAGCTTCTCGATATCCGCCAGCGACAGTTCCACATAGGTGGGCCGCCCGTGGTTGCATTGGCCCGAATGCGGCGTCGCTTCCATGTCGCGCAACAGCGCATTCATTTCATCGGGGCGCATCTGGCGGCCAGAGCGGACAGAGCCATGGCACGCCATACGCGACAGAACCGCATCAATCCGCGCCTCCAACCCTTGCGAGCTGCCTTGATCGGCCAATTCATCTAGAATATCGCGGATCAGCGCGTTTGCATTCACCGTGCCCAAGATAGCGGGCGTTTCGCGCACGACCACAGCGCCGCCGCCGAAGGGTTCCACCACCAGCCCAAGCGCGGCCAGTTGCGGCGCGATGTCCAACAGCGCGCCTGCGTCGCCCGTTGACAGCTCCACGATTTCCGGGATCAAGAGCGCCTGAGACGGCACGCCGTTCTCTGCGCGCAGCCGTTTCAGCTTTTCATAGACCAAGCGCTCATGTGCTGCGTGCTGGTCGACGATGACAATACCGCGTGTGGTTTGGGCGACGATGTAATTCTCGTGCAGTTGCGCGCGGGCAGCACCCAAGGGCGCGTCATCCGGGGCCGGGGCGGGGGCTTCAGCGCGGGCGGAGGGCGTGCTGTGCCAAAGGGCTGCGCTTTCGCTCATGCCTTGTGGGGCTTGCAATTGGTAGGCGCTCGCGCGCGCGGCACCAGACGGGCGGTCCATCTGGTAGCTGCGTGGCGATGCAGCCTGAAACGCACCCAGCATTGCGCCGGTGTTGGTGCTGCTGGTGCGGTGGCCCGCACCGGCCAGCGCATGGCGCAAGGCGCTGACCACCAGCCCGCGCGCCAGCCCCGGTTCGCGGAAGCGCACTTCGGATTTCGCGGGGTGAACGTTCACATCTACCAGTTCCGGGTTGCAGGTGATGAACAGCGCCGCGACCGGGTGGCGGTCGCGCGACAGCACATCCATATAGGCCGCGCGCAGGGCGCCCAGCAGCATCTTGTCGCGCACCGGGCGGCCATTGACGAACAGGAATTGCGCGACCGCCGCGCCACGCGAATAGGTGGGCAGCGCCGCAAAGCCCGACAGGCGCAGTCCGTCGCGTTCAGCGTTGATTCGCAGAGCGTTTTCTGTGAAATCCCGGCCCAAGATCGCGGCCAGACGGTCTTCCAAGGCATCGAACAGCGCACCTTGAGCGGCATCGAGCCGCAGGATCTCGCGCGCCTCGCCGCCGGAAATGTCCGACAAGGTGAAGCTGACATAAGGCTCTGCCATCGCCAACCGTTTGACCGTGTCGGCAATCGCCTGCGATTCGGCCCGGTCCGAGCGCATGAATTTCAACCGCGCAGGCGTGGCGTGGAACAGGTCGCGCAGTTCCACGACAGTGCCGAATTGCGCCGCCTCTGGTCGGACCGCGGCCATCCGCCCGCCATCGACTGTGATCGCCGCACCGTCGCCCCCGGCCATACGGCTGACAATGCGCAAACGCCCCACGGCCCCCAGCGAGGGCAGTGCTTCGCCACGAAAGCCGAAAGAGTGTATGTTCAGCAGGTCCGACCCATCAATTTTACTGGTCGCATGTCGTGAAAGTGCAAGTGGCAGGTCATTGCCCGCCATCCCGCACCCATCGTCGCGCACCCGGATCAGGGTCTTGCCGCCATCGGCATAGGCCACCTCGACCCGTGTGGCCCCGGCGTCTAGCGCGTTTTCGACCAGTTCTTTGACCGCAGAGGCGGGACGCTCAACAACCTCTCCCGCCGCTATGCGATTCACGGCGGCTTCGTCCAACTGGCGAATTTCACGCCTTATATTGCGGTCGGGCTTGTTCATGCCACAGGATATAGCATGGCGCCCGTTTGGCTGCCAAGCCTAGTTTATGCCCTCTGGCTGGCCCACGATCACAAAGCGCAGCGCGTCGGGCTGATACAATCGCTGCGCTATCGCGTTTGCCTGCTCCAGCGTGACGGCATCGATCAAGGCGTTGCGCTCGTTGACATAGTCTATCCCGAAGCCCTGAAACTGCATCGACGCCATGATCCCCGCAATCGCGCCATTCCCGTCAAATCGTAGCGGGTAAGCACCCGTCAGGTAGGTTTTGATGCGGTCCAATTCGTCTGCTGTCACGCCCTCGGCCACCAGTTTTTGCCACTCAGCGCGGATCAGCTCGACCACTTGGCCCACATCGGCATTGCTGGCCGACAACCGCCCCTGATAGCTCTCGCCCAAGAACCCAGAGGCAAGAAACGCGCCAACGCCGTAGGTTAGACCGCGTTCTTCGCGTAATTCGCGCATCAGGCGCGTGCCAAAACGCCCACCGCCGACAATTTCGTTAACCACGAAAGCGGTCAGGAAATCGGGGTCGTCGCGCGGAATGCCGCGATGGCCGAAAGCGATCACGGATTGCGGCCCGTCGAACGGCACGCGGGTAATACCCGGCTCTGCGGCAAATTCGGCGCGGCCCGGAATGGGCGCGCCTGCCTCGGGCACGCCTTCGAAAAGCGCATCCAAAAGCGGCGCGAGTGTCGCTGCATCAATGTCACCTGCTACGCCAATATGCACACGGTCGCGGGCAATGGCCCCTTCATGTGCCGCGATCAGGTCGTCGCGGGTCAGGGCCGCCACGCTGTCGGACGTTCCCTCGGACGGGCGCGCATAGGGGTGGCCGGGATAGGCGGCCTCGGCAAAGGCGCGGCTGGCGATTGTGTTGGGGTCCAATGCATCGCGGCGCAGGCTGGCCACCATCTGCGCGCGCACGCGCTCCAGCGCGTCCTCATCAAAGCGCGGTTGGGTTAGGGCGGAGTTGAGAAGCGCAATCGCCTCTGGCGCGGTTTCGGTCAAAAACTGCGCCGAAACGGTCACCGTGTCGCGCCCGGCGTCAAAACTGAAACGCGCAGCGAGGTCTTCGGTCGCAATGGCGAAACCTTGGGCATCCATCTCTCCCGCGCCTTCGTTCAGAAGGGCCGCCATCAGCGCGGTCGCGCCAAGGGCGTTTTCCGGGTCAAGCGTCGCGCCGCCCTCGAAGATCAGGTCCACGGCAATGAAGGGAATCGAGCGTTCCTCGACCAGCCACGCCTCTAGGCCAGAGGGCGAGGTGACGGGGGTGATGTCGATTTCGGCCCGAAGCGGTGTTGCGACAAGTAGAAACAGGGCGAGGATCAGGCGCATTAATTCACAACCTCTGTTGCGGGACGGGTCAGGTAGCCGGTGACGGCGCTACGGCGGTCCGTGAGCAGTTCGGCGGCGGCGATGACCTGCTCTGGCGTTACGGCGTCGAGCGCGTCGATCCAAGACTCGATCTCTTCAATGCTGAGGCCGATGGACAGCCCCACACCGTATTGGCGCGCGCGGCCCTGCATGTCGTCCAGCGCATAGATTTCCGATGCGCGGATTTGCTGGCGCACACGCTCAAACTGGTCGGGGTCCACGCCTTCACGGATAAAATCGGCAATCGCAGCATCCAGCGCAGCTTCGCCGTCTTCCAGCGAGACGCCATCGACCGGGGCGATCCCAAGGCTGAACATGCCGTAATCGCGCGACATGCCGCTGTAATTGGCCCATGCCGACAGCGCCACGCCCTGTTCGAAATTCAACTTGCGCTCCAGAACCGATGTCGTGGGGCTTCCGCCCAGAAGTGCCGCCAGCATTTGCAAGGCGGCGGCTTGGTCGGTGTCATGCCGGGTGGGGGCCAGATACATACGGCTGACATAGGGCGTGCCGACGCGCGCATCTTCCATCGTCAGGCGGCGCTCGGCAACATGCGGCGGCTCCATCGGGCGCTGGCGGGGGGATACGTCTGGGTTGGCGGGGATCGGGCCATAATGGGTGCGCGCCAGCTCCATCGCCTGTTCAAAATCAACATCGCCCGCGACGATCAGGATCGCGTTATTCGGCGCATAATGCTGGCGGTAAAACGCTTTCGCGTCATCGCCGTTCAGCGTTTCCATCTCGTGTCGCCAACCGATGATGGGCGTGCCATAGGGGTGCGCTTTGTAAAGGGCGGCCAGCATCGCCTCGTTGAACACGCGGCCCGGCTGGCTTTCGACGACTTGGCCACGCTCGTTCAGGATAACGTCGCGCTCTGGCCGCCATTCTTCTTCCGACAGCGTCAGGTCGGTCATGCGGTCGGCTTCCATCTGCATCAACAAACCAAGCCGGTCGGCGGCGACGCGCTGAAAATAGCCGGTATAATCCCAAGAGGTGAAGGCGTTGTCGCGGCCGCCATTGGCTTCGACCACGGCAGAGAATTCGCCCGGTTCAAGGTCATCTGTGCCCTTGAACATGAGGTGTTCAAGGTAATGCGCGATACCGGATTTCAGCGCAGGTTCATCCGCGGCACCCACACGATACCAGACCATATGCACCACAACAGGCGCGCGGCGGTCTTCTATGACGACCACTTCCATCCCGTTGTCCAGCAGGCCGTGGCTGACGGCTTTGGCATGGCCCAAGGTGGGAAGGCCGATCAGGGCAAGACCGACCAAGGCAAGGGTGCGTTGCAACATCGATTTCCTCCGAAACGAGACTATAAAAAATAGCTACCGCGTTTGAACGTTGTTTCAACCCCTGCCACGCAAGCGTGACGAGCCGCGAGCGGCCCGCCAGCTTTGGATCATTCGACCGTGATGGTCACGATCTCGGACATGATCGCAGGTTCGTGCGGCACATGGAACTGGTCGCCCATGAGCAGCATCAGGTTGTGCGTGCCCGCGGGTAGGTCCAGCGTGACCTCTGTTTGCCCGCCGCCGAAATGGCGGTGCTGGTCATCTGCGGGCAGCGCCATGTTCAGATCAACCTGTGCCGGGTCGACATTGATCAGCAGGTGATGGTGGCCGGTACCCGGCACATCCACCCCCGCCGGGGCCACGCCAATGCCGCTTGCGCCAAAACGGATGGTCACGGGGTTGCTGACCGTTGCGCCGCTTTCGGGTGCTATGATGTAGACCGCCGCGCCCTCTGGCGCGGGTGTGCGCCCGTCAGAGGCTGCGCCATGGCTGTGTTGGTCTGCGAAAACGGGCATAGCTGCCAAAGTGACGGCGGCTGCGAGTGTCATTCTTTTGAACATAAATCATCCTCCCTGAACGGCACTGTGCCGTGGGACAGGATCTAGCGCATATGTGCGGCAAATCGACACATTATTGCGTGATGACTTT
>JAFGVZ010000077.1 GCA_016937725.1 Paracoccaceae bacterium | reverse complement strand
TGGCCGCGGAAGGTGTGAACATCAAGGTCATCGCCACGTCAGAGATCAAGATTTCCGTGCTGATTGATCGGAAATATATGGAACTGGCGGTTCAGGCGCTTCATGATGCGTTTGAACTGGACAAGGCAGGATAAAACCCGCCACGGGATCGGGAGGGGCCATGCCCCATAGAACGGAAACCGACAGCCGCCGCATGCTGCGCCAGCTGCGCGACGAGATGGCAAGCGCCCAGCCGGGTCAGGAACGGCTGGACCGGATCACCACGATCATCGCAGAATCGATGGGCACGGATGTGTGCTCTATCTACCTGTTCCGCGATGCCGATACGCTGGAACTTTGCGCGACCGAAGGGTTGCGTGCGACTGCCGTGCATGAAACGCGCCTGCGCTTTGGCGAGGGGTTGGTGGGCAAGGTCGCGCGCTTGGCGCGTCCGTTGCAATCGGCGAATGCGCCCGCCGAACCGGGCTTTCGCTACATGCCCGAGACTGGCGAAGAGGTGTTCACCTCTTTCTTGGGCGTGCCTGTGCAGCGCCTTGGCGAGCGCTTGGGCGTTCTGGTGGTGCAGTCGAAGGAAGCGCGCGTCTACACCGATGACGAGGTCTATGGCCTGGAAGTTGTCGCTATGGTCATTGCAGAGATGACAGAACTTGGCGCGTTCGTGGGGGAAGAGACAAGCTTTGCCTCGCCCCACAAACAAGCCGCAACCTTGCGCGGTGTGACGGGGCAAGAGGGCGAGGCCGAGGGCCATGTCTGGCTGCACCAGCCGCGTGTTGTTATCACCAATCTGGTTAATGACGATTCGCAGGCCGAAATCGCGCGCCTGAACGATGCCATCGAAAGGCTGCGTGGGTCGGTCGATGACATGCTGGCCGTGGCTGCCAGCCGCGACAAGGAACATCAAGAGGTTTTGCAGACCTACAAGATGTTCGCCCATTCGCGTGGTTGGCTGAAACGGATGGAAGAAGACATTCGCTTGGGCCTGTCTGCCGAAGCGGCGGTCGAGAAAGAGCAATCCGCCGCGCGCGCCCGTTTGGAAACCGTGCCCGACCAATACATGCGCGACCGGCTGCATGATCTGGACGACCTGTCGAACCGTCTGCTGCGCATTCTGACCGGGCAGGGGGTAGAGACAGGCGCCGAGATGCCAGACCGGGCCATTCTGGTCGCCCGAAATATCGGCCCCGGTGACCTGCTGGAATACGGGCGCAAGCTGCGCGGCGTGGTGTTGGAAGAGGGCGCGGTGGGCAGTCATGCCACGATCGTGGCGCGAGCGCTGGCCATTCCTTTGGTCCTCAACGTGCCCCGCATCACGACCGACGCGCTGAGTGGCGATCATATTCTGGTCGACGGCACCGAGGGTTTGGTGCATCTGCGCCCCGATGACAGCGTGACCAGCGCATTCCGGGACAAGATGGCCATGCAGGCCAAGGCGCAGGAACGCTATGCCAGCCTGCGCGATAAACCGGCCGTGGGGCGCTGTGGCACCGAAATTAAACTGAAAATGAATGCGGGGCTGATGGCTGATTTGCCCTCGCTGCCCACATCGGGGGCCGAAGCCGTCGGCCTGTTTCGCACAGAGCTGCAATTCCTGACGCGCGACCGCATGCCGCGCCGCGCGGAACTGGTTGCGACCTATGCACGTGTGTTGGATGCCGCGGCGGGCAAGCCTGTGCATTTCCGCACGCTCGATATCGGGTCGGACAAGGTCGCGCCCTATATGAAACGCCCGAACGAGCCGAACCCGGCCATGGGATGGCGCGCGTTGCGGGTGGGTCTGGATAAACCCGGCGTCCTGCGCATGCAGGTTCAGGCGCTGATCCGTGCGGCGGCGGGCCGCCCGTTGAGCGTGATGTTTCCGCTGGTTTCGACTGGCGAGGAATTCAACCGCGCGCGCGACATTCTCAATCGTGAATTGGACCGCGAAGGACGCCTTGGCCATCCCTTGCCTGCCGAAACAAGGGTCGGGGCCATGCTGGAAACCCCGTCGCTGGCCTATGCGCCCGACAGTTTTTTCAAGGCGGTGGATTTCATATCCATCGGTGGCAATGACTTAAAACAGTTCTTTTTCGCTGCCGACCGTGAAAACGAATTGGTGCGGCGTCGGTATGACACGTTGAGTGTCAGCTTCCTGAGCTTCTTGCAGCTTGTGGTTGATCGCTGCCACGACTCGGAAACCGCGCTGACCTTCTGTGGCGAAGATGCAGGCCGCCCCGTCGATGCTTTGGCTTTTGCCGGGATCGGTATTCCGGCGCTGTCCATGCGCCCGGCGTCGATCGGGCCGGTGAAGTCGTTGATCCGTCGCGCGAACCTGAACGAAGTGTCGGAATTGATCGCGCGCGTTCAGGTCCGCGGCTTGGAAAACGCACGGCCTGCCTTGTTGGAGTATGTGGCGTCACTGGTTGAGTGACCCGGTGTTGTCGCAGCTTTTTCCACCTGTCCTGAAACGCCCTCCCAAGCCCCCGGAACCAATGCCAGCCCCAGAACACGGGCAGGGTTCGTGGGGGCTGGCATGGTGACATCGGGCAAGCGGGCAAAGCCGAATCGTCCGTAATAAGGCGCGTCGCCCACCAGCAGAACCCGCGCCCATCCCAGCGCGCGCGCACGCTCCAGAGATTCGCGCATCAGCCATGCGCCCAAGCCCTCGCTCTGATGGGTGGGGTG
>JAFGVZ010000008.1 GCA_016937725.1 Paracoccaceae bacterium | reverse complement strand
GTGGCGTTCGACAGCATCTCGAACCCGGCTTGGATGAACTTGTCATCGGCCACGGTTGCGTTGCGGTTGATCGGCAATTGGCCCAACGTTTCATTCACGATGGTCTGGTTTTCAGCACTTGCCACGTATTGCAGGAAGGCGCGGGCATTGTCCTTGTTCTGCGCCTGTGCCGGGATGGTCAGAATGTCGGTCGGCGCATCTTCGGCCATCGGGATGCCGGGGGTGATTTCGGGGAACTGGTAAAACCCAAGCTGGTCATCGGTCAGACCCGCTTCACGCATCGGGGCCACCACGAAATTGCCCATAAGGTAAGCAACGGCCTCGCCATTGACCATGAAAGGCTGCGCTTCTTGCCAGCTATAGGCGGTGTGGTCATCGATGAAGGCGCCAATATCCAGCAATTCGCGCCAATTGGCGAAGGTCTGGCGCACGCGGTCATCGGTCCACGGAATTTCGCCCGCAGTAAGCGCCATGTGGAAATCATAGCCATGGGTGCGCAGGTTCAGGTAATCGAACCAGCCGCCCGCCGTCCACAAAAAGCGCGTGCCGATCGTGTAGCACTTGCGCCCCGAATCAAGGATTGTTTGGCAGTTGGCCTTTTCTTCGTCCCACGTGGTCGCGGGCGTCAGGCCCAGTTCTTCGTAAATGTCCTGACGGTAATAGATGCCCCACTGGTAGTAGCTATAGGGCACGCCCCATTGCTTACCATCCAGCGTCAGCGCCGGGCGGGTCGAGGCCAATTCCTCGCCCAGTGGCCCGGCCCAAAGGTCGGACACGTCTTCGAACAGGCCCGCTTCGACATAGGGGCGCATCCGGTTGCCAGCATACCAGCCGTTCACGTCGGGGGCGTTCGCGGTCAGGTAGTTGCGGATCTGGGTCTTGTTGGCTTCGCGGTCGATCAGCGTCAGCTCTATGTTCAGATCGGGGTGCATTTCCTGAAAGCGTTCAACCATACCTTCCATCGCGGCCTTGGGCGCGGGGTTCTGGTCATTGAAGAAGATGCGCAGATCGCCGGTCAGGTCCGCGCTGGCTGTGCCCGCCAGAAGCGTAGTCATGGCAAGGCCCGCGGCCATGCCTTTGAAGATGGACTGCATGTTTTCCTCCCTTGCAGGTTCCAATATATGAAACTTGTTTTTATATATTGAAAAAGATGGCAGGCACAGCTAGCCTTTGTCAAGCAGTAGTTGTGAGGGATGCAGATGAGCGGCGATGGAACCGTGGCCAAGGCGCTGGACGTTCTGGACCTTGTGGCGGGGTTTGGCCACCCGGTGCGCTTTTCCGACCTGCTGGACCACAGCCCCTACCCCAAGGCCACGCTTTACCGCTTGCTGCAAACGCTGGTCACGCAGCGCATGTTGTCCTTCGACCCAGACCGCAGCACCTACACGCTGGGCCTGCGCCTTGTCCGTCTGGCCCATGCCGCTTGGGAGCAAAGCGCGCTTGCGCCCATCGCGCGGCCGCATCTGGATGTGCTGTCGGCCGAAGTGGGCGAAACAGTGCATCTGGCGCAGATGGACCACGCCCAAGTGCTCTATGTGGACAAGCGCAACGCCCGCGACCCGATCCCGATGTATTCCCAAGCGGGCAAGGTTGGCCCGGCCTATTGCACCGGCGTGGGTAAGGCTATGCTGGCCTATCTGCCCGATGCCGACTTACCCGGAATCCTGTCACAACAAAGCTGGCACCCGTTCACACCCAAAACCGTGACTAGTGCGCCCGCCATGATGCTTGAATTGGCCACCATCCGCGCGCGCGGCTTTGCATTTGATGACGAGGAACACGAACCCGGCATCATCTGCGTGGCCGTTCCTATCCTGTCCACCGGCGGCGCGGTTCTTGGGGCGCTGTCGGTCACCTCGACCACCGCGCGCACCACGCTTGGCAAGCTGGCGGAGCTCGCCCCGCGCATCACCCAGATCGCCCGCACCATCGGGCAGGAAACCACGAATTGGCGCTTCCCAGAGGAAACCGCCCTTCCAAACCGCAAGAGGGCCTGATCCATGTCCGGCGTCGAACTGTCGAATGTCATCAAGAAATACGGCGAAACGCAGGTCATCCACGGGGTGAACCTGTCCATTGATCCGGGCGAATTCTGTGTCTTCGTCGGCCCGTCGGGTTGCGGCAAATCCACCCTTCTGCGGATGATCGCGGGGCTGGAAGAAACCACCAGCGGCCAGATCCAGATCGGCGCGCGCGATGTGACCCGGCTGGACCCGGCACAGCGCGGCGTGGCGATGGTGTTTCAGACCTATGCGCTCTACCCCCATATGACGGTGGCGGAAAACATGGGGTTCGGCCTGAAGATGAACGGCCACCCCAAGGCAGAGATTGCCGAGAAGGTCGCCCGCGCCAGCGACATCTTGCGGCTCGACGATTACCTGACCCGCAAACCCAAGGCCCTGTCGGGTGGGCAACGGCAGCGCGTGGCGATCGGGCGCGCCATCGTGCGCGGGCCAGAAGTGTTCCTGTTTGACGAGCCTCTATCCAACCTCGACGCTGAATTGCGGGTGGAAATGCGGGTGGAAATCGCCCGCCTGCACCGCGAGATCGGGGCCACGATGATCTATGTCACCCATGATCAGGTCGAGGCCATGACGCTCGCTGACAAAATCGTGGTGCTACGCGCGGGCCGCGTGGAACAGGTCGGCGCGCCCTTGGACCTGTATCGTGATCCCGACAACCTGTTCGTGGCAGGCTTCATAGGGTCACCCGCAATGAACCTGTTGCCCGCCACGCGCTCGGAAGGCGGGTTATCGGTGCCCGCGCTAGGCGCGCGTGTCGCCGCGCAACTTCCCAACCACGCACCCGGCAAACTGATCGCGGGTTTTCGCCCCCAAGATATTGCCATCACCCAAGGCGACACCCACACGGTCGAGATGACCGAAGCGCTGGGCGGCGTGTCCTACATTCATTGCGCCGCACCCGGCCAACCCAAATTGGTGATAGAGGCGCGCGGCACGCATGTGAAACGGCCCGGCGCGCGTGTGGCCCTTAACCCAGATGCAGGCGCGCTCTACTTGTTCGATGCAGAAACGGGCCAGCGCACGCGCTAACCGTCGGACCCTAGCCTTCTGGCGCAATAAACGCCGTTGTATCACCCTTGGGGCGATCTTCCTCCGGGCGTTCGCCGCGGATCAGATACAAGGACTGCTCGGCCACAGAGGTCGCGTGATCGCCGATCCGCTCGATATTCTTCGCAATGAAATGCAAATGCATACAGGTCGTGATGTTGCGCGGGTTTTCCATCATATAGGTCAGTAGCGCGCGGAACAGCGCGTTATACGCCTGATCTACTTCCAGATCGCGCGCCCGGGCAGCTTCGGCCAGATCGGCGTCTTTATGGATCGCGGCATCCAGCGCATCGGAAAGCATGGACACAACGATCCGCCCCATGCGGCTTAATGCCATGATGCTGTTTTCAATCGGCGCAGCCTCTGCCAAGGCCGGATGGCGCTTCGCAATGTTCTTGGCATAATCGCCACAGCGTTCCAGATGCGTGCTCATGGCCATGACAGACAAAACCATGCGCAGATCGCGGGCGGCGGGCGCGCGAAGCGCCAGAATGCGCGCGGTGTCTTCCTTGATCTCGGCATCCATCGCGTCGATCACGCGGTCACCAAGGCGAACCCGCTCGCTCAGATCAAGGTCGCGGGTTTCCAACGCGCGCAACGCATCGGTGATGGCCGTTTCCACCAACGCGCCCATGCGCATCAGTCGCATCTGCACCCCGCCGAGATCTTGGTCGAAGGAGGCGACGATATGCTGCGACGCCATATGCTTACCCAATCCGGCCGGTAATATAGCTTTCCGTGCGCGAATCGCTGGGGTTGGTGAAGATCGTATTGGTATCGTCATATTCCACAAGGTTGCCCAAGTGGAAGAACGCGGTTTTCTGACTAATCCGCGCGGCCTGCTGCATGGAGTGCGTCACGATCACGACCGAGAACTGCTCTTTCAGCGTTTCGATCAGGTCTTCCACCTGCGCCGTCGCAATCGGGTCCAGTGCCGAGCACGGCTCATCCATCAACAGCACTTCGGGCTGGGTGGCCACGGCGCGGGCAATGCACAGACGCTGCTGCTGACCACCCGACAAACCTGTGCCGGGGCTTTGCAGACGGTCCTTGACCTCGTCCCACAAGGCAGCACCGCGCAGGGCGGTTTCCACAAGCTCGTCCAGCTCTGCCTTGTTGCGCACCATGCCGTGAATCTTCGGGCCATAAGCCACGTTGTCATAAATCGACTTGGGGAAGGGGTTCGGCTTTTGGAACACCATGCCGACCTTGGCGCGCAATTGCACCGGGTCAATGCGGCGGTCGTAAATGTCTTCGCCGTCTATCTTGATCTCGCCTTCCACGCGGCACACGTCGATCGTGTCATTCATGCGGTTCAGGCAGCGCAAGAAGGTCGACTTGCCGCAACCCGACGGGCCGATAAAGGCGGTCACGGCGCGGTCCACGATATCGACATCGACATCTTTGATGGCGTGCGTGTCGCCGTAATAGACCTGAACCTTCTTGGCCGTGATCTTGATGTCGGTCTGGTCCACTTTCGAACCGGGGGTCGGGGCGTCATACATGACTTCGTTCCTTTGGGTGCCGTGTGTTAGGTCAGGCGACAGAGTTACCAGCGGCGCTCGAACCGGCGGCGCAGGATGATAGCGAGAATATTCATGGCCAGAAGGAAGACCATCAGGATGATAATACCGCCCCAAGCCTTTTCATAAAAGGCGTCATCAGAGCGGGCGGCCCATGTGTAGATCTGCGCGGGCATGGCCGAATTCGGGTCCATGAACGCCGAGGCCAGACCGCCCGGATATTCGCGGGCCACGAAACCCACCATCCCGATCAGCAGCAGCGGGGCGGTTTCACCCAAGGCCTGCGCCAAGCCGATGATGGTGCCGGTCAGAATACCGGGCATGGCCAGCGGCAGAACGTGGTGGAACACCGCCTGCATTTTCGATGCGCCGACGCCCAGCGCCGCATCCCGGATGGAGGGCGGCACGGATTTCAGCGATGCGCGGGTCGAGATGATGATCGTGGGCAACGTCATCAGTGTCAGCACCAGACCCCCGACCAAGGGCGCAGATTGCGGCAGATGCGCGAACTGGATGAACGCAGCCAGACCCAGAATACCGAAAACGATGGATGGAACGGCGGCGAGGTTGGAAATATTCACCTCGATCAAATCGGTCCAACGGTTCTTGGGCGCGAATTCTTCCAAGTAGATGGACGCCGCCACCCCAATCGGCAGGGACAGGAACAGCACAACCAGCATCATGGCGAAAGATCCGACCACGCTTGCCCCGATGCCAGCACCGCCGGGATTGTCCACGCTCGAATCTTTTCCGGTGATGAAGGTCCAGTTGAACTTGGACTGGATAAGCCCGGCCTCTTTCAATTCATCGGCCAAATCCAGATCCGCCAAGGTCAGGAAGCGCGAATCGGTCACGTTTTCCCGCAGCAAGCGTCCCTTGAAATACCCGTCAACCCGCGACGCGGTGGGCAGGTTAAAGGTTACGGGCTGGCCCAGCATATCTTCGTTAGCGCGGTAGAAACTGCGCAGGGTCGCTCCGGTATTGCCAATAATGCGCTGAATGCTTTCAGCGTCGAATTCGGTATCCAAGCCACGTTCCTGCAATTCAGACGTGAAGGCCGCGTTGAACACCTGCTCGTAGGCGCGGGTCTTGAACAATTGCGCTTCAGCATCGGCATATTGCTCGGGCGTCAGCGTCAGTTCTACCTCGACCATGTTGGCGGAAAAAGCAGGCAGGCCCGAACGGATGATGGAAAACGCCAGTATGACCAGAAAGCTCAGGCCCGCCAGAATGGCGATTATGCCGTAAATCCTGAAGCGCGTTTCAGCGGCATTGCGCGTCTTGGTTTTCGCATCAACCGTCAGCAGCGACCCATGGCGCTTGGCGCCCTCATGCGTAGCGTAGGTCATTCATACTGCTCCCGGTATTTGCGCACGATATACAGGGCGAACACGTTCAGCCCCAATGTGATGATGAAGAGCGTCATGCCCAGCGCGAACGCGACCAGCGCTTCGGGCGAGGCGAAGTCGCTATCGCCGGTCAACTGTGACACGATCTTGGCGGTCACGGTGGTCATGGCTTCGAACGGGTTCAGCGAGAGGCGCGCGGCCGCACCGGCCCCAAGCACCACGATCATGGTTTCCCCAATCGCACGTGACGCGGCCAGAAGGATTGCACCCACAATACCGGGCAGCGCGGCAGGCAGCACCACTTGGCGGATCGTTTCGGATTTCGTGGCACCAAGACCAAAAGACCCGTCGCGCATTGCTTGCGGCACCGCGTTGATAATGTCGTCCGACAGCGAGCTGACGAAGGGGATAAGCATAACACCCATCACCAACCCGGCGGTCATCACGGCGGTGCCCGACTGCATCCAGCCCAAGCCGCCGTCGCCGAAGACCTTTACCAGCATGGGACCAACGGTCAGCAGTGCAAACAGACCGTAAACGATGGTCGGAATACCCGCGAGGATCTCCAGCAATGGCTTTGCGGTCGCACGCACCGACTTTGGCGCGTATTCCGACAGGTAAATCGCCGCGAACAGCCCGATCGGCACCGCGACCAGTAGCGCGATTACGGAAATATAGAGCGTGCCCCACAGCAGCGGCCAAATGCCAAGCTGCGAATTCCCCTGAAAACTCGGGGACCATGTCAGCGATCCGAAGAAATCGGATGCTGGGTAAATTCGGAAGAACTCGACTGTGTTGAACACCAGCGACAAAACAATACCAATCGTGGTCAAGATGGCGAGCGACGCAGCCGCGATCAACAACATCTTGACCGAGGCTTCGACCACGTTGCGCGCCCGGAATTCCGGGAAGGTCTCACGTAGACCGTAGACTAGCCCCGCAGCGGTCATCAGCAAAACCACAACCGTCATTGCCAAGGACCCGGTGGCGGTCATGGACCGATAGGATTGCGCGGCCCGCAAAATCGGCTGCGTGACGGTTCCCGTCACCACCTGCCCGGCCTCTTGCAAACGCGCCGTGAAGTCAGTGATATCGGCGCGACCGCTGGACGCCATTTCTTCGGTCATGCCACCTGCTGCGACGATTGCGTCAATGCCCTCGGCGGTGCGGCGCACTTCGGCCATGATCAGCCCAATGGACCCGCCTTCGGGCACGATATCGTCCGGCAACTGCCCTGCAATCTGAGACGAGATGAACATTGGCTGTGCAATCAGCCAGATGAACAATACCAAGAAAGACGGAACCAGCGCTTTGATAGCAACGTTGCTACCGTAATAATTGGGCAGCGAATGCAGCTTGCGACTGTCGCCGCCTGCGGATGCCATGGCGCGGCTGCGGCCAAAGACATAGCCCCCGACCCCCAGTGCCAGCAAAATCAAAACCAGCCAGAATACAGGCATAAGCCCCCCGATACTTGGTTGCGTCTTTGTCTTCCGGCCAGGGCGGGACAGACCCGTCTTAATCGAAATAACCTAAAAGGAAAACGGGGCGGCGGAATAAGCCGCCCCGAAATTCAGCGCCTAAGCGCAGATTACATGCCACCGCCCATGACGGTTTCGCTTTCGATGGTCGCCTGAACAGAAGCCAGTTCGGGGTCAGACACCAGGCCGTAATTGGCCAGCGGGCCATTCGGGCCAGCAACTTCGTCCGACATGAAGAACTGAGCGTATTCTTTCAGGCCGGGGATCACGCCGATATGTGCCTTCTTGATGTAGAAGAACAGCGGGCGCGACACCGGGTATTCAGCCGAAGCGATGGTTGCGGTCGAGGGAGCAACGCCGCCCATGGTCGCAACTTTCAGCTTGTCGGTGTTGTTCTCGTAGAAGGACAGGCCGAACACGCCGATACCGTTGGTGTTCGCGTCGATGCGGGCCAGCGTCTCGGTGTAGTCGCCGTCGATGTCGACCGAAGCGCCATCGGTGCGCACAGCCATACAAGCATCTTCTGCGTCATCTTCCGACAGACCAGCTTCCATCATGGCAGCCATTTGGCCGGTGTCTTCGCAGCCCTGAAGCAGGACCTTCTCTTCGAACACTTCACGGGTGCCGTGCTTGGTGCCGGGGATGAAGGCAGCGATTTCGACAGCCGGCAGGTCCGGATTCACATCAGCCCAGGTTGCAGGGCGGTTATCGACGATTGCACCATCAACAACGATCTTGTCGGCCAGAGCCAGGAAGATGTCGGACTGCGAGAATGCGGTGAAAGCCGGGCCATTGATCTGGCTGGCGAACACGATGCCATCGTAGCCGATGCGCACTTCGATGATGTCGGTCACGCCGTTTGCGGCGCAAGCTTCGATCTCACGCTCACGGATGGCGCGCGACGAGTTTGCGATGTCGATGGTGTTTTCGCCAACACCTTCGCAGAAGCGGGCCAGACCCGAGGACGAACCGCCCGATTCGACAACCGGGGTCGGGAAGTCGGTGTTGTCACCGAACAGTTCTGCTACGATCGAAGCGTAGGGAAGAACGGTGGACGACCCTGCAATCTGAACGTTGTCGCGTGCAACGGCAGCGCCAGCGGACAGTGCCAGAATGGCGACTGCGGAAGTGGTGAAAGTCAGCTTGGACATGATATCTCCTTAGCGTTCGCTTGGGATCGGACATCCGATCTCTGTTCTGCGAGTAGTCCGATTCTGCTACGCTTCTACGACACTAAGGTGACAGTTTTGTAACAGCCCGGCCGCGAATCGGTCAGCGATGCGGGTGCCACCTCGGCCAAGCCTTAATGTGATGTGACAGAAATTTTCTACGGGTCGGACCTAAGCCCAACGCTCCAGAAGTGGCCGCAGCGCCACCCGCGCATGCAGTCGTTGGCCTAGCAAATACATTCCCGCGATCTTACGGTGCAAGAACAACATTTCTGCCGGGGGAACATGCCAGAAATCACGCGCTTGGCCCAATTCGGCCCCGTCGCGCAGAATATCTTCGACCAGTGTGGCATTGCCAAAGTCATACGTGGTGTCTTGGCGCAAGGGCACACTCGCCTTCTCTGCCAGATCCAGAATCAGCGTGCGCCGTTCTTGCGGCGCATCGCCCCGGAAATAACCGATCTGCGCCATATGCTCTGCCATGCGCGCGCGGTCCTCGGCCAGAATGGCCCGCAACAAGGCGCGATAAGCCTGCCCATCCGCAGGCGCAATGTCGCGGGTCGCGCCGAAATCCAGCAACACAAGGCGCCCGTCAGGGGCCACGCGGTAATTGGCAAAATTCGGGTCGGTCTGCATCTGGCCCAGCTCGAACAATTCGCGCAGGGTCAGGAAAATCAGCTGCGTCATCGCGGTATCGCGCACGGATTGGGGCTGTTCGGCCAAACTGTCGATAGGGGCGCTTTCGACAAAATCCATGGCCAAGACCTGCGGCGTGGTCAGATCATCCCAGACTTGGGGGATCACAAAATCTGCCCCTAAGGCCTGCCGGAACCGGGTGAGGGCGCGTGCCTCGCGCTGGTAATCAGCCTCGTCATGCAATTGGGCACGAGCGGCGTTCAGAAACGGTGTAATATCCACATCTCGCGGCAAAACACCGGGCAGGCGCATCAGCCGCCCCAAGGTCGCAATGTCACTGTCGATGCTGCGCGCAATACCGGGAAACTGCACCTTGATGGCCAGCACCCGGCCGTCGCGCGCCACGGCGCGATGCACCTGCCCGATGGACGCCGCCGCAATGGGCCGCACATCGAAGCTTTGGAAGCGCCGCAGCCAATCTGGTCCCCAAGCCTGCGCCAAAACCTGTTTCAACTGCGCGGGTGGCATAGCGGGCGCATTGGCCTGTAGCTGTGCCAACGGCGCGCTGAATTCGGGCGGCAGCGCAAGTCCACTATCCATGGACAGCATTTGCCCCAGCTTCATCGCCGCACCGCGCAGGGCCGATAGACCGCCCGCCACGCGCAAGGCATTCGCGGGCGTCAACGCCGCGCGCCCCAGATCGGCCCCCTGCCCGCGCAACACCTGCCCCGCCAAACCCATGACAGTGGCCCCGGCAAAGCCGGTGGCGACACCGCCCACGCGCAAAGAGCGGGCAAAAGCGGATGCGGGAACGGGGCGGGCTCGATCTGTCATGCGTTGGGAGATGGCGCGCCCCGCCCGAATGTCGAGCATAGCTGTTTTCAAAATGCGCTGCGCAAGCGATGCTTGAGGGGGCTTTGCCCCCCAGGATATTTGTTCAAGGATGAATATAACGAAAAACCCCCAGCCCAGAGGGCGAGGGGTTTTATAAGTGGCGCGGTTGACGGGGCTCGAACCCGCGACCCCCGGCGTGACAGGCCGGTACTCTAACCAACTGAGCTACAACCGCGCGATAGAGGGCAATTACGCAATAGGGCGGGCGGCGTCAAGCGCTAAGCCGCGGGTTTTTTACGCTTGCGTTACGTTTTCCGCGGGAGCGCGCGCCGCAGGCTGAGGCCTGCCAGAACTGCTAGATAGATCAGATCCGCCACGACCAGCGTGACCCATGTGTGCAGAAACAACAGCCCAACGAACGCACTTGCCCCGACCAGAACCCAGATAGCATGGCGGCGCGCAATGCGGATGGCTTTGAGCGACGGTGTGGGCAGCCGAGAGACCATCAAGAAGCCCACCGCACCAAGGTAAAGTGCAACAGGAATCGCCAAAGAGGCAGCATCAATCCAGCCAGCCAGCCCAAGATAGACGGGGAGAAGACCCAGCATGGCCCCGGCCGGTGCAGGAACGCCGATGAAATGGCGGATCATGCCGCCTTCCGGCGTGGCGCGCGACAAATTGAACCGCGCCAGCCGCAAGCAGGCGCAAACCGCGAAGATCAGCACGAACACCCAGCCAAACCCAGCCGTCAGCCCATCCAATGCGTAGCCGTAGACCAAGATCCCCGGCGCAACCCCGAAGCTGACGAAATCGGCGAAACTGTCCAGCTCTGCGCCGAAGCTGGTGGCCGCGTTCAGTTTGCGGGCCAAAAGCCCATCCAGACCGTCGAGTATAGCCGCAAGGATAATCAGTGCGGCAGCCAATTCGTAGCGCTCTGCAAATGTGTATCGAATCGCGCTCAGCCCCGCGCACATGCCCAGAATCGTGACCACATTGGGCACAAGCTGCACAAGCGAAAGGCTGTCGCGCTGCATCAGCGGATGCCTGCCATGCGGCGCGGCTCTGTGCTGGTCAGATCCGCAATCACGGTTTCGGCAGAGATCATAGTCTGGCCCAGCGCCACCAACGGTTCCACCCCGTCGGGAAGGTAAACATCCACGCGCGAGCCGAAACGAATCATCCCGAATCGCTCACCCGTTTGCATCTCCTGCCCCTCGGTCACTTCGCACAGGATGCGCCGCGCCACGAGGCCCGCAATCTGCACCACGCCGATCTTGCGCCCATCGGCCAGTTCCACTGCCAGCCCGTTGCGTTCATTGTCGACCGACGCCTTGTCCAGCGACGCATTCAAAAACTTGCCGGGGCGGTAAGCGATCTTGGTAATCCGCCCGGCAATCGGCACGCGGTTCACGTGGCAGTTAAAGACATTCATGAACACCGACACGCGGATCATGGGCTGGTCGCCCATCTCCAGCTCTGCCGGCGGCACGGCGGGTTCGATCAGCGAAATCACACCATCCGCGGGGCTGACCAGCAGGCCTTCACGCAGCGGCGTCTGGCGGTCGGGGTCACGGAAGAAGTAATAACACCACACTGTCAGGCCCAGACCAATCCAGCCCAACGGCTCCCACAGCAAGAACAGGGCCACCGTGACCGCACCGAAGATGGCCAGAAACTTGTGGCCCTCGCGGTGGATGGGTTTCACGATGGTCGAAAGCATATCGGAAGCCATGTCGGGCCTTTCGGTTAGATCGGGTCTATATCGCCCTGCGCGCGCAAGGCGTGAAACTCAGCAACAAATGCATCCAGCCGCGCTTCGGCAATCGCCGCGCGCAGGCCGCTCATCAAGCGCTGGTAATAGCGTAAGTTATGCCACGTCAGCAGCATGCCCGCGATCATTTCGTCCAGTCGCACCACATGATGCAGATAGGCGCGGCTATATTTGGTGCAAGCGGGGCAATCGCAACCCTCTTCCAAGGGGCGCGCATCGTCGCGGTGGCGCGCATTGCGCAGGTTCACCGACCCACGCGCAGTCCAAGCTTGACCAGTGCGGCCCGACCGCGTGGGCAGCACGCAATCGAACATGTCGACACCGCGTTGCACGGCACCCACAATATCATCAGGCTTGCCCACACCCATCAAGTAACGCGGCTTGTCGTCTGGCAGTTGGCCGGGCGCGTAATCCAGAACGCTGAACATCAGCTCTTGCCCCTCGCCCACCGCCAGCCCGCCAATCGCATAGCCGTCAAAGCCAATGCCGCGCAGCGCATCGGCACTCTCTGCGCGCAAATCGGGGTAAACCGATCCCTGCTGAATGCCGAAAAGCGCATATCCGGGCCGGTCACCAAAAGCATCGCGCGAGCGCCTGGCCCAGCGCATCGACAATTCCATAGAGGCGCGCGCCGTCGCCTCATCGGCCGGAAAGGGCGTGCATTCGTCGAAAGCCATGACAATATCCGACCCAAGAAGGCGCTGGATCTCCATCGACCGCTCTGGCGTCAGCATATGGCGCGAGCCATCTATGTGGCTCGCAAATTGCACGCCTTCTTCGGTCAGCTTGCGCAAATTGGCCAAGCTCATCACCTGAAAGCCACCCGAATCCGTCAGGATGGGGCGGTCCCAGTTCATGAACTTATGCAACCCGCCCAAATCTGCGATCCGCTCGGCACTGGGGCGCAACATCAGGTGATAGGTGTTGCCCAGCAGAATATCGGCGCCCGTTTCGCGCACTTGTTCGGGCATCATGCCCTTGACTGTGGCAGCCGTCCCGACCGGCATAAACGCAGGCGTGCGGATCTCGCCGCGGGGCGTCTCAATCCGGCCCTGCCGGGCGCGCCCGTCGCGGGCCATTATCTGGAATGCGAATTTCATGACGTCACGCTTTGCCGTAAATCCCGTGCTTTGCCAAGCGAAAGCGCCTCAGTTTCATCCTTGCAAAAATATCCCGGGGGAGCGTGGCGCAGCCACGCGGGGGCAGCGCCCCCGACGCCGCTCACCGCATGCGCCGCAAATAGACGTAATAGGCCCCCGCCCCGCCATGGCGCGCATGAGCCTCGCGCAGTTCCAGAACGGCCCCCGCCAGCGGGGCCATGCGCAGCCATTGCGGCACATCGTGTTTCAAGGCGCCCATGCGGCGCGGGATTGGCCCGTCATCTTCAACCCGTCGGCCCTTACCGGTAATCACCAGCACCAGCCGCAACCCCTGCCCTTGGGCGCGCAGGATAAACCCGTTCAGCGCCGCATGGGCTTGCGCCAAGGTCATGCCGTGCAAATCAATCCGGGCTTCGGGCTGCAATTTGCCGCGCGTCATGCGCTGGAAGCGGCGCTTGTCCATCGCCACCGGTGCATCGGCCAAGGCTTCGGACAAAGGCCGCGCCAAGCTGTGACCGGGGAATACGCCGCTTCCCACGGGCTTCAAGCTGCGCGAGGGCGGTTTCGGCGCGACGGGCAGGCTCGGCGCATCTAGCACCGGCTCTTCTGTCGGATGGTCGAAAATATGCGCGAAGTCTGTTTTCATGGGCCGGGTGGTTTTGGCCACCCGCGCCCATAAGTCCTGATCCTCGGGGCTGAGCGTATTGCGCTTCTTGCGCGACATGCGCCCGTCCCTTCTTGCGGATCAATCGCCCGTGGCGACCAGTTTCCAGTTCGGGCTGTCCGACGTCATGATCCGGGCAAAAGTCCACACATCTTTCTGACGCTTGATCGCGTTGGGATCACCGTCGACCAACTCGCCGCTGTCAGCCTTGCGCACGGCCTGCGTCAATTCGCCGACAAAACGCATGGTGATTTCACCTTCCTTCGTGTCTTCGTCGAAAGTGGCTTCCACGATCTCGATCTCGCGCAGGCCAACAAAGGTTGCTTCCACCACAAGCCCCTCGCGTTCGCGCATCTGCACGACCTCGTCAAAACTATTGAACACATCGCGCGACAGGAAGGGCAGAATCGATTCCATATCGGCGGATTCAAAAGCCATCAGGATCATCTCATAGGCACCGCGCGCGCCTTGCAAAAAGTCGCTGACGCCGAATTGCGGATCGACCGCTTTCATACGTGCCAAAGCTTTGGCGCTGTCAGACCCTTCAGCAACATGGTCGGTGATGTCGGTATCCGGGCCGCCGTCGATGACCTCGAACGTCGGCTTGCGGCCGATCGGGGTTGCGGGCGTGTCACGCGGGACAGGCGATTTCTCAAATCCATCACGGGTGCCCAAAACGGACCGCAACCGCAGGATCAGGAATACGGCAATGCCTGCAAGAACGAGTAGTTGGATCACGGCGGGGTCCATTGTTACCTCTGCGAGGGGTTGGTATGACTTGGTTGATGCATATGTAAGGTGGCGACACGGGCAAGTCCACCACCAGCGGCCCGATCCTTGGGGAATGAGGAGAAGACATGCCGATATTGCTGGCCTTTCTGGCGTTTCCATTGATGGAAATCGTTCTTTTCGTGCAGCTGGGCGGCGCTTTGGGCGTCTTTGGCACCCTACTTGAAATTTTTGCGAGCGGGGCGCTGGGCATCTTCCTGATGCGTCTGGAACCCTACCGCAACGCCACAGATATTCGCGCGGCCCTTGCCCAAGACCGAAGCCCCGCCAGCCCCATGGCGCATTCCGCGCTGCGCATGATCGGGGCCTTGTTGCTGATCGTGCCGGGCTTTCTGACCGATGCTATCGGGCTTTTGCTGCTCATTCCCGCCCTGCGCATGTTGGCTCTGCGCCGCGTGGTGGTTCAGACCCAGCCGCGCGCACGCGACGATATTATCGACGGGGACTACACCACGGAACCCGATCCAGACCAAGACCGCCTGCCACCCAATCCGCGCCAATACCGGGATTGAGGCGCGGGGGCCGGGCTGCTAAACACCCACGCAACAAAGCAAGCCACAGATGGAAAGCACAAAAATGACCGAGAACGACACTGAAACCACTGCTCAAGGTAACGGCGCTCAAGCGCAGGCCCCAAAAGTCAACATGCGTATCCTGACGCAATATATGCGCGATCTCTCTTTCGAGAACGTCGCTGCGCAGAAGAAGCTGCAAGGCACCAATGTTCAGCC
>JAFGVZ010000076.1 GCA_016937725.1 Paracoccaceae bacterium | reverse complement strand
GTCGCTCTCTATCTTGCGGCGCAGGCGGGTGATCTGCACATCGACCGCGCGTTCTTGGCCCACCTCACCGCCATGGCCCGCGCGGTCGCGTCCCAAATATTCGACGAGCGCCTCGCGGGTCAGAACCTCGCCGGGATGTTGGGCAAAGAGCCGCATGAGCGCCGCTTCGGTCTGGGTCAGGCGCACGGAATCATCGCCGCGTTTCAACTCGCCCTTGTCCAGATCATACCGCAACGGCCCGATGAACAGCACTTGCGGGCGGATCGGTTCGGCGGTGTCGGTGGGGGTGCGGCGCAGAATGGCATTTATGCGCAGAACCAATTCGCGCGGCTCGAACGGTTTGGGCAGGTAATCATCCGCACCCGCTTCCAGCCCGTCGATGCGGTCCTCGGACCCACCGCGCGCGGTCAGAAGCAGGATCGGCACGGCGCTGTCCTTGCGGATGGCGCGGGTCAAGGCCATGCCGTCTTCGCCCGGCATCATCACATCCAGCACGATCAGGTCAAAGGCCAGCCCTGCCATGACGCGCCGCGCATGGGCGGCATCGCGCGCCGCAGTCACCCAGAACCCATTGCGCACAAGATATTTCTGCAACAGCGTGCGGATGCGTTCGTCATCATCTACGATCAACAGATGCGGGGCAGTGTCTTGCGGCATCAACGGCCATCCTTCAGCGAATGGTAAGTCTGGCGGATGTCGTCATCCATCATCGCTTCCAGCACCTGCCGAAAGCCTGCCACCGCCTGCGGCCCCGCCGCGCGATAGGCCGCGCGCATGCGCACGCGCTGCGCTTCGGCCAGTTTGCGTTCCAACTCTTGCCCCTTCTCGGTCAGGAACAGGTTGCGCTCGCGCCGGTCGGTGCGGCCCACGCGGGCCTCGACCAGACCATCCTCGATCAGCCCGCGCAGAACGCGATTCAGCGATTGCTTCGTGACACCCAAAGTGGTCAGCAGGTTATTCACCGTCGTGCCGTGGCTGCGATTGATGAAATGCAATGCCCTATGATGCGCGCGGCCATAGCCATATTCTTCCAGAATGCGGTCAGGGTCTGCGGTAAAGCCACGATAGGCGAAGAACATCGCCTCTATGCCTTTGCGCAGCTGCTCATCCGTCAGGAAAAGCAAATTCTCGCCGCTGCTGGTATTTGGTCCGCCTTGCGCCATGCCGTGCCTGCCCAAATTGCCCGTTCGATCACTCTTTCAGCAATGTTATGTCAGCCTTGTTGACATTCCAAGACCGAATCGGTAGCAAACCATGGAAATGGCGTAACTTTATGTCCGAAGCGGACCTAATCTGCGCAACTTTTGAAAACTTTGGGCATGGAGGCACCAATGGCCGGCGCATATGACGACAGGGACGGGTTTATCTGGATGGACGGCAAACTGGTGCCGTGGCGCGAGGCGAATGTGCATATCCTGAGCCATGCCATGCATTACGCATCCTCGGTATTCGAGGGCGAGCGTTGCTATGATGGCAAGATCTTCAAGGGGCATGAGCATTCGCTGCGCCTGATTGAATCTGGCCGCTTGCTGGACATGCAAATCCCTTACTCTGCTGACCAGATCGACGCCGCCAAGGCCGAAGTGTTGGCCGCCAACAACCTGACAAACGCCTATGTGCGCGCGGTCGCATGGCGCGGTGCGGGCGAGGATATGGGTGTCGCTGCCCGCCGCAACCCGGTGCGTCTGGCCGTGGCCGCGTGGGAATGGGGCGCCTATTATGGCGATGCGAAAATGCAGGGCGCGAAGCTGGATATCGCCAAATGGCGCCGCCCCTCGCCCGAGACGATCCCGACCGCCGCCAAGGCCGCGGGCTTGTATATGATCTGCACCATGTCGAAGCACGCGGCAGAGGAAAAGGGCTGCTCGGACGCGCTGTTCTACGATTATCGCGGTTACGTGGCCGAAGCGACCGGCGCGAACGTGTTCTTCGTGAAGGATGGCGAGGTGCACACACCCATCCCCGACGCGATCCTGAACGGCATTACCCGCCAGACCGTCATTGCCATGCTGCGCGACAAGGGTATGGTCGTGCATGAGCGCCATATCCTGCCGGAAGAGCTTGAGAGCTTCAGCGAGTGCTGGCTGACCGGCACCGCCGCAGAGGTCACACCGGTGGGCCAGATCGGGGACTACCATTTCCAGGTGGGCCAGATCACACGCGACGTGGCGAAAAGCTACGAGGAATTGGTGCGCGCCTGACCGATCCTGCCCGTGCATCAGATGATGCGCGGGCGCAACTCGTCTTCCGGCACGCCCGGCACATCCCAGAATCCGCTCGCCTCGGGCGGCAAGGCTTCCATGGCGCGCTCCCAGTCGGCTGGTAGTATCTGGCGGCGCAGGGCAGCAGACGTTGCCTCTATCGCATTGTCCGGCGTCAGGTTGTGATGCGGCCGCAGCGCTTTGACCTCTGCGACCAAGGCCGCGCGCGAACCAAAGGGCAAGGGCGGGTCCAGCGGCTGCCAGCCCGCGACAAAGATCGCGCGTGGCACGGAGGGCAAAACGCTGGCAAAGCCTAGCCCCTGTGCCGCCGTCACCCGTTTGCGATAGCATTGAAACACGCCATCCACCGCCGTGTAGGCCATGTTGTCAGACACCAAGCCCATGCCATCCTTCACATCGTCCAGAAACGCGCGCCATTCGCGGCTGGCATGGCGATAGGTCCATGGCATTGGCATGGCATCACACCTTGCGCGCCACGATGAAGGCGCGCAGGTCGCGGCCCTTGGTGGCATGCCATTCCGTCGGCTCGCAGGTGAACCCGGCTTGCGCCAAGGCGCGTTCCAGATCCGCCGCTGTGACCAATGTCAGATAGGGCGCTTTGCCCAAGGCTTGCAGCACCGGCACCAACCAGCGGATATAGAACGGCGCTTGCCCCAGCACCGGCGTTTTTGACACCAGCACTCCGCCTTCGGGCAAGATCGCGTGGATATGCGCCAAGGTGCCGGGCAGGTCGCGCAACAGGTGCAGGTAATTCTGCGCAAACACCACGTCGAACCGGCCAGCCCCGAAATCCTCGGCTTGCGCAACCTGAAAGGACAGGTTTGGCGCGGGCTGCTCGACCAGCCGCCCTTGTGCAATCTCGATCATGCCCGGTGCAATATCCGTGCCAAGGTAGCTGTCAGCATGCGGCGCCAACGCCAGCGCGGTCAGCCCAGTGCCGCAACCAAGTTCCAGCACGCGCTTGCCATGCAACAAAGGCTCTATCCGGCGCAGGCTGCGCTCATAGCCTGCCACGTCGACGATCTTTGCGCGCGCATAGCGCGGGGCCATCTTGCTCCAGAAATCCGCATCTTTCATGGCCGCTCCTTCGGGTTTGGCACAGCTCTAGCAGAGCGGCCCGCGCGTTGGAATTGGCATCCGCCCGCCCGCGCGATAAACAGCCGGGATGACCCCGATCTTCTATTCCTTCCGCCGTTGCCCCTATGCCATCCGCGCGCGTCTGGCGCTCGCGGTCAGCGGCGTGCCGGTGGAGTTGCGCGAGATCCTGTTGCGCGACAAGCCTGCGGCGTTTCTGACCGCCTCGCCATCGGGGACCGTGCCTTGCCTTGTCACCGAAGCGGGCGTGATCGACGAAAGTCTGGACATCATGCTCTGGGCTTTGCGGCAATCGGACCCCGAGGGCTGGCTGGATATGCCCAGCGCGGGCCATGACTGGATCGCGCGCAATGACGGGCCGTTCAAACATGCGCTGGACCGTGTGAAATACGCCAGCCGCTACCCGGACGAAGACGCGCAGGCGCATCTTTCCACCGCGTGCACCCACCTGACCGCATTGGACGCGGCCTTGGGCGACTGGCTGTTCGACCGCCCCACACTGGCGGATTACGCGATCCTGCCCTTCGTCCGGCAATTCGCGCTCATCGACAAAACGTGGTTCGACGCGCAACCTTGGCCCCGTGTGCAGGCATGGCTGGAACGCTTTCTGGTGTCGGACCGGTTCAACGCTGTGATGGCCAAGCATCCGGTCTGGGCAGAAGGGGACGCCCCGCGCCTCTTCCCCTAAGCCGCTACGCTCCCTATCTAGGGTCAAGGCAAGGATGTGGGGCTTATGGGTATCGGGCGTTTGGCAGGCGATGTGGTGCGCGGGGTAGAAGAAACCACGACACAGATCGGGCATGCCCTTACGGGGGGCCTGTTCGACAATTCGCTTCGGCTGGGCGTTACGGGCCTGTCGCAAGCGGGCAAGACGGTGTTCATCACCTCGCTTATGGCGAACCTTTTGGATCGGGGGCGCATGGGCGGATTGCAAGCGGTCAGCGCTGGCCGGATAGAGGCCGCCTATCTGCAACCGCAGCCCGACGACACGATCCCACGGTTTGAATACGAGCGCCATCTGGCAGCCCTAACCGGGCCGAACCCGCATTGGCCCGAGAGCACGCGGCAGGTATCGCAATTGCGTTTGTCGTTCCGGGTGCGGTCGGGCGGGGTGCTGGGCGGCTTACGCGGCGCGCGAGTGCAGCATCTGGATATCATCGACTATCCGGGCGAATGGCTGCTGGACCTGACGCTGCTGGACAAAAGTTATGCAGAGTGGAGTGCGACGCTCTTGGCCGCCCTGCCCCGGCGCGACTATGCGGCGGCCTATCTTGCGGCCTTGGCCGACACAGACCCGGATGCGCCTCATGACGAAGCCCGCGCGCAAGACCTTGCCGCCAGCTTTACCGACTACCTGCGCGCAGCCCGCGCGGCGGGCTTGCCCGATATTTCGCCGGGGCGTTTCCTTTTGCCGGGTGATCTGGCCGGTAGCCCCGCGCTGACCTTCGCGCCCATGGCGCATAAGGGCCAACGCGGCAGTTTGGGGCGCGAGATGGAGCGCCGATTTGAAGCGTATAAATCCCATGTCGTGCGCCCCTTCTTCCGCGATCATTTCGCCCGGATCGACCGCCAGATCGTGCTGGCCGACGTGTTGGGCGCGGTGCATTCCGGCCCCGATGCCGTGGCTGAACTGGGCCGCACCATGACCGAATTGCTGTCCGCCTTTCGCCCCGGTCGCAATGCATGGCTGACGCGCCTTATGGGTGGCAAACGGGTGGAGCGTATTCTGTTTGCGGCAACCAAGGCCGACCACTTGCACCACAGCCAGCATGCACGGCTGACCGCGCTGATGGCCGCGCTGCTGCGCCAAGCCCGCGACCGGGCCAATTTCGCAGGCGCCCGGACAGACGCGATGGCCATTGCCGCCGTGCGCGCCACGGTGGAAGATCAGCGCGCGCATGGGGGCGAGACCCTCGATTGCGTGCGCGGCACATTGATGGAGACCGGCAAGCAAGCGGCCTTCTTCGCAGGCGACTTGCCCGAGGATCCAATGGCGCTGATCGGCCCTGCGCGCGACGGGGCGGCCAAATGGCTGGATGCCGATTTCGGGATCATGCAGTTCGCCCCTGTGGGCCTGTCGCGCCGCCCCGGCGACGGGCTGGCGCATATCCGGCTGGACCGCGCCGCGCAATTCCTGATCGGAGACATGCTATGAGCCGCGGCCCCACCCTGTTCGAACTGGACGACACACCCGCCGACACGCCGGCAACCGCACCCCAACCGCCTGAAGAAGCGCCGCCCAATGGCGCGGCAATGCAGGCGACCTTGGCGCTGGGGCGACAGCGCATGTCATGGCTTGGGCGCGTGGGTTGGGCGGCGGCATTGGCGCTCTTCACCATGGCGCTGTCACTGGCTGCTTGGGATTTCGCCACAGGGCTTCTGGCGCGCAACCCCGCGCTTGGCTGGTTGGCGACCGCGCTTTTGGCGCTGGTGGTGCTGGCCGCTTTGGGCGTGGCCTTGCGCGAATGGATGGGGTTTCGCCGCCTGCGCCGGTTGGATGATTTGCGACAATTGGCCGAGCGCGCGCGCGCCGATGACAACCGCGACCACGCAGTGCGGTTGACCAATCAGCTATCTGCGCTTTACGCCGCGCGGCCAGAGATGCGTTGGCACCGTGACCGCTTGGCGGAACTGACCCCCGACCAACCTGATGCCGAAGGGCTGCTGCACCTGTCAGAAACCACGCTTCTTGTGCCGCTGGATCAAGCCGCCCGCACCGAGGTCGAAGCCGCCGCACGCCAAGTTGCACTGCTGACCGCCATGCTGCCGCTGCCCTTGGTCGATGTGGTGGCCGCGATGGCGGTCAATCTGCGCATGATCCGCCGCATTGCCGAAATCTACGGTGGGCGCGCGGGGGCCTTGGGCAGCATCCGCCTGTTGCGCGGTGTGGTGGCGCATTTGCTGGCCACGGGCGCGGTAGCGGTCGGCGAAGATATGCTGGGGTCGGTGGCCTCTGGCGGGGTCGTGTCGAAAGTATCGCGCCGGTTTGGCGAAGGACTGGTGAACGGCGCCCTGACCGCACGTCTGGGCATTGCCGCCATAAGCATTTGCCGCCCGCTACCCTTCGTGGCCGCGCAAAAGCCGCGCACCAGCAATATCGTCTCGCGCGCGGTCAGCGGATTGTTCGACCGGGCTTAGCGCGCGCATCACGGGTTGCCTGTTGGGCCCGGGTCTGCAACGGTGCCAGTGTCTCGTTGCAACCCGTGCCCCATGACAACACCTACCTATTTCCTGCTGTCCTCTATGCTGTACGCGCTGATCCCAGTGGTCATTTTCCTGACCGGGGAAAGCCCCTTGAATGACGCGCTGCTGGTTACGCTTCTGACGGTGACGACATCCGGTTTTGTCGCGCTGCGGTTCGTGGGCCAACACAATGTGCGCAAGGCGCTGTTTGACCCTTGGCTTCTTGGGTATTCGGTTCTTAACTTGGCGGGGTTTTTTGGCTTCATGGTGCTTATGGCGCAGGCCAAAACCGTCTCGAACCCGATTTTCGCTTTGGTGGCAGCAGAGGCATGGCCGATCTTCTCGGCCGTCCTGTTTCCTTTATTTCGTATAGGGCGCACCCGGCCCTTGTCGCCCTTCGACTACGCGGTGGGCGGTTTTGCCTTATTCGGGCTGATCCTTGTGGCTGGCCCTTCGCTTGGTGCCGGTTCCGACATCGATGTCGGGCTGGAGGGGATCGCGCTGCCCATTCTTGCCATGCTGGCCATGGCGTTTGGTTCGGCCTTCAAGGCGGTCTATGTGCAGCGCGCGAAACATTGCCACGGGGTGGGGCCGGTTCTGTCCTTCTTCCTGATGTATGCGCAGATTGTGCCTCTTTTACCGCTGATGCCGGTCTTTCTGGACATGCCGGGTGCCGCGCTTACGATAGATAGCGCATGGTTGGCCCCGGCGCTGATCTTTGTCATAAACGTTGCCTCTGCCATCGCGTTTTCGTTCGGCACGCTCAAGATTAGCCGTAGCACAGACCTGTTCATCTGGTTCTTCACACCGGTCTTTTCGACACTGTTTTTCTGCCTGTTCACCGCAACCTTGCTGACCCCGCTGGAGGCGGCGGGCATTGGGGTGATCGTGGGCTGCAACCTGCTCGCGTCACTCGAGACCGAAAAACGTTGGGGCTACCGCTATGGCGTGGCAGGGCTGATGGTGACAGGGGTTTTGTGCATTGTGCTGCATCCTATGGAGATGGCGCATTACTACGACACATTGGCGGTGCTGGTCATTTTTGTGACGATCACCTTGGCGTTCTTGCTAGAGCGCGTATCGACCCGTAGCGGGCAGGAAGCGGCGCTCTATTCCAGCGCATATACCCGCGCAATGCACTTGGACGCGCCTGCGCTGCGCTTGGTGCTGCAAGAAATCATCATTGAGCGTAACCCCTATATCCTGAAACGCAAGGCGCGGCATTTGTCGGGGCTGACAGATGATATGGACGTGCTGGAGCCTGTCGCGCTGATCTGCGCCTCTCGGGTGCGGGGGCTGTCGGTGTCAAACTTGTTCTCGGTGGCGTTCGGGTTGTTCGCAGCCAGCGTAATCGCAGTCACCAGCAGGCCCGTGGGCTGGCAGCACGATGTGTTCGTGTTCTGCTTTGTGCCATCAATCTTGTATGGCTTTTTCTACCTTGTGGATCTGAACGCCCAGCGCTTCACCCTGCCTTATTATGCCTATGACGTCGACGGATCGAAGCGAATCTCTTTCAGCTTCGACAAGGCGTCGCAGATGCGGCAGAATTCAGTCTGGTCGATCATCCTGATCCTGTTCCTATCAGTGTGTTTTATATATGGTTTCGCGGTGAAGCACAGCCTCGGAGCGCCCTATTTGGTAACGATCGGGGGCGGCTAGTCGTCAAGCACGCGCTGCAATGCCGCTCGGATGGCGCTTTCGTTGTCCCAAGCCAGCCGCACCGGCAGGGTCATCACCTTCTGGCGAAAGCTGCGCGGCAGGCGCACGGCGTCTTTTTCCGTTGTGACCATCTGTGCGCCCAGCGCCTTGGCCTCAATTTCTAGTCGTTTCATCAGCGCTTCGCTTAACGGCTGATGATCGCTCAACGCTTCGGCGCGCAAGAGAACAGCGCCCTCTGCCCGGAGCGTGGCAAAGAACTTCTCGGGGCGTCCGATACCCGCGAAGGCCAGCACGCGCTGGCCGGGCCATGATATGCCCATTTGCAACGGCTTCAGCGCTGCCGTGAGCACAGGCACCGGGTAATCCGCCCGCGCACGGAAAGCCGCCGTTTGCTCGGACGCACCGATGGCAAGAATCATATCCGCGCGCCCAAGCCCGACTTCAACAGGTTCGCGCAACGGCCCTGCTGGCAGAACGCGGCCATTGCCAAAGCCCAAGGCGGCATCAACCACCACAAGCGACAGATCCTTGCGCAAAGCCGGGTCTTGAAAGCCGTCATCTAGGATCAGAACCTCTGCCCCCGCCTGAACCGCCGCGCGTGCCATGGCCACGCGGTCGCGTCCTACCCAGACCGGCGCGAAAGCGGCCATCAGCAAGGGTTCGTCGCCCACATCATCGGCGCTGTGCTGGCGCTCTTGCACCTGAACCGGCCCGGTCAGCCGTCCGCCATAGCCACGCGACAGCACATGCACATCCCGGCCCATGCTTTGCAGAAGTTGCACCAGCGCGATCACCGTGGGTGTTTTGCCCGTCCCGCCAATATTGATGTTCCCGACACAAATGACCGGCACAGCGGGCGCGTAGCGGGCGGGCTGCGCCACCCGCCGCGCCGTGGCCGCCGCATAAACCTGCCCCAACGGGGCCAGCAGCGTGGCAAGGGCGGAATGGGGGCGGAACCAGAAATCGGGCGGCTGCATCAACGCGCCTCCTGGTGGGGGGCAAGTAAGGCCGCGACAAGAATTTCTGCGGCCTCTGCCCCTTCCGAGACGATCTGCCAACCGCGATGGGCCATGTCCGCAGCCTGTTCGGGCCGCAAAACCGCGCGCAACATGCGGCCCAGCGCGTCGGGCCGTGTCAGGCGGCGGGTCGCGCGCCGCTCTGTCATCAGGTCGAACGCATCGCCAAAGCGCCCGCCTTCGGGGCCATGCACCATGGCGCAACCCAAAGCCGCGGCCTCCATGGGGGAGAAGCTGCTGCCATCGGTAAAACTGCCGCCAAGGTAGCACGCCACGGCCAGCCGATACCATAACCCGCGCTCGCCTTCGGTATCGGCAATGTAAACCTGCGTTTCGGGCGTGATCGGGTCATCGCGTGAGCGCAGCGCGGCGTTGAACTGGGCCGAGACGCGGGCATGCAACGCAGGCCCGCGCATTGGGTCGGCCGGGTGCAGGATCAAGACCAAACGGTGCGTATCGCGCAGCGCCTCTTGCTGCACCGCGATGATCAGGTCTTCCTCGGCCTCTGGCACGCCCGCAGCCAGCCATATCGTGCGCTGGCGCAGAGCGTCTGACAGCGCGTCGCGTTCGGTTTCGTTGCAGCGCAAGGCGAGCGGAGCTTGCGACAAGGTGCCGATTGTGGTGCATCGCGCTTCTGGCAACCCTGCGGCACACCAAGGCCCACGCATGCGGTCGGATGCCACGAACACATGAGACAGCTTGCTCAAAACCCGTCGGGCGTGGCCGGGCGCAAGCGACCATCGTCCCGCCACCCGAGGCACCGCCACATCCGCCACGACCACCTTGGTGCCGGTCTTCGCCCAATGCGCAATCATGTCACCGGGCAGCGTCCGGCTGGCCACAAGCACCGCCGCCACGCGAACCGTGGCCGTAACCTTGCGCGCAAAGACCGACGCGTCGCCAGTGCAAGGGACGCAAAGACGGCGGGGCATTTCCACCGGGGCCTGACATTCGGGCGGGTAGCTGAGCAGAACGGCCGCGCCCTCATCCGCCTGCAAAATGGCATCTGACAGGGCGGCAAGCTTGTTCAGCCGGGTCCGGCTGTCGCAATGCAGCCAGACCAAGGGGCTTCCCAGCCCCCTTAACAAGGGCAAGGCGGCGTCCTGCTGTTGCTCAATGGCAGTCTCGATCACACGCGTCCCGCTTCTGTTCCGGCCAAGGCTTAACCGTCGCGCGGGGCGGGGGCATCCGTCAATGCCGATTTGCGCCGCGACAAAAGCGCGTCATGCAAGGCCGGGTTGGCCGCGATCACCCCGCTGGCGCGAGGGTCGGGCGTGTTGAACTGCAAAGGCGCGCCGGACTCATCTGTCACCCTGCCGCCTGCCTCGGCCACGATCAACGCGCCCGCGGCAATGTCCCAATGCCATGCGGGTTTGAAGGTCAGCATGGCATCGAACGCGCCTTCGGCCACCAAGGCCATGCGCCACGCCAGCGCGGGGCGGAAGTGGCGCGACAGGTCGGGCACACCACCCGGCCAATGCACCGCATCAAGCTGGCTTCGGGCGCTCAGAACCGTCGCTTGGTCCTGCTTGGCAGAGACATGAATGGGTGCTCCATTGCAAAACGCCCCGCGCCCGCGCGCGGCAGTGTAAGTGTGCCCAAGGCGCGGCACATGAATGGCTGCGGCCACGGGCTGGCCATTTTCGACCACGCAAACAGGGTGGGCAAAGCCATCCTGCGCACCCAGATAGGCACGGGTGCCATCTAGCGGGTCCAGAATGAATATCCGAGCGCAGGCCAGTCGGTCGGGCGTGTCGGGTGTTTTCTCGGACAGCCAACCGTAATCGGGGCGTGCGCCCAGCAGAAGATCGCGCAGGGCGGCGTCAATTTCCAGATCGACATCCGACACCAG
>JAFGVZ010000075.1 GCA_016937725.1 Paracoccaceae bacterium | reverse complement strand
GCGGCTATTACTACGAGGCGCGCGATCGCTGCTTACTGGTTGAAACCGGCCTGCGCGACCGCGAAGTGCGGCGCGAATGCCGAGGGTAGCAAAAAGGGGGCGCATGCGCCCCCTGTAAGACTTTGAACGAAAGTCGGATCAGAAGGACCAGACTTGGGTGCCAGCGTCCAGCATTGCGCCGGACATGGCCGGGGGGGCGGCAACGCCCACGCCTTCGAGCAAGACGGATTGATCTGCACCCAGACCCGGCAGGTAGATAGCGCAAACTTCGACGGTCACGCCGCGCGACATGAGCATTTTCATCAAACCCTGAGGCGAGGCATCGCGCGGGGGCTGGGGCGCTGTGGCGCTTTCGGGCGCATCGGCCAGTGCAATGTCGCCACCTGCACCGCAGAGCAGAATGCGCGCGGTAGCACCCTGTTCCACCGCAGCGGCGGTCAGCACCATGGACATAAGCTGCGTCTGGGCGTTGTCGCTGGTTACAACGGTGACAAGCTTTTCAGCCGGTTCGGCATAGGCGGCGCCAGCGGTCGCAAGGACGGTCGCAGCAATGGCAAAAGTGCGCAGGGACATCATGGGCAGGTTCCTTATCAGAATCAAACCGGTAAATCCGGCTCGACTTTGATTTGCCCTAGCCATGCACAAATTCAAACATGACTATCTGACGCAGTTTGCAGTTTAGTCCTCATACCACCACAGATCGGGCTGAAAGCCGATCCAGTCGCCATAGGCGGGCAGGGTGTCGGGGTATTTCAGTTCCGCCACATGCGCAATGCGGGCGCGGTCGGTGAACCACAAAGGCACGACATGCCGACCGGCGGTCAGAACGCGGTCCAGCGCGCGGGTTGTGGCACTGAAATCTTCTTGATCGGCAGAGGTTAAAAGCCGCTCGATCAGCGCGTCGATGGCGGGGTTCTGCACGCCCATCCAGTTGCGCGATCCGGGCGTGTCGACAGCCTGCGACCCCCAATACAGGCGCTGCTCGGCACCGGGGCTGAGCGAGAGGCCGCGAACATAATGGGTCATGTCGAAATCGAAGGCGTTGGTGCGTTCGGTATATTGTGCAGAATCGATCTGTTCGACCGTGACCTGCATTCCTAGACGCCTTAACGATTCGCTATAAATCTCTGTAATCGCTTGCATATCACCCGCGCCCTGCCGCAGCAGGATGCTGAATTCGAAGGCTTCGCCACGCGCGTTGCGCAGCACGCCCGCGTCATCGGCTTGCCAGCCCGCTTCCGCCAGTAACCGGGTTGCGGTGCGCATATTGGCGCGGTTGGCAACGGTTCCGTCAGAGCTAGGCAACGTGTAGCCTTCCAACGTGCCGGGCAAAAGGCTGTCGGCGTAAGGTGCCAGCAGTTCTGCCACGCGGCCTTCTGCCATGCCGGGGCGCATGCCAAGGTCGGAATTCGAGAAATAAGAGGTGATGCGCGGGTCTTGCCCGTCATTCACCACCTGCGCGATATATTCGAAGTTGAAGGCATGGATCATCGCCTCGCGCACGCGCCAATCTGCAAAGAGCGGATTGCGCTGGTTCATGACAAAGCCAGAAATGCCCGAGGGGCGTTCATGCGGGATTTCGGATTTGACCACTTCGCCCGCTTGCACCGCCGGAAAATTGTAGCGCGTGTTCCAGTCATTTGCGCTGGTTTCGCGCATCGTGGTCAACAGGCCCGCGGTGAAAGCTTCGAACATGGCGGTTGCGTCGCCGAAAAACTCCATGCGGATTTCGTCAAGATTGGCTTGCCCGCGCATGAAGGGCAGATCGCGGCCCCAATAATCCGGGTTGCGCTTCAGAACCACCGAGCGCCCGGCCTCGAACCGGTCGACCACATAGGGGGCAGAGGCGATGGGAATGACCGACGTGCCGGATTCGGCGAAATCCACGCCGTCCCATTGCGCTTTCTTCAGAATCGGGCGCAGGCCAAGGATCAGCGGTAATTCGCGGTCGGGTTCTGTGAAGGTGAATCGAATGCCCCGCTCGCCCACGGCTTCGGCGCGCGCCACCCGGTTCCATGTGCCATGATAGCGGGGATGGCCTTGCGTGCCGAGGGTCTCGAACGACCAAAGCACATCTTCGACCGTGACCGGGCTGCCATCCGAGAATCGGGCTGCGGGGTTCAGGGTAAACTCGACCCAAGACCGGGCCTCATCCACCTCGACCGATTCGGCCAGAAGCCCGTATAGGGTGAAGGGCTCGTCCCAAGAGCGGCCCATCAGACCTTCATAGGCAAGATATTGCAATTGCCACGGCGCGTTGCCTTTCAGGATATGCGGGTTGAGCGAATCGAAGCTGCCAACTTCGCCTTGAACAATGCGCCCGCCCTTGGGGGCGTCGGGGTTCACATGCGGCAGATGCGCAAAATCTTGCGGCAGGGCAGGTGCCCCATACATAGCTATGCCATGCGCGGGCTGCGCGAGCGCCCCATGGGGCGCGGCAAGCCAGAGCGCGGCAAAGGCCAGCACGGCAAGAACGGGGCGAAACAGGGTCTGCATGTCGAAAACTCCAAGGTCATACCGGGGCATCGTTTCGGCGGACGCTACAATGCGTTCCTCGCCTTTTCAAACTTTTAGCTTGGAACCTTCGCGCAGTGGGGTTATATATTGAGCACTGCTCGATAGGTTTCTTGCCTGTATGAAACCTGCCTCAACGACTTGCGCCCGCCTTGTGCGGGCGCTTTTTTTGGCCAGCACCCTGCCTGCGGGTAGCGCGCTTTTATCCTTGCCGCAAACTGATAAGCTGCGCCGCAGCGAAACCAGACACGCAACGCAAGGAGAGATCATGCAGCTTTCGGGAAAACGCGCCATTGTCACCGGGTCGAATTCGGGAATCGGGCTGGGCGTGGCTTGGGAATTGGCGCGCGCGGGCGCCGATATTGTGCTGAACTCTTTCACCGACGCACCCGAAGACCATGCGCTGGCCCAAAAGATTGCGGGCGAAACGGGTGTCGATGTGCGCTATATTCAGGCCGACATGTCCAAGGCAGACGAATGCCGCGCGCTGATCGCCAAGGCGGGCGGGTGCGACATTCTGGTCAACAATGCTGGCATTCAGCATGTCGCGCGGCTGGAAGAGTTCCCGACAGAAAAATGGGACGCAATCATCGCGATCAACTTGTCTTCTGCTTTTCACACCTCGGCGGCGGCGCTGCCAGAAATGTATGCAAAAGGCTGGGGGCGGATCGTCAATATCGCTTCCGCGCATGGGCTGACCGCCAGCCCCTATAAATCGGCCTACATCGCGGCCAAACACGGGGTTGTGGGCCTTAGCAAGACCACCGCGCTGGAAGCGGCGGGCAAAGGTGTTACTTGCAACGCCATTTGCCCCGGTTACGTGCTGACGCCCATCGTGGAAAAGCAGATCCCCGACCAGATGAAGACCCACAACATGGATCGAGAAACGGTCATCAAGGAAGTGATGCTCTCGCGCCAACCGTCCGGCGAATTTGCCACGGTCGAGCAGATTGGCGGCACAACCGTGTTCCTGTGTTCGGATGCGGCTGCGCAGATCACCGGCACAACCATTTCGGTGGATGGTGGCTGGACGGCTTTGTAAGCGCGGCTTTGGTACGAAAAACGCCCCGGCAGAAGCGGCTGCCGGGGCGTTTTTTGGGTAAGTTTACCCGATCACAAAGGGGCTTACCCTTCGATGACGGTGCGAATACGCTGCGCCGCATCCGGCTCTGACAGTTCACCCGAGGCGATCAGGCCATGGATGAAAGCCTCTTGCGACAGGGTAAGGTTGGAGGCGTCAGCGCCTGTCAGCTGTTCAACCTTGGCGATGTCTGCATTGCTCAGGAAGGCGGCAAAGCTTGGGGCGGCAAAGCTGGTTGCAGTTGCTGCGGCCAGTGCGACGGTTGCGAAAATGCGTTTCATAGGGATAGTCCTTTCAAGTTTTCTTCGGTTTGTCCGGGTCTTGGCCCGGTGAAGCGCCGTGCTTCATGCCGTGATACTTGGGTCACGCCGCGCGCTTTGGGAAATCACGCATCGCTCTCGATCCGCTCGCAGGGACGTCATGACGTGTGAGTGAAACCTTCCAGTCTTTGCGGCGTATCGCGGCCCCAATCCTTGGGGTTTCTTGGGTCTGGCAGCCTCACAACGATGCGACTTGATCGCGTCTTTGCCCCCGAAATGGGCCGTGTCAATAAAATGTGTAGTGCAGATTTATGGCTGTTTTCCAGCAGATTGCGCCAATCTCGGGCATCGCCTTTGGCGTGCTATGCGCTCTGCGTGCAGATGGCTTGGCGATTCCCACGCGCTCGGCTAAGTCTGGGCACATAGCGTGACGGGGCAAGGCATGACCAAACGGATCAATCTGGCGCTGCAAGGAGGCGGCGCGCATGGCGCGTTCACATGGGGTGTTCTGGACCGCCTTTTGCAAGAGGACGATGTCGAGATTGCCGCAATCTCTGGCACCTCTGCCGGCGCGCTGAATGCCGCGGCGCTGAAAGCGGGCATGGTTCAGGGCGGGGCCAAGGGCGCCCGCGCCGCGCTTGATGGGCTGTGGCACAAGGTAGGTGCGGTGCATGATCTGCGCCTGACAGGCTGGATTGCGCAGGTCTTGCCGCCGGTCGGGGTGTTGAACACTTGGGCGGAACGGATGATGCCCATTTCCGCCACTGACGCGGCCGCTTTGGTGGCCAGCCCCTATGGGCTTGGGCCGCTGTATCGCAACCCGCTGCAATCCATCGTAGAGGGGCTGGCCTATGACATGGTCTGCGCGGGCGAGGGGCCAGAATTGCACATAGCCGCCACCAATGTGCGCAGCGGCAAAATCAAGGTGTTTTCCGGCAAAACCATCGCCCCAGAGGTGATTCTGGCCAGCGCGTGCCTGCCCACACTGTTTCAGGCGGTCGAGATCACCGATCCCGATACCGGACAGGTCGATGCCTATTGGGACGGGGGCTATACCGGCAACCCGGCGCTGTTCCCACTATTCGCGCCAAATTTGCCCGATGACATTCTGGTGGTCAGCATCAACCCGCTTTACCGTGACGACATTCCGACCACGCCGCAGGAAATTCAGAACCGCATAAACGAGATCGGATTCAATTCGTCGCTTCTGCGCGAATTGCGTGCAATTCGATTTGTGAAACGTCTGATCGGGGAAAATCGGGTCGAACGCGGCGCGATGAAAGATGTGCTGGTGCATATGATCGCGGATGATGTGCTGATGAACAGTCTGTCGGTCACTTCGAAGCTGACGCCGACGCCTTATCTTCTGCATTCCTTGAAAATGGCCGGGCGCAAAGCCTGCGAGGCATTCCTGACCCGCCATAAAGCCGATCTCAACAACCGCGCCACGCTCGATCTGGCGGCAATGTTCGAGTAAGCGCAACAATCAAAGGTTGTCGTTTCTATTTCCGAAATCAGGGGTTGATTGCCCCGTGGCATGACGATCTTATGCCCATGTTTGAACCGCTTGGGCGTAGGTTTATGAAAGATATATTCATTTTATCCGGGCAGCGCACGCCGATTGGCAGTTTTGGCGGCGGATTGGCCGGGATCCCGGCCTTGCAGCTTGGCAGCTTGGTGGCACAAGCCGCAATCACTCAATCCGGGGTTGCGCCAGATCTGATAGAGCATAGCGCCTTCGGCATGGTCAGCCTGTCAGAGCCGAACGATCTTTACCTGTCGCGCATCGTGGCCATGCGCGCGGGCGCGCCCGATACGGTCAGCGGTGTGAATGTGAACATGCTGTGCGGCTCTGGCCTGCAAGCGGTGGTGCAGGGCGCGCAGGCCTTGGCCTTGGGGCAGGCGTCTTTTGCGCTGGTGGGCGGGGTCGAAACCATCAGCCGCACAACGCATCTGTTTCCCGCTGTCCGTTTTGGGCGGCGCATGGGCGATACGCCGGTTGTGGACCTGCTGGATGCCGCGCTGACGTGCCCGTTCGGCGGGGTCAAGCTGGGTGTGACGGCGGAAACGCTTGCGCGAGAGTTCCAGATCAGCCGAGAGGCGCAGGATGCCTGCGCCTTGGAAAGCCATCTGCGCGCGCGGGCCGCCATTGAAGAGGGCCGCTTGGCGGCGCAGATCGTGCCAGTCAACTTGCCGGATGGGCGCGTGGTCACGGATGATGAAGGACCGCGCGCGACCTCTGCCAAGCTTTTGGGGCGTCTGCCTGCGGCTTTCGCCGAAGGTGGCACCGTTACAGCGGGCAATTCGGGTGGCTTGGGCGATGCCGCCGCTGCTTTGGTGTTGGCCTGCGACGTGCCAACGGGGCAGGCACCCTTGGCGCGGATAACGGGCTTTGCGCAAAGCGGTGTGGACCCGGCACGCATGGGCTATGGCCCGGTTTTGGCGGTGCGCAAACTTTTGGCGCAGACCGGGCGGCGCATTGACGATTTCGACCTGATCGAATCGAACGAAGCTTTTGCCGCGCAAGCGCTTGTCGTCGCGCAGGAACTGGGCTTCGACCATGCCCGCGCCAACCCCGATGGGGGCGCAATAGCCCATGGCCACCCGGTCGGCGCGACCGGCGCGATCCTGACGATCAAAGCCGCGCATGGGCTGGCGCGCGCGGGGCGGGGGCGCGCACTGGTCGCCATGTGCGTGGGCGGTGGCCAAGGCATTGCGCTTTCGCTTGAAGCGGCCTGAGATTGCGGGCTTACTTGCGGCCCAAGCCCCTTGCACAGGATGCCCGCCATGACCCTTACGCTAGACCACGCCCGCACCATAATTGCCGAGACCCGCGCCAAGGGCCGCGAACTGGACCTAAAGCCGCTTTCTGTTGTGGTGCTGGATGCAGGTGGCCATGTGCTGGCCTTCGAACGCGAGGATGGGGCCGCTCCCGGTCGTTTCCCGATCGCGCATGGCAAGGCTTATGGCGCGGTCATGCTGGGTATGGCCGGACGCGCGCAAATGGCGCGGGCCGAAGCACAGGGCTATTTCATGGCCGCCGTGAACGGGGTTTACGGCGGGCAGGTGGTGCCCGTGCCCGGTGGCGTGCTGATCCGCGATCACGGCGTGGTCATCGGCGCCGTGGGCGTGACGGGTGACACCTCCGACAATGACGCCGAAGCCGCCTTGGCCGGGATCGCGGCGGCAGGCTTTGTTGGCGAAGAATAAACGCAACAAAAAAGGGGCCGCGCGCGGCGACCCCGTTGACTGATAAAATCCGGATTATTGCCGCGCGATGGCAGCCGCTTCGATCAGGCTGTCGGCTGGCACGAAGCCCCGGATCAT
>JAFGVZ010000074.1 GCA_016937725.1 Paracoccaceae bacterium | reverse complement strand
TATGTCATGCCCGGCGGCATCGACCCGCATGTGCATCTGGAAATGCCGTTCATGGGCACCTATTCCAGCGACGATTTCGAATCCGGCACCCGCGCGGCGCTGGCGGGCGGCACCACGATGGTGGTCGATTTCTGCCTGCCAAACCAAGGCGAAAGCCTGCTCGACGCGATCAAGCGTTGGGATAACAAATCGACCCGCGCGAATTGCGACTATTCGTTCCACATGGCGGTCACATGGTGGGGCGAGCAGGTTTTTAACGACATGAAGACCGTCATCGAAGAGCGCGGCATCAACACGTTCAAACACTTCCTCGCCTATAAGGGCGCGCTGATGGTGAACGATGACGAGTTGTATTCGTCCTTCAACCGTCTGGCGGAACTTGGCGGTATCGCCATGGTCCATGCCGAGAATGGTGACGTGGTGGCCGAACTCTCGGCCAAACTGCTGGCGGCGGGCAATACCGGGCCAGAGGCGCATGCCTATTCCCGCCCACCGCAGGTGGAAGGCGAAGCCACGAACCGCGCCATCATGATCGCCGATATGGCGGGCGTGCCGCTTTATGTTGTCCACACATCTTGCGAAGAAGCGCATGAAGCGATCCGCCGCGCGCGCGCCCAAGGCAAGCGCGTCTGGGGCGAACCGCTGATCCAGCATCTGACGCTCGATGACAGCGAATATGCCCATCCCGACTGGGACCATGCCGCGCGGCGCGTGATGTCGCCCCCGTTCCGCAACAAGCAGCATCAAGACAGCCTTTGGGCTGGGCTACAATCGGGGTCGCTTTCGGTCGTGGCAACGGATCATTGCGCCTTTACCACTGAACAGAAGCGCTATGGCGTGGGCGATTTCACCAAGATTCCAAATGGCACCGGCGGGCTTGAAGACCGTATGCCCATGCTCTGGACCCATGGCGTGGAAACCGGTCGGCTGACCATGAACGAATTCGTCGCCGTCACCTCGACCAATATCGCCAAAATCCTGAACTGCTACCCGCGCAAGGGCGCGATTGCGGTGGGCGCAGATGCCGATATCGTGGTCTGGGACCCGGCCAAAACCAAAACGATCACAGCAAGTGCGCAGCAATCCGCCATTGATTACAACGTGTTCGAGGGGAAAGAGGTGAAGGGCCTGCCGCGCTTCACGCTGACGCGCGGGCAAGTCGCCATCCATGACGGCGAGGTGCGCACTCAGGAAGGCCATGGGCAATTCATCAAGCGCCCCGGCAACGGTGTGACGAACCAAGCGCTGAGCACTTGGAAAGACCTGACCGCCCCGCGCCCGGTGCAACGCTCGGGCATCCCGGCGACGGGGGTCTGACTTGGCGCAAGACCCTGTCATTCAGGCCCAGAACCTGAGCCTGACCTTCCAGACCAATGATGGCCCGGTCCATGCGCTTAAGGACGTGGACCTGACCATTGAGAAGGGTGAATTCGTATCCTTCATCGGTCCTTCGGGTTGTGGCAAAACAACCTTTTTGCGATGCATCGCCGCCTTGGAGAAGCCCACAGCGGGCAACCTGATGGTGAACGGGCTGACCCCGGACGAAGCGCGCCGCAAACGAGCTTATGGGTATGTGTTTCAAAGTGCAGGGCTGTATCCGTGGCGCACGATTGGCGGCAATATCCGGCTGCCATTGGAAATTATGGGCTATGCGAAATCCGACATGGCCGACCGGGTGCAACATGTGCTGAAACTGGTTGAACTTGACGGGTTCGAGAAGAAGTTTCCGTGGCAATTGTCGGGCGGGATGCAGCAGCGCGCCTCGATCGCGCGGGCATTGGCCTTTGACGCTGACATCTTGCTGATGGACGAGCCCTTCGGCGCGCTGGATGAAATTGTGCGCGACCACCTGAACGAACAACTGCTGAAGCTCTGGGCCAAGACCGGCAAGACGGTGGGGTTCGTAACCCATTCCATTCCCGAAGCAGTGTATCTCTCGACCAAGATCGTGGTCATGAGCCCGCGGCCGGGGCGGATAACGGATGTCATCGAAAGCACGCTTCCGCGCGAACGCCCACTGGATTTACGCGAAACGCCGGAATTTCTGGCGCTTTCGCACCGGGTGCGCGAAGGACTGCGCGCGGGACATAGCTATGATTGAGGGCGATGCACGCCGCGCCCCGGACTTGATCCGGGGCCTCTTGCTCGCTTCGCCGGCGGCAAGGCCCCAGATCAAGTCTGGGGCGGGTGTCACTCATGCGTAACCTCTTGCCCATATTGACCGTCTTGGGCGGTCTTGTCTTGATCTGGTATCTCGCCGTCGCACCCATGAATATCCGCACGGCGCTTGATCAAGCGGAAAGAGCGGGGGCTACAATCCTTCCAGAGGGGTCGGTCGAGCGGCGTTCCGTCTCAGCTTTACGACTCATGGCAGACAATCCGTGGCACATTCGGGCGGCCTACGGTTTGGACCGTCCACGTCTGCCAACACCCATGCAGGTGGGTCAGGAATTTTGGAAAACTACCGGCGACATGGCTTTGAAAGGCCGCGCTTTTTCCAACCGTTCCCTGATCTATCACGCATGGATCACGTTGCAATCCACGCTCTGGGGCTTTGCCCTTGGCACCGCGGTCGGAATCTTGGGCGCGGTCGCCATCGTCTATAGCCGGGTCGCGGATATGAGCCTTATGCCATGGGGCATCATCAGCCAGACGATACCCATCGTGGCGCTGGCGCCCATGATCATCGTCGTCTCGTCGCAATTAGGGATTGAAGGGCGCGGGGTGCCAAAAGCGATCATCTCGGCTTACCTATGTTTCTTCCCCGTGCTGGTCGGCATGGTGAAGGGCCTGCGTGCGCCCGAAGCCAGCCAGTTGGATTTGCTGAAAACCTATGACGCGAATGGCTGGCAAAGCTTTTTCAAGCTGCGCCTGCCCGCATCGCTGCCGTTCCTGTTTACCTCGTTGAAAATCGGCATCGCGGCGGCGCTGGTCGGCACCATCGTGGGCGAGTTGCCAACGGGCGCTGTGTCTGGCCTTGGCGCCCGCATCCTGATCGGAGACCAGTTCGGCGCGCCCTTGGCAATCTGGTCCGCGCTCTTTGCCGCCGCGATCCTTGCCGGGCTGTTGGTGACGCTTCTAGACCTGACCCAACGCGTGGCCCTTGGCCGGATGGGAGGGCGCACGTAATGGCCCTAATCATGAGCCTTGCTTTTTGGGTCGCGGCTTGGGGCGCGAATATCTGGCTGGCCAATTCGCCTTGGCGCGACACGCGGCTGGTGCGCATCACGGTGCCAGTTCTGTTCGGCGTCACGCTATTGGTGCTGTGGGAAGGCATCGTGCGGGGCTTGGGCGTCAGCCAAGTTATCCTGCCCGCGCCCAGCCTTGTGGCGCAAACCTTCGCCGCCTCGCTCGACATTCTCTGGACGGACTTTGTGCAAACGGTCGTCAAGGGCGCGTTTCGCGGGTTCGTGATCGGTGCAGCAGCCGCGTTTCTTTGCGCCATCGCCATCGACCGCTCAGCTTTTCTGACACGTGGCCTGCTGCCCATCGGGAATTTCTTTGCCGCCCTTCCCATCGTCGGTGTCGCCCCCATCATGGTCAATTGGTTCGGCTTCGATTGGCAGTCCAAGGCCGCGGTGGTGGTTGTGATGGTGTTCTTCCCGATACTTGTGAACACCGTGCAGGGCCTGAAAGCCTCCGATGCCATGCAACGCGACCTGATGAACACATACGCCGCCAGCTATGCGCAAACCCTGTTCAAGCTGCGCCTGCCCGCCGCGATGCCCTTCATCTTCAACGGGTTGAAAATTGCCACCACTTTGGCGCTGATCGGCGCTATAGTTGCTGAATATTTCGGCTCTCCCACGCGCGGGATGGGTTTTCGCATCTCGACCGCCGTGGGCAGCTTGTCGATCGATCTGGTTTGGGCTGAGATCGTCGTTGCAGCGATGGTGGGCACCAGCGCTTACGGTTTGATTGCCTGGATAGAACGGCGGGTGACGTTCTGGCACCCGTCGCACAGAAGATAAAACCACCAACCAACAAGGGGGAAGACCATGAAACTCAAGACAACCCTAACCGCGGCGAGCCTGACGCTTTTTGCCGGAGCGGCCTTGGCCGCCGATGACGTGACCTTGCAACTTAAATGGGTCACGCAGGCGCAATTCGCAGGCTATTACGTGGCGCTTGAAAACGGCTATTACAGCGAAGAAGACCTGAACGTGACCATCCTGCCCGGCGGCCCCGACATTGCGCCCACGCAAGTCTTGGCCGGTGGCGGTGCCGATGTCACCGTGGAATGGATGCCCGCCGCCCTGGCCGCCCGCGAAAAGGGCCTGCCCATGGTCAATATCGCGCAGCCTTTCAAATCGTCGGGCATGATGCTGACCTGCCGCAAAGACGCGGGCATTGCCACCACCGAAGATTTCGCTGGCAAAACGCTGGGCGTTTGGTTCTTCGGAAACGAATTCCCGTTCCTGAGCTGGATGAGCCAATTGGGCATTCCGACCGATGGCAGTGATGCCGGTGTCGAGGTCCTGCGCCAAGGCTTCAACGTGGACCCGCTGCTGAACGGTCAGGCGGCCTGCATCTCGACCATGACCTATAACGAATACTGGCAGGTCATTGATGGCGGGCTGACCCCGGATGATCTGGTCACGTTCAAATATGAAGATCAGGGCGTCGCCACCTTGGAAGATGGCCTCTACGTGCTGGAAGACAACCTGTCCGACCCGGCTTTCGTGGACAAGATGACCCGTTTCGTGCGCGCCTCTATGCGCGGCTGGAAATGGGCCGAGGAAAACCCCGAAGACGCGGCAATGATCGTGCTGGAATACGACCAGACCGGCGCGCAGACCGAAGCGCACCAAATCCGCATGATGAGCGAGGTTGCGCTTTTGACCGCGGGCTCGAACGGCGCGCTGGACCCGGCAGATTACCAGCGCACGGTTGCCTCGCTTCTGGCGGGCGGGTCGGACCCGGTCATCACCCGCGAGCCTGAGGGCGCTTGGACCCACGCCATTACTGACGCGGCCCTGAACTAAAGCTATCAGGGCGGGGGAAACCCCGCCCTTTTGCCAAGCACGCCCTTGCACCGCGCCGTTGCATCCGGCACATCCCGCGCATGGACAACGCTGGCTATAATCCCCCGCAAGACGATCTTGTGATCCTGCACGAAGATCACGAATTGCTGTTTCTGAACAAACCGGCGGGGCTTTTGTCGGTTCCCGGTCGTGGTCCGAATCTGGCAGATTGCCTGATCGCGCGGGTTCAGGCGGTCTTTCCCGAAGCTTTGTTGGTGCATCGGCTGGACCGCGACACGTCGGGCGTGATTGTCTTCGCGCGCTCGCCGATGGCTCAACGCCATCTGGGCCTGCAATTCGAAAAGCGGCAGACCCGCAAGCAATATGTGGCCCGCGTTTGGGGCAGAGTGGCCGAGAAAAATGGCCGGATCGACCTGCCCCTGACGGTCGATTGGCCAAACCGCCCGTGCCAGATGGTGTGTCACGAGACAGGCCGCGCCGCGCAGACAGACTGGGCGCTGATCCGTCACGAAGACACGGGATCACGCCTGCGCTTGTCGCCCGCCACAGGCCGCAGTCACCAGTTGCGCGTGCATATGCTGGCCATCGGGCACCCGATCTTGGGTGACCCCTTCTATGCCGAAGGCCAAGCACGCGATTTTCCGCGCCTGATGCTGCACGCGCGCGAATTGCGCCTGCGCCACCCCGATGGCGGGCGCGGCCTGACGGTTACGGCGCCAGTGCCCTTCTAGTTCAGGTAGGTTTCGAACTTGTCCAGAACCACGCGCCACCAGTCGAACGTATCGTCCAGATTGGCCCGGCTGACGCCCCCGAACAGGTTCACATCCCATTGGATGACCGGATCATATTCCGCATCCATATGTGCTTTGCCGAAACGGTTGTCGCGATTCCACGCCTCCAAATCCTGTTCGGTCGTGCTGCCATTGTTCACCCATGCGGCCTGAAACTGGATGTTTGTGCAGTTGCGCCCGGATTCACAGCCATAAAACAGAACCAGATATTGCACCCCCTCCATGCGTCCGCGCAGCATGGGATCGCCAACCGCATCGGTGGTGACCTCGACCGCGCCATAGCCGCGTGCAATCTCGGCAATGGCCGCGGGGTCGGTGGCATCCACCAGGCTTTGGGCGGCCAATGCGGTCGGCGCGACACCAAGGCTCACGACCGCCAGCAGCTTCAAGACGTCAGTCATCTGTCTCTCCTGTATGTATCAGGAGTGTAGTGTGCATGGCGCGCGGCGAAAAACCCAGACTCTAATTCGCCATCTCGCGCTTCATCTTGCTCTAAATACTCAAGACAGGACAGCAGCCATAAACGCCACGCTGAATACTGGCTGGCACAGGTCAGGCAAAAAACACCCGCCCCGGACTTGATCCGGGGCCTCGCACTCTCCTGCGCCAGAGGCCTTAAGGCCAATCACGCTTTCGCAGCAAACAGCCTAACCGGCAGCCATCTGGTTGTGTTTGCGGGCGACCATTTGCTTGGCCGTCTCCACCGCCACAGCCGCATCACGGCAATAGGCGTCGGCCCCGATCGCACGGCCGAATTCCTCATTCAACGGCGCGCCACCCACAAGCACGATGTAATCGTCGCGCAAACCTTTTGCGACCAGCGTATCGATGACCACCTTCATATACGGCATAGTGGTCGTCAAAAGCGCTGACATGCCCAGAATATCGGGTTGTTCGCGCTCCAGCGCTTCCAGATAAACCTCGACCGCGTTGTTAATGCCCAAATCGACCACTTCGAAGCCCGCGCCTTCCATCATCATCGACACAAGGTTCTTGCCAATGTCGTGGATGTCGCCTTTCACCGTGCCAATCACCATCTTGCCCATGCGGGGCGCACCGGTTTCCACCAGCAGCGGCTTCAGAATGGCCATGCCGCCCTTCATGGCATTCGCGGCCAGCAGCACTTCGGGCACAAACAGGATACCGTCGCGGAAATCATGGCCGACAATGGTCATTCCCGCGACCAGCGCCTTGGTCAGGATGTCATAGGGCGTCCAGCCGCGGTCCAGCAGGATTGTTACGGCCTCTTCAATCTCTTCGCGCAACCCGTCGTAAAGATCGTCCATCATCTGCTCGACAAGGTCGTCGTCGGACAGGTCAGCCAGAATGATTTCGTCTTCGTCGGACATGGAAGATACCCTTTGAGGCGACACGCCTTATGGCGCGTTGAATTACAGATCAGTGACCATTCAGATATTTTGCCGCGCCGGACACGTCCATTTGCGACCTTGGCGCGGGGCTTGGCGACCAAAACCGTCGCCAAGTGCTAAGCGCTAGCCGTCACGGCGGCGGCGATTGCCGCGCCGCGCGGGCGCGTCCGCATTGTCACCCTCGGTGCCATCTACGGCGGACGAGAAACCACCAATCCGCGACTTGATCGTCTCCAGATCGGGGCGGGGGCCGGGGGCGCGGGTTTCCAGTGCCACGCGCATGGCGCGCAGATGCACGGGCATCGTGCCGCAACAGCCGCCGATGATGCGCGCACCGGCATCACGCGCCAGCACCGCGTAATCGGCCATCAGGTCGGGCGTGCCATCGTAATGGATGTGCCCGTCCACATATTTTGGAATACCGGCATTGCCCTTGGCGATCAGGGGGATCGTGCTCCCTGCTTCCACAAAGCCCAAAACCGTGCGCAACAGGTCCGATGCACCAACCCCGCAATTGGCACCAAAGGCCAGCGGCTTGTGTTTCAGCTTGTCGACCATTTGCACCATCGCCGCAGAGGTCAGGCCCATCATGGTGCGCCCGGCGGTGTCAAAGCTCATGGTGCCACACCACGGCATTTCGGCAAGGGCCGCAGCTTCAGAGGCGGCCTTGTATTCTTCCGGGGCGGAAATGGTTTCCACCCACAGCACATCGGCCCCGCCCGCTTTCAGCCCTTCGGCTTGCTCGTGGAACATCTCGACCGCCAAAGCATGGGTCAGGCTGCCCATGGGCGCCATAATCTCGCCCGTCGGCCCAACAGACCCCGCTACGATCACGCGCCGCCCGCTGGCATCGGCAACCTCGCGGCCCAGTTCCGCGCCAAGGCGGTTCAACTCGTGCACACGCGATTCGGCGGCGTGCAATTTCAGCCGGCTGGCATTGCCGCCGAAGGTGTTGGTCAGGAACAGGTCCGACCCGGCTTCGACCGCACCGCGATAGAGTGCGCGGATCTTCTCGGGCTCGTCAGCATTCCACAATTCGGGCGCATCGCCCGATTGCAGACCCATGTTGAAAAGGTTGGTGCCGGTCGCGCCATCGGCCAAAAGCCAGTCGCGAGTAGCCAAAAGATCGCTCAGCGCATCGCTCATGGTCGGGTCCCATCACAAAAAAAAAGAGGGGCGGCATGGCCCCTCTTGTCCTGCGCCCGCATTGCCGCGCGCATAGCGCAAAGCAGGCGCACAGATCAAATGCAATCTGCGCTTGGAGCCGCCAAGATCAGCCCTCTGCCAGATCCGCCTTCGCTTCTACCAGCAATTCGGCCATCTTGGAGCGGATCGTGG
>JAFGVZ010000073.1 GCA_016937725.1 Paracoccaceae bacterium | reverse complement strand
CCAGAAGATGGCGGCTTTTTGGAAGGCGCGCTGGCCGCCGCAGAAGCGGCATATGCAACACTTGCCAGAGTAATGCATAAGGGCTGAAAGCTCCGCGCCTTGGGGATTACCCAAAGCGCGGCTGCATTTACCAGCTATTGTAGCCAAGGAATTTACCCGACATCTCCAGCTTGACCCTGTCGCCTTTCGGGTGTTCCACGCGGGTTACGGACATGTCGAAATCAATCGCCGACATGATGCCGGTGCCGAATTTTTCTTCGATCAGCGCCTTCAATGTGGGGCCGTAAACGCCCACGATTTCATAAAAGCGGTAGATGCAAGGGTCTGTCGGCACGGCTTGTTCCCAGACCTTGGTCGGCGGCTCATTCAGGACCGACGCAGCCTCTTGCGGCAGGCCCAGCGCCGTGACTAACGCTTCGGCCTTGTCCATCGGAAACGCATTCATCCCCATCGCGGCGGAATGGGTGAAGACCGGCGACATGCCGATCGAAGCCGCAATGCCTTCCCATGTCAGGCCCGCCTGTTTCTTGGCCGACAAGATCATCATCGTGACGTCTTCCTTGGTCATCATGCTGGGCACCTCGTATGTGTCTTTCATAGTTTCCTCCTTGGATAGGTGATGGCCTAAAGGCCAAGTTCGCTGAGGCCCGGGTGGTCGTCGGGACGCCGCCCACGGCGCCAATGAAACAGCCGTTCGCTTGCTTCAATTGGAACAGTGTTGATAGAGGCATGGCGCACCGCCATGCGCACCTTCTGGACGGCCTCTTGATAGGTCATGTCAGTCGTTCACGGCACGCAGTTTCGGAGCATGCTCGGGTTCCGCCTCGGCCTCTGCCGGAGCAGTTTTGTCGATGCGGACGGTGACAGGCTTATTGTCGCCGTCAGAGGGTTGACCGGCCAGCTCTTTCGAGCGCTTGCCAAGGAACTGCACCAGATGGTTGCGGATCGCGTAGTAGTTCGGATGCTCGATAATCTCGGTGCGGTTTCTGGGCCGGGGGATCGTGATTTCGACACTCTCTGCGACCTTTGCGAAGGGGCCGTTGGTCATCAGCAAAATGCGGTCAGCCAACAAGATCGCTTCATCTATATCATGCGTGATCATGAACACGGTCTGTTCTGTCCCGCTCCAGATTTTCAGAAGCTCGTCTTGGATGGTGCCGCGCGTCAGGGCATCCAGTGCGCCGAAAGGTTCGTCCAGCAGCAGCAATTTGGGCTGATTGGCAAAGGCGCGCGCGATAGAGACGCGCTGGCGCATCCCCCCTGACAGTTGCGAGGGCTTGCGATGCACCACATCGCCCTCCAGCCCGACCATGGACAGAAATTTGCGCGAATGCTCTTCCACTTGCGCCTTGGACCAACCCGGCTCTCTGGCCTTCACGCCAAAGGTCACGTTGTGCAGCGCGCTCAGCCAAGGCAACAGCGAATAGTTCTGAAACACCACGCCCCGGTCCAGCGACGGGCCAGACACGCCGAACCCATCCATCTTGACCACCCCGGAACTTGGTTCGGCCAAACCGGCAAGGATGTTCATGATCGTGGATTTGCCGCAGCCCGAATGGCCCAGAATGCAGACGAATTCGCCCTTTTCGATCCCGAACGAGGCGTTTTCGAACACGGTCAGCATACCGCCCTGACCGTCGGGAAATTGCTGCGTCAGACGTTCGATGCTCAAAAAGCTCATGGACACTCTCCTATTCCGCGTAGGCGACAGCGCGCTGCGCAAGGGTAAAGATGCTGTCAAGCACCATGCCCACGACGCCGATCATCAGGATGGAAAAGATCACCGATGTCAGATCGAGATTGTTCCACTCGTTCCAGACGTAATACCCGATGCCGGTTCCCCCCACGAGCATCTCTGCCGCGACGATCACAAGCCACGCGATCCCGATCGAAATGCGCATTCCGGTGATGATGGTTGGGGCCGCAGCAGGCAAGATGACCGTGAAGGCGGTGCGCATGGCTCCCAGTTCATGGGTTCGCGCCACGTTGATCCAGTCTTTGCGCACACCTGCCACACCGAAGGCCGTGTTGATCAGCATGGGCCAGATCGAGCAGATGAAGATCACGAAAATCGCGCTGAGTTCACTATCTTGGATGATGAACAGCGCAAGCGGCATCCATGCCAAGGGCGAAATGGGGCGCAACACCTGAATGAACGGGTTGAACGCCTTGTAGGCCACGGCGGACATGCCGATCAGAAAGCCCAACGGGATGGCAATGGCGGCAGCCATGAAATAGCCCGACAACACCCGGTATATCGAATAACCGATCTGTATGCCGATGCCCTTGTCATTCGGCCCGGCATCGTAGAATGGGTTCGACAACTCTTCCCACGCCTTGGTGAAGATCTCTGATGGTGGGGGCACGCCCGCTTTGGGCGCCCCTCCTCCGGTGAGCAATTCATACTCGGTCAATTCCCCCGCTGCCTGCTGTGCGGGAATGGCTGCCTCCCAGATCAGAAGGCCGATGACCAGCATGCTGACCGACAAAAGGGCCGCACGCCGGTTTTCAGAAAGTGTGCCCATCATGGCTTATTTCTTCCCGATGGCGAAGCTTTGAACATAGCCCTCGGGGTCGTTGTAATCGAAGGTCTTGCCCATGATGGTATGGGATTTGTAGGTCACATCTGGCGCGGTATAGCCTAGGTCTTCCATCACCTTCTTCGCGTCGGCGGCCAGATAGACCTGCTCTGCGATCCCCTTGTAATCGACATCGCCCTCGATATAGCCCCAACGCTTCATCTGCGTCAGGATCCACACACCCATGGAATGCCATGGGAACGGGTCGAAATCGATCCGGTCGGGCACGCGCTTCACTTCACCCAAGCCGTCTGCGTAGGTGCCTGTTAGCACTTGCTGGATCACTTGAACCGGTTGGTTCAGGTAGTTGGTCGGCGCAATGGCCTCGGAAATCTCGATCCGGTTGTCGGGGTTGGACGCATATTGCGTCGCATCGATGATCGACTTCAAAAGCGCGCCATAAGTGTTGGGCAGTTCCTGCGCAAAGCTCAGAGGTGCTGCAAAGGCACAGCAGGGATGGCCTTCCCAGATATCCTTGGTCAACATGTGAATGAAGCCAATGCCTTCCCAAACGGCGCGCTGGTTGAACGGGTCTGGCGACAGGTAGCCGTCAAGGTTGCCAGCGCGCAGGTTGGCGACCATTTCAGGCGGCGGGACAACGCGGATTTGAATGTCCACATCGGGGTCCAGCCCGAATTCTGCCACGTAATACCGCAGCAAGAAGTTGTGCATGGAATATTCAAACGGCACGCCGAATGTGAACCCTTTCCACTGAGTGGGGTCGCGCTTGTCCAGATGCTCATTCGACAGCACGATGGCCTGACCGTTGATGTTTTCCACTGCCGGCATGATGTAGGGCGACGCAATCGACCCCGCCCCCATGGTCATGGCCAGCGGCATCGGCGTCAGCATGTGGCTGGCGTCATATTCGCCAGACAGCGACTTGTCGCGGGCCACGGCCCAACCCGCGGTCTTGATCACCTGCGCGTTCAGGCCGTAGCGTTCGTAAAAGCCCAAAGGCTGCGCCATGATGATGGGCGTGGCGCAGGTGATGGGCACAAAGCCGATGTTCAAATCGGGCTTTTCGGGGGGACCAAGGTCGTCCAAAAGCGCCGCTGCGGCCTCTTTGACAGGGAAGACAGACGCCAGCACCGCAGCCACGGTCGAGCCGCCCAACAACCCCATGAAGGAGCGGCGTGCGATATCGTTCTGGCCGAAAACCGACCGCACAATGGCGCTTTCAACCGCGCGTTCCATCATCTGCTCGGACGACATGCGCGCCGGTTCGACATAAGACTTGTCATGCCCATGGCCCGACACGCAACTGTCACAGCCACATTCGGCCCCATGCCGCAGATCGGTCTTTTCGGAATAGGGATTACCCAGGCTTTTGATTGTCATATCCATCTCCTGTCGTTGTTAGGTTCAGAGTCCCACAGGAAAGGGCTGTCTTGAAGACAGGATGAAACCCGCATCAAAGTGCGCTTTGCATTGAAATAATTGATTAAATTATGAGCGTTTCTTACGAATTTTCGTAAATTACGAATTTTCGTGCTTCGCTTTGCTGCGCAAGCACAGATGCTCTGTCTCATGCAGACCACACCCGATTCTGATATCCTTGTCGCAACTCAGCCGCTTCCAAGCGTTCTGCTGAACACGCAGACCGACCGGATAGAAGCGTTCAACATCGCGGCGCAACGCATGTTGGGTGCGGGCGCGGTAGAGCGGCCCTTCTCGAAACTTCTTGCCAGCGATATTGCCTTGGTCGCCGTCTTTTTTGATGCGGTCGCACATTTCGTGTCCTACACCGACCGGACGATCAGCCTGATGGGCGCGGATGGCCAACCCCTTCGTTTGCAGACCTATGGTATCCAGCACCAACCCGCGCGCGTGCTGCTCAGCTTTCTGGATCTCGATGAGCTGGACCGCCGCAACCAGCGCGAAGAATTGAACGCGCATCAAAGTGCCGGGCTGATGCAGTGGCAAAACATCTATGGCTTCTTCCGAGAGGTCGAGGCCCAGAACCGCCTGATTCTGGAAGCGGCGGGGGAAGGGATTTACGGAATCAATGCCGAGGGAAAAGCGACCTTCGTCAACCGCGCGGCCCAAGAAATGCTTGGCTGGTCTTCAGATGATTTGATCGGTCGAGGGCTGCATTCGATCATCCATTACAAACACCTGAACGGAGAGCATTTTCCCGCGCATGAATGCCCGATCTACGAATCTTTCCGGCGCGACAAGACAATGCGTGTCGAGGATGATGTCTTCTGGCGCAAGGATGGCAAACCCATCCTTGTCGAATACGTCTCTACCCCTATCTATGACCACAACGTGCTGGCAGGGGCCGTTGTCATCTTTCGGGATGTGACCGAGCGCAAAGAGAATGAGCGCGCCTTGCGTGAAGCCTTGGCACAGGTCGAAGACCTGAAGGTCAAGCTAGAACAAGAGAATGACTACCTACTGACGGAAATCCGCTCGGCGCGGTCGCATACGGGCGTGGTCGGTGTCTCGTCCTCGATCAAGGCGTTGAACGCGCAGATCGACCTTGCCGCGAAGAATGATGCGCATGTGCTTGTCTCGGGGCCGATCGGGTCGGGCAAAAGCCTGACCGTATCGGCCATACACGAAGCCAGCGCTCGGCAACGCAGGCCCTTGACGCGCATCGCTTGCGACCAGACCGACACAGACGAGTTGGAAGCCGAATTGTTTGGCTACCGGCGCGGGGCCTTTCCGGGCGCCTCGCGCGACACCGTCGGTAAGCTGATGATGGCCCATAATGGCACCCTGCATCTAGACGAAGTGTCCGCACTTCCCGCGAAAATCCAAGCGCGTCTTTACGATGTGCTGAAATCGGGTCATGTCAGGCGGCTTGGTGACAGTTCCGAAACCCCGGTCTCGATCAAGGTAATCGCCACCACATCGCGCAATCTTGCGGCAGAGGTGCGGGCGGGTCGGTTCCGGCAGGATTTGTATTTCGCGCTGAACGTGTTGCCCATAACTTGCCAACCGCTGAACCAAAGGCCAGAGGACATTCCCTATCTGGCGCGCCACTTCCTCGACCGGATAACCCGACGGTTGCGGCTGCCCAAAGCGCGGCTGACCAATGCAAACATGTCCGCGCTCAAGCAGTATGATTGGCCGGGCAACGTGCGCGAATTGGAAAATGTGATCGAGCGCACGGCCATTCTGGCGCAGGGCGGCCCGCTTAGGCTTGATCTTCAGGTAGGCAAAGACGACCCGGACGCAAGGTCTGACAAGGTCATGAGCCAAGAGGACCTGCGCAAACTTGAAATCGAGAATTTCGAAAATGCGCTGCGGCGCGCGAAAGGCCGCATTTCTGGAAAGTCGGGCGCTGCCGCCCTATTGGGTATTGCTGCAACAACCGCATATTCGAAGGCCAAAACCTTCGGCATTGACGTGACCAAATTCGCCACGGATTAGGCTTCAGCCTGATGGGTATCCGCAGCCAGAACAGCACCGTCGCTACGAGGGCGACGGCTGGCATACATACCTGTTTTACATCGATCGCTTTTTCATCGAGCTTGATCAGGTCAACTCGGACCGCCTTGAAACAGCCTGCCAAAGCTACCGGCGTATCGACCTCCGGCATATCTTTAGCAGGTTCTTTCTGCGGCAGTGTTCAGCTTCCGCGTCGTAAAAAAGCAATTCCGCCTCTGCGTTCGCCATTCATGGCGACAGTCTTGCGTCAATGTCAGCGTCGGTGCGTCGGGCAACCTGCGCAAGCGCGTGCCAAAGTGCCGCCGCATAGGTGCGCATTCCGATCACGGACAACTTGTCCGGGGCACGACGGATCAGGAAAACGCTGATGTGATCCAGCGTTGTGCGGGTCGCACTGCCCGCCTCAAAAGCGTGCGGGTCAAGGTTCACAAGCTTGCGCATCACCTCGTCAATGGCGTCTGCGCCTTGTTCGGTCGTCAGTTCAAACGCGGCAAACCCGTCGGTCTGTTCGGTAATCGACGCGTTTGGCACAGCGGCCTTCAGCAATGCGGCCAAGTCGGTCTGTCCGTTTGCCTCGATCATCCATTGATCGCGCCCCGTCCAGAACGCGCCATGATCGCCACTCCAGACTGCCTGCCCCGGACCGGGCAGAACAAGGCCAAAGGGCGACGGCACCGCTTGTCCCTTGCGCAGGCTCAAAGACGCCAAGGCCAGATTTGGGCGCTCCGTCAGATGGAACGCACCGATCTTTTCATGCCGTGCCGCCGTGCAGCCCAGCGCAGTTAGCGGGATAAGATCAGTCACGCAGACGTCCTCCGTCCGGGTCGACAAAATGGGCAGAGACCACTTCCACCGCCACCTCTTGCCCTTCAAGCGGGTTCGCGGCCGTAATCACTTCACCCAAGCGATTTTCACCATCTTCCAAGAAGCCAAGCGCGATATAGCTTTCCAGATGGGGCGAGTAGCAGGCCGACGTGACCCAGCCTTGATCGTTGGCCATGTCCTGCACGGCCCGGCGCGTGAACAAATGCGATCCCGCCGCCACCGGCGTTTGCGCGGTCACGGGCTTGAGCCCCACAAGACGACGCTTGTCGCCCGCCAAGCCTTCGCGCCGCGACATGATCGCGCCGACACTGTCCTTCTTGGCAGAGACCATGCGCCCCAGACCCAGCATTTGCGCAGTTGTCTGTCCGTTCAACTCGGCCCCGGCAGCATGGCCCTTCTCGATCCGCAACACGCCAAGTGCTTCCGTGCCATAAGGGGTCACGCCCAGATCCGCGCCCTGCTCCATCAGGCGTTCCATCAGCGCATGGCCGTAGCGCGCGGGAACGGCCAGCTCATAGGCCAGCTCTCCCGAAAACGAGATACGGAACAACCGCGCCCGCAAGCCGCCGCAAATGGTCAGCGCGCGGCAGGCCATGAAGGGAAACGCCGCGTTCGAGATGTCTGCGTCATCGACAACGCGCTGAAGCAGCATCCGCGATTTCGGCCCAGCCACGGCAATCTGCGCCCAGGCATCCGTGGTCGAAATGAGCTGCACATCCAAATCCGGCCAGACGCATTGCCGGAAGAATTCGAGCTGGCGATAAACACCCGCCGCATTCGCCGTGGTTGTCGTGACAATGAAGTGATCTTCCGCCAGTCGGGCACAAGTGCCGTCATCATAGGCATGCCCATCCTCGCGCAGCATGAGGCCGTAGCGGACCATACCAACCTTGAGCGTGCCCATCATGTTGGCATAGACGCGGTTCAGGAATTCGCCCGCATCCGCGCCCTGCACGTCGATCTTGCCCAGCGTGGTGACATCGCAAATGCCGACGCCTGCGCGGACGGCCAATACTTCGCGGTCGACGGAGTGGCGCCAATGGGTCTCGCCCGGCTGCGGGAAAAACTGCGCGCGCATCCATGGGCCAACCTCAATGAAGGACGCGCCCCGTGCACTGGCCCAATAATGGGTCGGGGTCAGGCGCTTGGGCCGGAAATGCGGCCCGGTATCGCCGCCGCCCAGCACTGCCAACGACACCCCGGTATAGGGCGGGCGGAACATGGTTGTGCCAGTCTGGGGAATGGTCTTGCCTGTCAATTCCGCCATGACCGCCAGAGCCGAAATATTCGACGTCTTACCTTGATCGGTTGCCATCCCCAGCGTTGTCCAGCGCTTCAGATGCTCGACCGAGCGCATATTCTCTTTGTGGGCAAGCGCAATATCCTTGACGGTGACATCATTCTGGAAGTCGACCCATGCGCGGCGTCGGCCCGGCACATGCCAGAAAGCTTCTTGGGTCGCTGGCGTATTTTCGGCCTGTGGAAGCGGAATCGGTTTAGCGGCAAGACCGATCTGCCCCAAGGCCGTGATCGCGCCCTGCATTCCGTCGGCAAGGGCGTTGGCAACACCACCTTTGCCCGCCGCAGCGCCCACCGGGATCAGCCCGTGCGGCCCGTTCGGCCCCGGCAAGAAGGCCAGCACGCCCTCATCCCAAACCGGACGCCCGCGATGATGCGAAGCCAGATGCACATTCGGGTTCCAGCCCCCGGCGACGCCCAGCGCGCCCACGGAATACCACGCAGCCTTGCTGCCTTGGGTGATCTGGATTGCTGTCAGCCCGTGCCGCCCCTTGGTGCCGGTGATGGTTGCACCCGCGAACAATCTGTAATCGCCGAAACGCGGTGCATCCGCGCGCGTGTCGATCACCCCCAGCACCGGCACGCCATGCGCCATCAGGTCAAGCGCCGTGCGGTGCCCGTCATCACCGTTGGTAAACACCGCAACCCGGTCGGTCGCATTCTTCAGCGGCGTGACGGCCCAACGGTTGGCATAGGCGCGCATCGCCCCGGCCAGCATGATGCCGGGGCGGTCGTTCTCGGCGAAGGGAATGTGCCGCTCTATCGCGCCCGCGGCAAGGATCGCGCGTTTCGCCCTGATCCGCCACAGGCTTTGGCGCACTCTGTCACCGGGGGTGGGCAAATGGTCGGCCACCCGTTCAACCGCGCCATAAATACCATGGTCATAGGCCCCGAAAACGGTCGTGCGCGGCATGAGGCGAACATTGGCAAGGCTTTGTAATTCCTCGCGCATCTTCGTGACCCAAAGACTGGCCTCTGCTCCGTCCAGACTGTCGCGTTCCGACAGAAGTCGCCCGCCGAGCTGGAAGTCCTCTTCGGCCAACACCACTTGCGCGCCCGCACGCCCGGCTGTCAGTGCCGCAGCAAGACCGGCCGCGCCCGCGCCGATTACCAAAAGGTCACAATGCAGAAAGCCCTTATCATAGCTGTCGGGGTCCGGTCGCATTGAGAGCGTGCCAAGGCCCGCCGCGCGTCGGATCGCAGGCTCGTATAGCTTTTCCCAGAACGCCTTGGGCCACATGAAGGTTTTGTAATAGAACCCAGCCGCGAGGAACGGTGCAAACAGGTCGTTTATCGCCAGCAAGTCTCGCTCCAACGATCCGACATGGTTCTGTGACCGCGCGACAAGCCCGTCGAACAATTCCGCGACGGTGGCGCGGGTATTGGGTTCCTGCCGCGCGCCGCTGCGCAATTCGACCATGGCATTCGGCTCTTCCGACCCGGCCGCGAACACCCCGCGCGGGCGGTGGTATTTGAAGCTGCGGCCCACAAGCTGCACCCCATTGGCCAAAAGCGCCGAGGCCAGCGTATCGCCCGGATGCCCGGTATAGGACCGCCCGTTGAAGCTGAAGCGCAGTTGCGTTTCGCGGTCTATCAGACCCCCCGTGGAAAGGCGGGTCATTGTGTCACTCCAAGCTTCACGTCACAGGCCAATTCAGCACCGATGATTTCATGCGTCACGGTATTCCGGGTGACGACCAGCCAAGACCTGTCGCCTGCCTCGTGAAACCACAATTCGCGATGCACGCCCGCCGGGTTGTGCCGCAGGAAGACATAGTCACAAAAGGCCGCTTCGGCGTCCGGGCGCGTTGCGTCAGGGCGGTGCATCAGCGTGGCGTCACCAAGATAGATGAATTCCTGCGCATCACGTGGACCAAGCAAAGGGTGTGGGATCAACATGGTTGTGACCTCAGTGCAGGTTGGGTTGGGCGCCGACGCCCTTTTCATCAATCACATAACCGCGTGCGAAGCGGTCGAAGCGATAGGCGGTGGCCGTGGGGTGCGGGGTGTCCGTGGACAGAAGGTGGGCAAAGGCATAGCCAGAGGCGGGCGTCGCCTTGAACCCGCCGTAACACCAGCCACCATTGAAATAGAGGCCGTCGATATCGGTGCGATCTATGATCGGCGAGCCGTCCATGGACATGTCCATAACACCGCCCCAAGAGCGCAGCAGACGTGCGCGGCCGATCATGGGCATCAGGGCCATTCCGCCTTCCAGCACATCCTCGACAACCGGCAGATTACCGCGCTGTGCATATGAATTATAGCCGTCGATGTCGCCGCCGAACACGAGGCCACCCTTGTCCGACTGGCTGACATAGAAATGCCCCGCCCCGAAGGTGATGACACCCGGTATCGTGGGCTTCAGCCCTTCCGACACAAAGGCCTGCAAGACATGGCTTTCAATGGGCAAGCGCATCCCGGCCATGGACATGACCCGGCTGGAATTACCTGCGACGGCGACACCGACTTTCGCCGCGCCGATAAATCCGCGAGAGGTATCGACCCCCAGCACCTTGCCATTCTCGATCCGGAAGCCGGTGACTTCGCAATTTTGTATAATGTCGACCCCGCGCTGATCCGCACCGCGCGCATATCCCCAAGCCACCCCATCATGCCGAGCGGTTCCGGCGCGCGCCTGCATCAGGCCTCCCTTGATGGGGAAGCGAGGGTTGTCATAATTCAGAAACGGGACCAGCTTTCGCAGTGCTTCGCGGTCTAGCAATCGGGCATCGGCCCCGGCCAGAAGCATGGCGTTCCCGCGTCTGCGATAGGCATCGCGCTGCGCATCGGTATGGATCAGGTTGATGATGCCACGCTGGCTGACCATCGAATTGAAATTCGTTTCTTGCTCCAGCGATTCCCACAATTTCATCGAGAATTCGTAGAATGGCTCGTTGCCAGGCAGCAGGTAGTTCGACCGGATGATCGTTGTGTTGCGCCCGATATTTCCAGAGCCAAGCCATCCCTTTTCCAGAACCGCGACGCGCTGCTCGCGAAACACCGACGCAAGGTAGAATGCGGTAGCCAGCCCATGCCCGCCGCCCCCCACGATCACGATGTCATAGGCGGGTTGCGGATCTGGATCGCGCCATAACGGTTTCCATCCGGCATGGCCGGTCAATGCTTCTTTTACGACCTTGAAGCCAGAAAATTTCATGCGTGGCGCTCCGTATGCCCGTTTCATTTCTACAAAAGAAAAAATCTTTCTTCTTTTGAAATTGAGCCATATACATTCATCATCGGGCCAATCAAAAGGGTCACTCACCGAGTCCCATCGCATGAAACGTATTGCCTTTCTTTTGGTAGATGGATTCGCCCTGTTATCCACCGCCGCTGCATTGGAACCTTTGCGTGCCGCGAATCTTTTTTCGTCCACGCCGTGCTATGACATCGCGCTCCTGTCAGACACGGGAGAGCGGGCCGAATCCTCTGTTGGTGGCGCCTTCCCGACACGCCATTACAAGGATGCCCTGCCGCTTTACGACCTGCTGTTCGTCGTCGCGGGTGGCGCGCCGGCACAGCTAAACGATCCGGCCTTGTTCGCCTGGCTTCGGCAAGCCGACCGCAACGGCGTCGCGCTTGGCGGCATATCCGGCGGTGCGGTCGTTCTGGCCAAGGCGGGGCTGTTGGAAAACCGGCGCTTCACGGTGCATTGGCATCATTACCCGGATTTCGAGCACATGCCCGGCGATTGGTTATTGGAGCGCCGCCTCTTCGTCATCGACCGCGACCGCTACACCTGCGCGGGCGGTTCGGCCCCACTGGACATGATGCATGCAATCATCGCGCGAGACCACGGCACGGGCTTTGCGCAGCAAATCTCTGACTGGTTCATCCAGACAGAGATCCGCGGCGCAAACGCACCGCAGCGCCGGACCAGTTCACGCGCCTATGGGGCCGTATCGCGGCAGGTAGAGGCCGCGCTGGACCTGATGGAAAGCCATGTCGCCGACCCTTTGACACAAGACCAGATTGCAACACTTGCAGGATTGTCCACGCGGCACTTGCAACGCCAATTTCGCGACGCCACCGGGCGATCCATGATGCAGGAATACCGGCGCCTGCGCTTGCTGACCGGGCGCGACCTTGTCGTGAACTCGCGTATCCCGCTGGCAGAGATAGCGCATATGACAGGATTCTCGTCGCAGGCTCATTTCTCGGACGCCTATTCCAAGCTGTTCGGCAGCCCGCCATCGCGCTTGCGAAAACGCAAAGACCCGGCCTAGGCCGGGTCTTGTCGCAGAACTGCGAATACGTCAGATATCGAGCGTGTTCTCTTTTTCCCAGCGCGAAAAATGCGACACGAAAGAATGCCACTCACGATGCTTCATCTTGATAAAGGAGGCCGAGAATTCTTTGCCCAGCATTGCTGTCAATTCTGCATCGGCTTCGAGTGCGCGAATGGCATCTAGCATGTTCAAAGGCAACTTCGGCGCCCCTGTGACTGTGTGCCCTTCGGAATACATGTCGATGTCATAGCGCGGGCCGGGATCGGCCTTGGTGCGGATGCCCGAAAGCCCCGCCGCTATGATCACGGCTTGCAACAGGTAGGGGTTCACGGCCCCGTCGGGCAAGCGCAGTTCAAATCGGCCCGGTCCAGGCACGCGCACCATGTGGGTGCGGTTGTTGCCGGTCCATGTGACCGTGTTGGGTGCCCAAGTTGCGCCTGACATCGTGCGCGGCGCGTTGATGCGCTTATACGAGTTGATCGTGGGATTGGTAATCGCGGCGAGGCCCTCGGCATGTTTCATGATCCCGCCCAAGAAATAGCCGCCTTGCTCGGACAGCCCGACCTCGCCGATCTGGCCGCCCGCATCTCCGGCGAAAGCATTGATTTTGCCATCCAGGTCCCAGACCGACACATGCGCATGGCACCCGTTACCGGTCAGTCCGGGAATAGGCTTGGGCATGAACGTGGCCCGCAGCCCGTGCTTTTCCGCAATCGACTTGACCATGAACTTGAAAAAACTGTGCCGATCTGCTGTTACCAACGCGTCGGCATATTCCCAGTTCATCTCGAATTGGCCATTCGCATCCTCATGGTCGTTCTGGTAAGGCCCCCAACCCAGCGCCAGCATGTAGTCGCAGATTTCGGCCACCACGTCATACCGGCGCATTACGGCTTGTTGGTCGTAGCAGGGCTTCTCTGCCGTGTCATAAGGGTCGGAAATCTGATCGCCCTCGGGCGTCAGCAGGAAGAACTCTGCCTCAATCCCCGTTTTCACCCGTAGCCCTTCGGTTTTCGCCTCCGCGACTAGCTTTTTGAGCACGTTGCGCGGGGCCTGATCGACTGGCTTGCCCTCCATCACGCAATCCGCCGGCACCCATGCGACCTCTGGCTTCCAAGGCAACTGGATCACGGCGTCGGGGTCCGGGACGGCCAGCATATCGGGATGGGCCGGGGTCAGATCGAGCCATGTTGCAAAACCGGCGAACCCCGCACCATCCGCTTCCATATCCGCCACAGCCTGCGCGGGCACCAGCTTGGCGCGCTGCCCTCCAAACAGATCGGTGTAGGAAATCATGAAGTATTTGACGCCGGTCTTTTCCGCAAATTCGGCAAGTCTACTCATCTTGGTCATCCTTCTGTCTGTTGATGAAAGAAGAGCGAGCAAGCCCCTCTTCGGCTCGACACATGAGGTCAGAAACCCGGCTTGCCCGGATACCAGTCGGTCCCGGCCAAAGGCACCTGCGCCATTGCGGCGGCTTCCATGGTCAGGGCGCACAGATCTTCGGGTTCAAGATTGTGGACATGATTATGTCCGCAAGCGCGCGCGATGGTCTGGCATTCCAGCGTCAGGACATTCAGGTAGTTCCGCAACCTGCGCCCGGCAGCAATCGGGTCCAGACGCGCCATCAGGGCCGGATCCTGAGTTGTGATCCCGGCGGGATCGCGGCCTTCGTGCCAATCGTCGTAGGCCCCGGCCGTGGACCCCAAGGCCTGATATTCCGCCTCATATTTCGGATCGTTGTCCCCCAGAGCGATCAACGCGGCAGACCCGATAGAAACGGCATCCGCGCCCAGCGCCAGGGCCTTAGCCACATCCGCCCCGGTGCGAATGCCACCAGAAACAACCAGCTGAACTTCGCGGTGCATCCCTAAATCCTGCAAAGCTTTGACGGCAGGGCGGATGCAGGCAAGCGTCGGTTGGCCGACATGTTCGATAAACACATCCTGCGTGGCGGCCGTGCCGCCCTGCATGCCGTCCAGCACCACGACATCCGCCCCTGCCTTGACCGCAAGCGCCGTGTCGTAATAGGGCCGCGCGCCGCCAATCTTGATGTAGATGGGCTTTTCCCAATTGGTGATTTCGCGCAATTCAAGGATCTTGATCTCCAGATCATCCGGTCCTGTCCAATCCGGGTGGCGACAGGCCGAACGTTGATCAATCCCCATGGGCAAGTCGCGCATGGATGCCACGCGTTCCGTAATCTTTTGACCCAGCAGCATACCGCCACCACCGGGTTTCGCGCCCTGACCGACCACGACTTCAATCGCATCGGCCCGGCGCAGATCGTCCGGGTTCATGCCGTAGCGTGACGGCAGATACTGATAGACCAGCTTTTCGGAATGTCCGCGCTCTTCTTCGGTCATGCCACCATCGCCCGTGGTGGTCGAGGTGCCCGCCATGGTGGCGCCTCGGCCAAGCGCCTCTTTGGCATTCGCGGAAAGCGACCCGAAAGACATACCCGCAATGGTGATCGGGATTCTCAATTCTATGGGTTTCTTGGCGAAACGCGTGCCCAAGGTGACTGCGGTTTCACAACGCTCGCGGTAACCTTCCAGCGGGTAGCGCGACATAGAAGCGCCGAGGAACAGCAAATCGTCGAAATGCGGCATACGGCGCTTTGCACCACCACCCCGAATGTCATAAATCCCGGTCTCTGCCGCTCTGCGAATTTCCGAATTGATCGAATTGGAAAACGTCCAGCTTTGTCTTGGTTCCGTGCGTGGTGTTTTGTCCATCTTCAAATCCTTAATATTCGCTGGCGTGGTCGATATTGAAATTGTAGAGCTTGCGAGCGGAGCCATAGCGCTTGAACTCTTCAGGCTTGGCATCTGCCCCGGCCTGCTCCAGCAGCTTCGCCAAGATTTCGAGATGTTCGGGACGCATCTCTTTCTCGGTGCAATCGGCCCCCAGCGACTTGACGCTGCCGCGCACAAATAGCCGGGCTTCGTAAAGCGAGTCTCCCAATGCCTCGCCCGCATCCCCCAACACGACAAGATTGCCTTTTTGCGCCATGAACGCGGACATGTGCCCGATATTGCCATGCACAACGATGTCGATGCCTTTCATCGAAATCCCGCACCGCGATGATGCATTGCCCTTGATATTCAGCAAGCCGCCATGCCCGGTTGCGCCGGCGTATTGGCTTGCATCGCCTTCGATCGTGACCATGCCGGACATCATGTTCTCTGCCACGCCCGGCCCGGCAGAGCCTTCAACGGTTACAGTGGCATCCTTGTTCATTCCGGCGCAGTAATACCCGGTCGAGCCTTTGATCGTGACGGACAACGGGCCATCCAGACCGCATGCCAAGGCATGGGCACCGCGCGGGTTCAGGATTTCGTATGCTTCGTTCGCTTGTCGGCGTGCCGCTGCCTGAAGCGTGGTATTGACCGAGCGCAGATCGGTTTTGGTCATATCGAGCATGGGTGTCATCGGCTCAGCGCTCCCAGAAGTAAACTGTTGCAGGTTCGGGTTCCCAGATGCGGGCAGCGTCAATACCGGGCAGATCGGCAAAGGCCCGATATTCAGAAGCGAAGGCCACGTAGTCGTCGGTCTCGGCCATCACGGCAGGTTTGCACGCGATGGGGTCGCGCACCACGCCAAAGCCATTCTGGGTGCCGGTGACGAATGTGAAAAAACCATCAAGGTCCTTGATCGTGCCTTCCAGCGCCTCGTTCAGGGTCGCGCCCTCGGCGATGCGCGATGAAATATACGCCGCGCCGACTTCGGTGTCGTTTTCGGACCGGGTGAAAACGCCTTTTCGTGCCAGCTTTCGACGCATCTGATTATGGTTCGACAGCGATCCGTTATGCACCAGACACTGGTCATCCGCCGTCGAGAATGGGTGCGCGCCCATCGTGGTTACGGCGGATTCTGTCGCCATGCGCGTGTGGCCGATACCATGCGAGCCGCCCATTTGCCGCAATTCGAACCGGGCGGCCACATCCTCGGGCAGGCCGACTTCTTTGTATATCTCCATCGACGCGCCCGATGCCATGATCCAAAGCCCTGCGTCTTCCAGCCACGTGATGGCGGCGGATTTAGCGGTTTCCGGAACCACGAGAACCGCATGTGTATCAACAACCTTTGCCACAACCGCGATACCCAGCGCAGCCCCTAGCTCTGCCTCGAGGTTGGAAAAGTCTTTGGCCGGATCCGCCGATTGGACCGTGATTTTCACCATGCCAGCGGTTGCAGGACCGTAAATTGCGATCCCCGCACTGTCCGGACCACGATCCGTCATGGTGATCAACATGTCTGTGAGCATAGCGCCCAATTGTGGATGCAGATCATCCCGCTTCAGAAACAGGCCAACAATACCACACATAGAGTCCCCCGTGATGGATGCGATTCCGCCGATGTCTCGCCGTCACTTCATCACTACAGAGAAATCTATTTTCTTTTCAAGAAACCACACGACGCCCGGAGAGATTTGAGTGGGCGACACGGAAAGAGCCCATTTATTGAGCGGAATTTTTGCAGATCACCACCAAAACGCTGCTCAAATAAGCACAACGGGAAATCTCAGCGGGCTTGGGGATAGGTGATAACCGACAAATACAAGGCCGGTATCTCAATCAACTCTTCCGGGCCATGCAGTGCATCGGCATCGAACAATAGCGAGTCCCCTGGCTCTAGCAGATACAACTTGTCGCCATGACGGTAGTTTACGCGACCCTGTAGCATATAGAGGAACTCGATCCCCTCATGCTGAAAGGCTGGGAACCTGTCAGACGTGCTGCTTAGCGTGATTAGGTAAGGCTCCACCACAACACCGGAATTGTTTGATCCGATATGCCCTAAAAGTTTGTATTGATGCCCGGAGCGGGTGCCTTCCCTGTCAATCTCGGCCCCCTGCCCGGCTTTGACATGCATACAGCCACGTTCTTCTTCGAAGCCCGCGAAAAGCTGAACCAGCGGCACACGCAGACCATTCGCCAGCGCAGAAATTGTGTTCAAAGAGGCGGAAATCACACCATTCTCGATTTTTGACAGCATCCCCACCGAGAGGCCGGTTTGCGCCGCCAAATCAGCTCCGGTCATCCGCTGGCGCTTTCTCAGTTCGCGCACCTGGCGTCCGATGGCGACCTCTAGGTTCTTTTCCCGCTGCTCTTTGACGGCATGAGGGTTTTGTTGCAACTTGCCTTTTTCGACCATCATTCAGCTTTCTGGTTGATCACGCGCTTGGCCCTTCTTTCGTGCTAGGATCGGCAATCGCAGGTCGGGCTTTGCCCTTTGGTGCCCAAACTGCCCTGACGCGCCCAAGCTTTCGACCCGCGTTGCTTGATTAACCGTAAACCAATCCAAAACCGAGCCGAATACGATTGAGCGCGCTTTGCCTTCGCGGATGGTAACCTCGGGCCCATTGTGCACCAGGGGGTCATCTATTCCGAAAAGCATCGGCGCCCCACCGTGTCGCCATTTCAAACGCATATGGCATTCTGCACCGATGCTTTAGAGCGGTCAGAACCGTTGAGGTCAACACGCAATCAGTGGTCTCGATCGTTTCACGCCACAAGGCCAGAATGACCCCGTATTTCCGACTGACAGTCGACTACGACTTTGGACAACGATCACTGTAAGCTTCGAAGATCGCTCTGGTGCGATGGAAAAAGAAGCTGGCGCTTTCGGTGTATGGCGTGCTTTTCATGCCCGGGTCCAATTCAGTTTGGAGTTCTGGTTTGGCGCGCGCGGGGGCTTGTCGATCGGGCCGCGGGTATTTGCACACCTTTGGTCAAAATCCGTCAGCTTTGGTTCAAAGACCCAAGTGTCACCGGGAAATCGCTTGACGAGAAGACGAAGCAAATCATTAACTTGCGGGCAGCGATGATCGGGTCGGTGGTGGCATGGCCGCTGGTGGCGTCCGATCACATCTGATCCAAGGCGAGTTTGCATGATGTTTGACCTGTTGATCCGTGGCGCATCCTTGCCGGACGGTCGGCGCAATCAGGATATAGCCATACGCGACGGGCGGATCGTCACCGTAGCGCCTGCGTTGGAAGCCGCCGCGCACAAGGTAATCGAGGCCGAAGGTTACCTGCTGACCCCGCCCTTTGTAGATCCCCATTTCCACATGGATGCCACGCTTTCGCTGGGTCTGCCGCGGATGAACGTTTCCGGCACGCTTCTAGAGGGGATTGCGCTCTGGGGCGAATTACGCCCGACGCTGACGGTCGATGCCGTGGTCGAGCGCGCCATGCGCTATTGTGATCTCGCCGTTTCCAAGGGGCTTTTGGCGGTGCGCAGCCATGTCGATGTGTCCGACCCAAAGCTGGTTACTGTCGAAGCGCTGCTGGAAGTGCGCGCCCGGGTCGCGCCCTATCTTGACCTTCAACTTGTGGGCTTTCCGCAAGACGGGTTTTACCGCTGCGCAGAGGCCGAAGATGCCCTGCTGCGCGCGCTGGATATGGGGGTCGATGTCGTTGGTGGCATCCCGCATTTCGAGCGCACGATGGACGAAGGCCGCGCCTCGGTCGAAGCCTTGTGCCGGATTGCGGCGGATCGCGGTTTGCGTGTTGATATGCATTGCGATGAAACCGACGACCCCATGTCACGCCATGTCGAAACGCTCGCCGCGCAAACCGTTCGTTTCGGGTTGCAAGGACGGGTGGCGGGCTCGCATCTGACGTCCATGCATTCGATGGATAATTACTATGTGTCCAAGCTTCTGCCCCTGATGGCAGAGGCCGGGATGGCCGCAATCCCGAACCCGCTCATCAACATGATGCTGCAAGGCCGTCACGATACATATCCCAAACGGCGCGGCCTGACACGCATCCCAGAAATGCTGGACGCAGGGATACCCGTGGCACTGGGGCAGGATTGCGTGCTCGACCCATGGTATTCGATGGGGTCTGGCGATCTGTTGGATGTCGCGCATATGGCCGTGCATGCCACGCAGATGGGCTCTGTCGCGGACAAGGCGAAGCTGTTCGATGCGGTCACAACGGTTCCGGCGCAGGTTCTGGGCCTGGAGGGTTACGGGCTGGAGCCCGGCTGCCACGCCGATATGGTGCTGCTTCAGGCCCGTGACCCGGCCGAGGCGATCCGCCTGCGTCCTGTTCGCCTGAAGGTCATTCGGCGTGGTAAAGTCATTGCCGAAACCGCCCCGGAGCGAAGCAGCTTGGCCATCGAAGGGCGCCCAGACAGCATTGTTCCGGCCGATTATGCGCCCGATGCGCTGACTTGAGCGCGGCTTGCGCCCAATTATGGGGCGCAATGAGCGCAAAGTGCCCGAAAAGTAAGCATTTCTTGGCCGTGCGGGGCCGCTCTGCTAGACTTGGCTCATCGGAGAGTCACACTCGGACAAAATAAACCGTCGCGGCCACGATTCGACCGCCAACAAGGAGTGTTTGCCATGACCCGCTTCATTATGAACCGCCGCCGCCTGTTGACGACCGGGGCCGCTTTGGGGATCAGCACCCTTGCCGCGCCGTCGATCCTGCGGGCGCAAGCCGCGCCGGTCAAATTGGCAGGCATTCATGCCTCGCCGGTCGAGAACGCGTGGAACTCGGTCCTGCACGCGGCCATGGTCGCCGCCGATGCCGAAGGGGTCATCGAATACACCTTCTCTGAAGGGGTGTCAGGCACCGATTACCCGCGCGCCATGCGCGAATATGCCGAAGCCGGAAATGTTCTGATCGTGGGCGAATCCTATGCGGTCGAGCGCGAAGCGCGCCAAGTCGCCGCAGATTACCCCGATACGGCCTTCCTGATGGGATCGTCGGGCGAGGCGTCGGGCGATAATTTTGGCGTGTTCGGCACCTGGAACTGGGAAGCGGCCTATCTGGCGGGAATGCTGGCGGGTCGCATGACCCAGACCGGGATCGTCGGTTCGGTCGGGGCCATCCCGATTCCAGAGGTCAACATGGTCATCAATGGCTTTGCCGATGGTGTGAAGCGCACCAACCCTGACGCACAGCATCTGGTCAGCTTTATCGGCACTTTCTTTGATCCGCCCAAGGCGCGCGAAGCAGGGTTGGCGCAAATTGATGCCGGGGCCGACATTCTGTTCGGCGAGCGTATCGGCACGGCGGATGCGGCGCAAGAACGCGGTATCCCTGCCATCGGGTCGATGATCGACTACACGCCGCGCTACCCCGAAACCGTTTTTGCCAATGCACTATGGTTCTTCCGCCCGCTTGTGGATGCGGCGCTGGCTGATGCGGTTGCAGGTAACCCTGTGGGCAAGAACTATACGCCGCTTAGCCTGATGAAGGATGGTGGGAACGACGTGTCTTTCGTGGCCAGCATGGTCCCGGCCGAGGCCGTGGCAGAAATGGAAGAAGTCCGCGCCGCCATCAAGGCGGGCGAGTTCGAGGTTCCGCGAAATTTCGACGAGCCTGCCTGATGCAGCACCTTGCGCCGCGGCCCACCCTTTTTGAGGGGTGGGGATGACGCGCGTTCTGGAGCTGGACAGGATCACCAAACGCTTCGGCGCGACACTTGCCAATGATGCTATCTCGCTGCACCTGGAGCGCGGCGAGATCGTGGCGCTTCTGGGCGAGAATGGCGCAGGCAAAACGACGCTGATGTCCATCTTGTTCGGCCATTATACCGCAGATGCGGGCAGTGTGCGGGTGCATGGCCGAACCTTGCCACCCGGCAAATCGCGTGCCGCGATCAAGGCGGGCGTGGGCATGGTGCATCAGCATTTCGCGCTGGCCGCCAACATGACGGTGCTTGAAAACGTTATGACCGGGACCGAACCGCTTTGGCGGTTGCGCTCCGACCGCGCGGCGGCGCGGCGGCGTCTGACCCAGCTTGCCGACCGCTTCGGCCTGCCGGTGGACCCAGATGCGCGCATCGCCGAACTTTCGGTTGGCGAATGCCAGCGGGTCGAGATCTTGAAGGCGCTCTACAACGACGCAAGCGTTCTGATTCTGGACGAACCGACAGCCGTGTTGACCACGCAGCAGGCCGAACAATTGTTCTCCACGCTACGCGACATGGCGGCCAAAGGGCTGTCGATCATCTTCATCTCGCACAAATTGAACGAGGTGATGTCGGCCTCTGATCGGGTTGTGGTGCTGCGTGGCGGGCGTATCGTGGCCGAACGCGCAACGCGCGACACCAGCAAAGAAGAGCTGGCAGAATTGATGGTTGGCCACAAGGTAGAGCGCCCGCAACGCCCCCCTGCCCGCCCCGGCGCTGTGCTTCTGGAAGCGGATGATCTGCACCTGTCCGGGCGCGGCGGCGCGGCGCTGAATGGTGTCAGCTTTCGGCTGCGCGCAGGCGAAACGCTGGGCATTATCGGAGTCTCTGGCAACGGGCAGACCACGCTCGCAGGAATTGTCTCTGGGCTCTATCCGCCCGACCGGGGCGCATTGCGGGTCCGCGGCGACAGCCTGCCGCGCCATGATGTGCCCCATGCCATCGCTGCCGGCATTGGCCGCATACCGGAAGACCGCCATGCCGAGGGCGTCTTGGGCGATATGGAAACATGGGAAAACGTCATCTTGGAACGCCTGTGGTCGCCTGATTTTGCAAAACATGGGATTATCCGGCGCGGCGCGGCGCGGGCGGTCACAGAACGCCTATTAGCCGAATATGACGTGCGCGGTGCGCGCGTTACCAGCCGTGTCCGGCTTCTGTCCGGCGGCAATATGCAAAAGCTTATCTTGGGCCGGGTGTTGGAAGCCGGGCCGTCCATCCTTCTTGCGGCCCAACCAAGCCGGGGCCTGGACGAAGGGGCTATTGCGGGCGTCCATCGCCGCTTGATCGACGCACGCGACCGCGGGGCAGCGGTGTTGCTGATCTCGGAAGATCTGGACGAGGTGATCGCACTGTCAGACCGTATCCGTGCCATTGCAGGCGGTCGGCTGTCCCCGGCGATTCCCGCCGGGCGTGCCAATGCGCAGCTCTTGGGTCTGATGATGGCAGGCGATTGGGAAACCGCCCGCCAAATAGAACAAGAAACAGAGGCCACCGATGCGCTTTGAACGCCGCGAAACCCACTCGGCAGCGCTGAACATTCTTGCGCCGATGATTGCCATATTGGCCGCACTGGTCATCGCGGGCATGCTGATCGCGATTGCAGGGGCCAATGTGCTAGACGCCTACGCCCTGATCCTCAAAGGTGCCTTCGGCTCGCGCCTTGGAGTGACTGAAACCCTGACCCGGGCGACACCGCTTGTCCTGACAGGGTTGGCCGCGGCGGTCGCATTTCGTGCAAAACTCTGGAATATCGGCGGAGAGGGGCAGTTCTATCTGGGGGCGCTGGCGGTCACGGCCTTTGGGCTTGTGCCCGGATTGGCCGGTGCCCCCGCCCCGGTGGCAATCTTCGCCTGCCTTGTTGTGGGTGCTTTGGCGGGGGCGGTGCTGCTGTTGGTGCCAGTTACGCTAAAACTGCGCTTCGGGGTCGATGAAGTGGTAACAACACTTTTGTTGAACTTCATCGTCATTCTGTTTGTATCCTTGATGATCGAAGGCGCCCTGCGTGACCCTCTGGCCTTTGGCTGGCCGCAATCGGTGCCGGTGCCGGACGCGGCGGTTCTGCCACAGCTTGTGGAACGCTCTCGGCTGCATGCGGGCTTGCTTATTGCACTCGGGCTTGCGGTTGCGGTTTGGTGGGTCCAGTCGCGCACGGTGTTCGGGATCCAGTCACGCGCCACGGGTCTGAACGCCCGCGCCGCAGCCTTTGCGGGCGTGCCGCTGGGCCGCACGCTGGCGCTTGTCGCCTGTCTGTCGGGCGGGCTGGCCGGGCTGGCGGGCGCAATAGAAGTGATGGGCGTGAAGGGCTACGTCACGACCGACCTGTCGCCGAATTATGGCTATTCCGGCATCGTCATCGCCATGCTCGCCAACCTGAACCCGATCGGGGTCATCGGGGCAGCGCTGTTTTCAGCGGTCATGTTTGTTGGTGCGGACTCCATGAGCCGCGCGCTTGGCATCCCGTCTTACATTGCAGATGTGACCGTAGCCTTGTCCTTGCTCACCATGCTGGTGGCACTTTTCCTGACACAATACCGGGTGCGGCGATGAGCGTGATCATGGATATCCTTGCCTCTGTCGGCATGTGGGAGGCGATGTTTCGCATCGCGACACCCTTCATCCTTGGCACGCTGGGCGTGTTGCTGTGCGAACGGGTGGGTGTGTTGAACCTTGGGATCGAAGGGATCATGACCTTCGGTGCCATGATCGGTTGGCTAACAGTCTATTCCGGTGGCGATTTATGGGCCGGGCTGGCCGCAGCGGCTTTCTTCGGAGCCATGTTCGGGCTGCTTCATGCGCTGATGACAGTGCCACTGGGTCTTAGCCAGCATGTCACGGGCCTTGGCATCACGCTATTCGCGTCCAGCTTTTCCTATTACGTGTTTCGCTTGGCTATTCCTACCTCGACCTCTCCTCCGACGATCGAACCCTTCCGCCCCGTCGCGATACCCGGCTTGTCGGAGATTCCGTTCTTTGGCCCAGTGGTCTTCAACCAAACCGCGCCGACCTATCTGGCCATTGTGCTCGTGGTCGTGATTGCATGGGTGCTGTATCGCACACCGCTTGGACTTGCAATCCGCATGACGGGCGAGAACCCGCATGCCGTAGATGCGCAAGGGATCGACCCGATTTTGCTGCGCATCGGCACGATCATGGCTGGATCGGCGTTGATGGGGTTGGGCGGGGCATTTCTGACACTCGCCGCCTTCAATTCGTTCTTCCCGACGATGGTGCAGGGCCGGGGATGGATATGTATCGCGCTGGTGGTCTTTGCGCTCTGGCGGCCCGGGCGGGCTTTGCTGGGAGCGCTATTGTTCGCATTTTTCGATGCGTTTCAATTGCGGCTGCAAACTGCGGTAGATGGGGTGCCCTACCAGATCTTTCTTATGCTGCCCTATATCTTGTCTATACTGGCGCTTGTGCTGATGGCCCGCAAAGCACGCGTCCCGCAAGCGCTCATGCAACCCTATCGCAGAGGCGAGCGTTAGCCGCGTTTTGGCCAGACTTGCACCCTAGCTGCGCGACGACTGCGATCTTTCGCCAAAGCGCGACAGCAGGCCAGTCCTGTCTTTGGCGACAAGGTGAATTTCAGATGATCCATGAAGCCCAAGGCCATCTTGCGGTCAATCTTGGTGACTTCGCCGTTACCTGAATAGGCTTCGAACCTTGCAAGAATACGCGGTATCTTGCGCGGGTGGAATTGTTGATCCCATCGCTCTCACTGAGCCAGCGGTGGGCTGTTTCTCGGACGGTTGAACCGAATGTGTTG
>JAFGVZ010000072.1 GCA_016937725.1 Paracoccaceae bacterium | reverse complement strand
GGTGTGATCCATGCCTATGGGTCGAACGCGCGCGCGGGCGAGGGTGAATGGATGGTGGTCGAGGCCGATGAGAGCGACGGCAGTTTCAACCGCCTGCCCGCGACCATTGCCATCGTCACGAATATCGACCCCGAACATATGGAGCATTGGGGCAGCTTCGACGCGCTGCGCAAAGGGTTCTACGATTTCGCCAGCGGCATTCCGTTTTACGGGCTGGCCATTTGCTGCACAGACCATCCAGAGGTGCAGGCGCTTGTGGCCAAGCTGACGGACCGGCGCGTCGTGACCTTTGGCTTCAATGCACAGGCCGATATCCGCGCGATCAACCTGCGCTATGATGCGGGCGTGGCGCATTTCGACATTGCCTTGCAGGATGAAGGGCGCGTGATTGAAGGCTGTTCGCTGCCCATGCCGGGCGATCACAACGTGTCGAACGCTTTGTCCGCTGTGGCGGCAGCCCGGCACCTAGGCATGAATGCGACGGAGATACGCGCAGCCTTGGCCAAGTTCGGCGGCGTGAACCGACGATTTACACGCGTGGGCGTGGTCGATGGTGTGACGATCATCGACGATTACGGCCACCACCCGGTAGAGATTGCCGCCGTGCTGCGCGCCGCGCGGCAGGCTTTGGGCGGCACGGGGCGCGTGATCGCCGTGCACCAGCCGCACCGCTACACGCGCCTGTCGCACCTGTTCGAGGATTTCTGCACCTGCTTCAACGAGGCCGATGTCGTGGGCATTGCCCCGGTCTATGCCGCGGGCGAAGACCCGATTCCCGGTGCCAGCCGCGATGACCTGTTGGCCGGTCTGGCCGCGCATGGCCACCGCAACGCGCAGCCCGTGGACAGCGAGGAAGCTTTGGAAGCACTGGTGCGCGCCCATGCCAAGCCCGGCGACATGGTCGTCTGCCTTGGGGCAGGCACGATTTCAGGTTGGGCGCATGGGCTGGTGCCGCGTCTGAAGGTGGCGGCTTAAAGCCAGTCGAAGAACCCGGCGGGCGCGCGGCCGCGCAACTCTGCCGCCAATTCGCGGCCAAGCGCTGCGCCATCGGCTACCAAGGCGCGCCCTTCGGTGGCCAGCTTTTGCGAGCCATCGGGGCGCAGGATTTCGCCGCGTAGCCAGATCTCGTCGCCTTCGATCAGAGCGAGCCCTGCGATGGGTGTTTCGCAGGAACCATCGAGCGCGGCCAGAAATGCACGTTCGGCCGCCAAGCGGTGCCCCGTGGGCGTGTCGTGCAGCGGCACCAACAAGTCTGCCGTTGCTTCGTCAGCAATACGCCATTCGATCCCAATTGCGCCTTGGGCAATCGCGGGCAGCATGTCTTCGGGCTCTATCCCGCCCGTGGCGATGTCGCTCATGCCCAGACGGTTCAGCCCCGCCATGGCAAGGAAGGTGCAATCGGCCACGCCCTCTTGCAGCTTTTTCAGCCGGGTCTGCACATTGCCGCGAAACTCGACCACTTTCAGGTCGGGCCGTTTATTAAGCAATTGCGCGCGGCGGCGCAGAGACGATGACCCGACCACAGCGCCGCTTGGCAAATCTGCAATGCCTTGCGACTTGGGCGAGACGAAGGCATCGCGCGTGTCCTCGCGCGGCAGGTAGCAGCCCAAAGTCAGCCCATCGGGCTGCACGGTCGGCATGTCCTTCATCGAATGCACGGCAATGTCGATTCGCCCTTCGACCATCGCCTCTTCAATTTCCTTGGTGAACAGCCCCTTGTTCCCGATCTCTTTCAGCGGGCGGTCCGCGTCGATCAGCGTGCGGTCATCGCCGGTGGTCTTGATAACCATGATCTCGAACGCCGCCTCGGGCAGGCCATGCGCCGCCATCAAGCGGTGGCGCGTTTCATAAGCCTGCGCCAGCGCCAGCGGAGAGCCGCGCGTGCCGATTTTCAGGGGCTGGTCGGGGGTCGGGTGTGCGTGTGTCATGCGTTTTGCATAGCGCCGCACATGGCACCTTTCAAGCACAGAGTGTCATGTAGACTTGACAACTTGCCCCCGACTTGTGACGACAAGACCGACCAAGGAGAAAACGACATGACCAAGACCATCCTGCGCGCCCTTGCCGGGGAAACTCTGCCCACGCCCCCCATCTGGATGATGCGCCAAGCTGGTCGCTACTTGCCCGAATACCGCGCCACCCGCGCGCAGGCCGGGGATTTCCTGTCGCTGTGCTACAACCCCGAACTGGCGGCAGAGGTCACGCTGCAACCGATCCGCCGCTATGGGTTCGACGCGGCCATCTTGTTTGCCGACATTCTGCTGGTGCCGCAGGCGTTGGGGGCCGATTTGTGGTTCGTCACGGGTGAGGGGCCGCGCTTGTCCACGATTACCGATCAGGCGGGGGTCGATGCTTTGAAGCCTACCGATGCCATCCACGACACGCTGAACCCGATCTATGAAACCGTGCGCATCCTGTCGCGCGAATTGCCTGCCGAGACCACGCTCATCGGTTTTGCCGGCGCACCCTGGACCGTGGCCACCTATATGATCGCCGGGCGCGGCACGAAGGATCAAGGCCCGGCCCACGCGCTGCGCGAGGGCGCGCCCGAGGTGTTCGACGCGCTGATCGACCGGATCACCGACGCGACCATCGAATACCTGTCCATGCAGATCAAGGCCGGGGCAGAGGTGGTCAAGATTTTCGACAGTTGGGCTGGGTCGTTGAAAGGGGACGCTTTCGCCAAATACGCGCTGGCTCCGACCAAGCGCATCATCGACGCGCTGAAAGCCCGCCATCCCGGCATTCCGATTATCGCCTTCCCGCGCGAAGGAGGCGACAATTACATCGGTTTCCACAAGGCCAGTGGCGCGGATTGCGTGGCGATCGACGATTCCGTCACGCCGGAATGGGCTGCGGCCAATGTGCAATGCGATGGCTGTGTGCAGGGCAATCTTGCCTCGCGCCACATGGTGACGGGCGGGCAAGAGCTGGTGGATGAAACACGCAAGGTCGTTGCAGCCTTCAAGAACGGCCCGCATATTTTCAACCTCGGCCACGGCATTACGCCCGATGCTGACCCGGAAAATGTCGCGCTGATGATCGACACGGTGCGCAGCTACAAGCCCTGATATGCAAAGGGGCGGCCCAAAGGACCGCCCGCTGGTTTTGAACCGTGCCGAAGATTATTCCGGCAGGATCACTTGGTCGATCACGTGGATCACACCATTCGAGGCTTCGATATCGGCCAGAATCACGGTCGCACCATCGACGGTCACGGCATCGCCGACACCGATGGTCACGGTCTGACCATTTACGGTTGTGGGCATCATGCCATCGCTCAGATCGCCCGACATGACCGCGCCCGGGACGACGTGGTAGGTCAGGATCGACGTCAGGGTCGGGATGTCATTCAGCAAGCCCTCGACAGTGCCTTCCGGCAGTGCGGCGAACGCGTCATCGGTCGGTGCGAACACGGTGAACGGACCTTCGCCCGACAGGGTTTCCGCCAGACCGGCTGCGGTCACAGCGGCAACGAGCGTGGTGAAGCGGCCATCTTCCACGGCGATATCAACGATCGTTTTGCCACCATGGCCACCGGCAAGGGCCGGGGTTGCAAGGGCAAGGGCGACAGTAGCGCCAGTCAAAGTGGTCTTGAACATAGTGTAACCTCCATTGGTCATTTCCGTAATGACATGGGGGTTACGCGAGACTGTCCGGATTAGATGTAGCCCATATTCGCGTGAGGCCACCTTGACGGAACAAGGCGCGCCGCTAAGCCAGCGCGCCACATTGTTTCAAATCAAGCTATCGTGTTTACGCGCGAGTGATCCGCGATCAACTGGACGCATCCGCCACGATCTGCTGCAACAGGTAATTGACCGGTTGCATGCTTTTGTCACTGTACTCACGGTAGCCAACCATCACAGACGCACCCTCTTCGGCGGGCTGGAAGACGTAGATGCCATAGGGACAATACTGGATGTTCATCAAATTGGCTTCCATCACCTGCCGCGAAATGTCGGCCGAGCAAAAGGACATAACCTGCGCCCCCGCGAACAAATCCTTGGTGCCGCCGACATCTTCCTTGGTGCGGGCCAACATTTCACCAATATGGTTCACAGAATCGATGACCAAGCCACGGTTCGTGATCGCCAGCTCCACCGCAAAGACGACGTCGTCGAACGTGCCGTCGGCTTCAAACGTGAAGAATCCGTCGGCTTGGACGGGGCTTGCAAGGGTTAGGGCGGCGCATAGACCAAGCGCTTTGTAAGACATGTTTGTTCCTTTCCAAATTGTGCACCCAAACAGGACTACAAGATCATCCTTTTCGTGCAGTGATCTGGATCAACCTCGCACATCCCGAAGGCGATCAGAAACTTTTCTTCTCTTTCTGTCATTTTTCTGTTGCGCTGTGATTGGGTGTGTCCTAGATAGCGCTTCACCGGCGGCGGGGACGTTGTTGGTTGTTTGG
>JAFGVZ010000071.1 GCA_016937725.1 Paracoccaceae bacterium | reverse complement strand
TGCACCAGCATGACGAAGATGACCGACAGGGTAATGGTCCAATTCGGGTCTAGTTGCGCCAGCGCGGCAAGCGCCACGATCTGCAAGCCCAAGCCTGCATAGAGCGTCGCCGCCAGCCCGAACCGCGCTGCAAGCCAGCCTGCGGCCAGGTTGGTGACGATGCCCGCGACTTCGTAGAGCAAAAACAGCCATGCAAGCTGCACTGGCGAAAACCCCAGCCCGTTGAAATGCAGCAGCACCAACATGCGCAACGCGCCGTCAGACAGCATGAAGGCCCAATACGCGGCCGTGACGGCGGCATAGGCGCGGAGCGGGTTCGGACTGGTCATATCGCGCACCTTTGGTGAGTGGGGCAGGGGGCTTTGCCCCCGTCGCGGCGGTGCCGCGACTCCCCCAGGATATTTTTGCAAGGATGAAGGGGTCAGAGACTTTGGGCGACCATGCGGGTGATGTCACTCAGGCGGCAGGCATAGCCCCATTCATTGTCATACCAAGCGTAGATCTTTACCTGCGTGCCGTTCACCACCATGGTCGAGAGCGCGTCGATGATCGAGGAGCGCGGGTCATTCAGGTAGTCGGACGAGACGAGGGGCCGGTCCTCATAGCCCAGAATGCCATGTAGCGGGCCATCGGCGGCGGATTTGAGAAGGGCGTTCACCTCTTCCACCGTGGTTTCACGCTCCACCTCGAAAACGCAATCAGTGAGGGACGCGTTCAGAAGCGGCACGCGAACGGCGTGGCCGTTCAGCCGCCCTTTCAGTTCGGGATAGATCAGCGTGATCGCGGTGGCGCTGCCCGTTGTGGTCGGAATGAGGTTCGTGAGCGCCGAGCGCGCGCGCCGCATGTCCTTGGCCGGGCGGTCGACCATAGTTTGCGTGTTGGTCACGTCATGGATGGTGGTGATCGACCCATGCCGGATGCCGAGCGATTCGTGGATGACCTTGACCACAGGGGCCAAGCAATTGGTGGTGCAGCTTGCCGCCGTGATGATGCGGTGCTGTTCTGCGTCATAGAGGTGATGGTTCACGCCGTAGACAAGGTTGAGCGCGCCGCCATCCTTGACGGGTGCGCTGACGACAACTTTCTTGACCCCGGCCGCGAAGTAGGGGGCAAGTTTTGCCTCGGTCTTGAAGACGCCGGTGCAGTCGATGACCAGATCGACATCCAGTTCGGCCAGTGGCAGGGCGTCGATGGCTTTCTCGTGCGTCAGACGGATGGTCTGGTCGCCCAAGGTCAGGCTGTCCGCGCTATGGCTAACCGGGGTCGGCCAGCGGCCATGAACACTGTCGAATTCCATCAGCAGCGCATGTTGTTCGGCATCGCCTACCGGGTCGTTGATCAGGACAATTTGCCCGCCTGCGCCTGTATCGATAAGGTCGCGCAACGCAAGTTTGCCGATGCGGCCAAGGCCATTCAGGGCAATGCGGGTCATTGGGCACTATCTTTCGCGTCTGCGTCTGTCCCGATCTGGTCGATGCGTTGTTGCAGCGACAGCCGTGACAGGCTTTCGAAGGGCAGTTCTGCGAAGGCCGCGATCCGGCGGCGCAGCGCGCCATAGGTGCGGGCAAAAACCAGCGCTTTTTCTGCATCGGTGCCGGTGGCCTTGACCGGGTCAGGCAGGCCCCAATGGCCCGTCATCGGTTGGCCGGGCCATGGCGGGCATTCCTCTGCGGCAGAGGTGTCGCAGACGGTGAAGACAAAATCCATGACCGGCGCGTCGGGCGTCTGGAATTCCGAGATATGCTTGGAGCGCATGCCCTCAGTCGCATGCCCATTGCGCGCCAAGACTTCGAGCGCGAAAGGGTTGAGCTGCGAATTGGGATGCAAGCCTGCCGAATAGGCGGTGAAATTGCCCTTGCCCAGATCGCGCATGAGCGCTTCGGCAAAAATGGAGCGGGCGGAATTGCCCGAGCAGATGAAGAGCACGTTGAAGGCGGATTTGGACATGGGGGTGGTCCTTTGCAGATGGGGAAGAAGGTCGGGACGCGCGCGCCCCAGATCGAGCGCAAGATAGTCAATCAGAGCGCGGGCGTGGCCAATATCGACCGCGTAGTAAAGCGAGCGGCCTTCGCGGCGCTGCGTGACCAGCCCGCAAGCGGTAAGGTCGGACAGGTAATGCGACAGCGTGTTGGGTTTCAGACTAAGGGATTGCGCAATCTCTGTCGGGCGCACGCCTTGAGGGGCAAAGCGCATGAGCAAGCGGAAGACCGACAGACGGCCGGTCTGGCCGAGGGTTGCAAAGGCACGAATCGCATCAATCTGTTCCATATTTCCCGATTAATAGAAATATTCTTGCAGGTCCAATGAAGGTTTGATGACAACGGCCTAGTCGGCCAGCGTTTCGGGCACGATCAACCGGGTTTGGTAGCGGATACGTGGCGCGATGGCGCGCAGGTCCGCGCGCGACAAGCCGATGCAGCCAGCCGTGGGCCGCCCCGGCCCGCGCCATTGGTGGATAAAGATGGCAGAGCCGCGACCGCGTTCGGCGCGTGGCCAGTTCCAATCGGTGATTACGACCAGATCATACATCGGGTCGGCGCGGCGCAAGTGTTCATGGCTGTGCGGGTAGGGTGCGCGCACCATGAGGTTATAATCTTCGTGCGTCAGATCATCCGACCACAGGTCACGCGGGCGGATGGGCAATGCCCAATCGGCAGGCCGCGCCATGCGGTCGGGACGGTAGAGCATACCGACCAGCCGATGGTTGCCCACGGGCGTTGCCCCGTCCCCTTCACGTTTATCAGCACGCACACCACCGCGCCCGACGGTGCAGGGGTAAATCCGCCCCATGAAGCGCAGCCCTTGGCGGGTCAGCACCATGTCAAACCGGGTCATAGCAGATGCCCCGATTTCGCGGCCTTGGTGGCCAGATAAGCCGCGTTCTGCGCGGTTTCGCCCACGCGTAGGGGAACGCGCTCGACAACGCTCAACCCGTGGGCATTCAGCATATCGACCTTGCGGGGGTTATTGGTCAGCAGGCGAATCTGGGAAAACCCCATCTGCCGCAACAGCCCTGCGCCAATGCGGAAATCGCGCTCGTCATCCTCGAACCCAAGGCGGTGGTTCGCCTCTACGGTGTCGAAGCCTTGGTCTTGCAGCGAATAGGCGCGCATCTTGTTGGCAAGGCCGATGCCGCGCCCTTCCTGGTTCAGATACAGCAGCACGCCCGCGCCTTCTGCCCCCATCCGCGCCAAGGCCGCGTTCAGCTGCGGGCCGCAATCGCATTTCAGACTGCCCAGAACATCGCCCGTGAAGCAGGCCGAATGCAGACGGGCCAGCACAGGTTTGGCGCGGTCGGGCTGGCCAATTTCAATGGCGTAATGTTCCTCGCCCCCGTCACGGGGGCGGAAGATGTGGACGCGGCCCGCTTCGGACGCGACCATGGGCAGGCGCGCATTGATGACCGGGGCCATGACGCTGGCACGCGCGAGTTCTTGTGCCAACTTTTCAAGGGGCAATTCGGTCAGGCCCAAGCCATCTGGCAAATCGGGCGCGTCCAGAACCAACGCGGCGGGCAAAAGCTGCGCGGTTTTAACCAGCGCCAGCGCTGTGCGGTGCAGGTCGGCCGATCCTTCGCGCATGGATTGGAACGGCCCTTTCATAGGGTGGCGCAGGTCATCTGCCGGGTCGGCCATGGCGCGCAACCATGCCAGATCGGCACCCTCTGGCACCAGAATGCGCGCCAGATCGCCGTCATAGGGGCGGGCCTTGAGCGTTTCGGCGCGGTGGCGGGTCAGGGCCAGCACAAGGCCGGGGGCGCGCATCGCATCCAACCGGTCGCGCGTGGCGGTTTCGGCGGCCATGACCAGCGCGCGGCCTTCTGGCCCGGTCAGCAGGATCGGCACGCCCAGCCGCAAATCGGCCCGCGCGCGGTTGATCCGTTCCACCAATGTCAGCCCGAATGCCATGCCAGACCCGTCTTGTTTTCCGACACATAGTCGCTTGGCAGGTGGAATTGAAACAAAACCTGCGCTGGCGACACATCCGCGTGACTTGTCTGTAGCATTTGTTGCAGCCCGCCGCCTGCACCCGACATGCAAGGTAAGCACACTCAAAAAGGAGTCTTTCCATGCCCAAGCTGAACCGCATTCTTCTGGTGGATGACGACGACGATCTGCGCGAGGCGCTGGCAGAACAATTACTGGCCACTGACGAGTTCGACGTGTTCGAGGCCGCCGATGGTGCGGCGGCGATGGAGCAGGTCCGCGCGGGCCAGTTTGACCTTGCGGTGCTGGATGTGGGCCTGCCCGACACGGATGGGCGCGAATTGTGCAAGCGGATGCGCAAGGCTGGCTTCAAATCGCCCGTGGTCATGCTGACTGGGCATGATTCGGATGCCGACACGATCTTGGGGCTGGATTCGGGCGCGAATGACTACATTACCAAGCCGTTCAAGCTGCCGATCCTGCTGGCCCGCTTGCGCGCTCAACTGCGCCAGCATGAACAATCGGAAAATGCGGTGTTCCAGCTTGGGCCTTATATGTTCAAGCCCGCACAGAAAATGCTGATCGATGAGAAAGAGCGCAAGATTCGCCTGACGGAAAAAGAGACCAACATCCTGAAATTCCTGTATCGCGCGCCCGAAGGCGTGGTGCCGCGCGATGTGCTGTTGCACGAGGTCTGGGGGTATAATGCGGGTGTTACGACCCACACTCTGGAAACCCACATCTACCGTCTGCGCCAGAAGATAGAGCCGGACCCCTCGAATGTGTCGCTGCTGCTGACCGAGTCAGGCGGATATCGTCTCGCCTCATAGTCACCTGTTAACCGTCTTATTGTTGCCAGAATCGGGATCAATGATAGGATGTTGAAGCGATTGTTTTCAAAATCCCTCCTGCGTCGGGGTTATGATGCAGTATTCCTCCCTGTTGGACTGGTCCGGGCATGATCTGCCCGGACTTTTTTGGTCGGGAAGCTTTGCGCGGTCAGGCAATCCGCCGAAAGGCCGACACGCCGGTTGAATTGTCGAAAAACGGCACCGTGTCGGGCCTGTTCTTGCCCGTGGCAATGGCTTGCACTTCGGCCAGAACCACTTCGGTGATGAAGGGCAGGTTCAGCGCGCGCGCCTCTGACAGCGGAACCCAATGCAGATGCGACAACTCCTCGCACGCGGCAGAGAAATCGTCCAGATCGCCCATGATCGCGCCCGCATCGGCCAGAAAGAACCGTGCGTCGAACCGGCGGGGGCGGCCCGGGGGTGTGATGGCGCGAAAGATGAAACGCAAACCGTCTGCATTGGGGCGCAAGCCATGGGCAGCGAAGCCAGCCCAATCGGCGGGCGGGTCATTCCACTGCCCTGGAAGCCCCATCATCAGCCCGGTTTCTTCCCACATCTCGCGGATGGCGGCGGCGGCGAGGGCATCGGGGTTGGTATGCCCTTGCGCAATCCGTCCCCGGCAGGGGTCGGGCATGGTGACGGGCACAAGCGCATCTGTCCCATCCAGCGCGCCGCCGGGGAAGACAAACTTATCGGGCATGAAAGCCGCTGTTGCGCCGCGCTGCCCCATCAGCACCGCAGGACCGTCCGCCCCCTGCCTTAGCAGAACGATCGTGGCCGCATCGCGGATGGCGGTTTTGTCAATCGTCTCGCTCATCGCCGAACCCGTGCATGCGTTTCGCCCATTGGAATGCCACGATCATGCCCTTGAACCGGGGCAGAAGAAAGAGGGTCATTGCCACCAAGAGCAGCGCGGACAAGGCAAACAGAAGTGTCGGGTTCATGTTGTAGTTGAACATGATGTAAACCATCAGCGGCACCACCGTTTTCAGCGTGACCAGCATGGTCAGGTAGGCCGGGCCATCATCGGCGCGTTGGTGGCTTAGGTCTTCGTCGCAGGCTGGGCAACAGTCGCGCACGGTCAGATAGGCGCGCAGCATGGGCGCAGCACCACAGGCCGGACATTTGCAGCGCATGCCTCGTAACATGGCTTGGCCCAAGGGGCGTTCGGATTCGATCGTGTCAATCTGCGAGAGGGTCATGCGCGCGCTCCTGTGCAACTTGCCCCGATTACGCGCATTAGCCCTAAAATGCACCCGTAATACAGATTTTGCGTCAGCGTGTCGCAAGATCGCGCCTATAGCGTGGTCAAACTTCGTGCGACGGAACTGGATGATTGTCGCGTTCAATAGGTATCGAACGGCCAAGAGGGCCGCGACACACCAAGGAGAGCGACGATGAAAAAGACACTGATCTCTGCATTGGCCCTGACCATTGCGCTGGGTGCTGGCAGCGCTCACGCCCGCGGGAATAGCGAAATGGGCCCCCGCGCCTTGCCCAACTTTGAAGAGCTGGACCGCGACGGGAATGGTCAAGTCACCCAAGAAGAACTGAAAGCCTTTGGCGATGCGCGTCGGGCCGAGATGGAAGCCAAGCGCGCAGAACGGATTGGCGACCGCGGTCAGCGCATGTTCGACCGGGTCGACGCCAATGACGATGGCGTGCTTGATGCCGAGGAATATGCGGCCTTCACCGACCGCGTGGCAGAGCGTATGGAACGCCGTGGCATGGGCCATGGCGACCGCCACTAAGCGCAAGCAATGCGGGTGGGGCATTCTGCCCTGCCCGATGAAAGGGTGACAGGTGCTGTCAGAGCAGGACGAGGCCGATTTGCTGGCGCGGTTCGCGCAAGGCGATTTGCGTGCGGCGCAGGCGCTGACAGACCTGTTGGCCCCTCGCTTGTTGCGCTTTGCCACCCGGATGTTGGGCGACCGGGCCGAGGCTGAGGACGTGACCCAAGACACGATGCTTCGGCTGTGGCGGATGGCGCCAGACTGGGAAGCAGGGCAGGCCAAGCCCTCGACCTGGGCATTCCGGGTGGCGCGCAACCTGTGCACCGACCGTTTGCGGCGGCGCAAGCCGATGGTGCCAGAGATGCCGGACTTGCCCGATGACACGGCAGGTGCCGATGCGCGGATGATGCAAGATGCCCGCGCGCAGGCTTTGGATGGCGCTCTTGCCCAACTGCCAGAACGGCAGCGCGAGGCGGTCATCCTGCGGCACATAGAGGGGCTGTCGAACCCCGAGATCGCCGCCATATTGATGGTGGGGGTTGAAGCGGTCGAAAGCCTGACCGCGCGCGGCAAACGCAAGCTGACCGCCTTGTTGAGCGGCCGAAAAGAGGAGTTGGGATATGAATCGGAAGACATCTGACGACGAGCTGGCGCTGTTTTTCGAGGCCGGTCAAAAGATGGGCCTGCCCGACGCCCTACGCGCCCGCATTCTGGCCGATGCTGCAAGTGTGGCCGCGCCGGTCGCGCCAGACTGGCGTGCGCGGTTGAAGACTTGGACAAGTGGATGGGCCATGCCCTCTGTTGCCGGGGGTGTCGGGGCAACGCTGGCGGGGCTTTACCTTGGTCTGGTCATGCCCGTGTCGGTTTATGACGCACCGGTCTGGATGGACAGCGCGCTGGGCGTGTTCGAACAGGTCGCGGCCCCGATTGTCGGTGTGCGCGACCCTCTGGAACTGGGGTTCTGAGATGACGGAGACAGTAAAGAAGCCGGGACGCTGGAAGACATGGGCGCTGGTCGCTTCTGTCACGCTCAACTTGGTGCTGGTGGGCATGGTGGGCGGCGTGGTGCTGCGCGGCGTGCCCGATGGCAGCCTGATGCGCGCGGCCATTGGCGCTTTGCCCGACGACGCCCGCCGCGACATGCGCCGCGAAGGGCGCGAGGCGTTTCGTGCCGCGCGTGGTCATGCCGACTTGCGCGCTGCACGGGCGGAGTTGTTGGATGCCTTGCGCGCCGAAAGCTTCGATGCCGACCGTTTCCGCGCCGGGCTGGACGTGGCACAAGCGCGCCTGCTGGATATGGGCAACCGGTTGGAAGGCCAATTGTTGACCCGTCTGGAAGGGTTGGATCATGCCGCACGGCAAGAGTTTGCGGACCGGTTGGAAGAGCGCACTACCCGGTTGGCAGGCCCGCGCGACTAGTCCCTGATCTTGCGGCCCAGAAGTTCCAGCCGGTGTCCTTCCAGCTTGTAGCCAAGGCGGCGGGCGATCTTGTCTTGCAGCGCCTCGATCTCTGGGTCGACGAATTCGATCACCTC
>JAFGVZ010000070.1 GCA_016937725.1 Paracoccaceae bacterium | reverse complement strand
GCGGCTACAAGGCGGTTGTGCGGCGCGAGGTGGTGCGTCTTGTCACCCCCGGCACGCTGACCGAGGACAGCTTGCTGGACGCGCGGCGTCACAATTTCCTTGCCGCTTACGCCGAAATCCGCGACGCGGGCGCGCTGGCATGGGCCGATATTTCCACGGGCCAGGTGCGGGTCATGGCCTGCACCCGCGCGCGGCTTGGCCCGGAACTGGCGCGGCTGGCCCCGCGCGAAGTTCTGGTGGCAGACCCCATGGCCGAAACCCTGCGCCCATTGGTCGAGGATATGGGCGCGGCGCTGACCACGCTTGCGCCCGCGAGTTTCGACAGTGGGTCCGCCGAACGGCGCTTATGCGACCTTTATGGCGTGCAAACTCTCGACGGGTTCGGCCAATTCGCGCGCCCGGGACGCGCGGCTTTGGGCGCTTTGGTCGATTATCTGGACCTGACCCAGCGCGGCAAACTACCCCTGTTGCAGCCGCCCACGATTGAAAGTGCAGAGGCCGCGGTGCAGATCGACGCCGCTACGCGCCGCAATCTGGAACTGACACAGGCTTTGTCGGGCGGACGCGAGGGCTCGCTTCTGGCGGCGATTGATCGCACGGTCACGGCGGCAGGCGCGCGGCTGCTGGAGCGGCGTTTGTCCGCGCCTGCGCGCCGGGTTGACACAGCACTTTCCCGGCAGGCTTGTGTGACCTTCCTGCACGGCCAGTCGCGGCTCTGCGCCGATCTGCGCGCGGCGCTGAAAGCGGTGCCCGATCTGGACCGCGCGCTGTCGCGGCTGGCGCTGGACAGGGGTGGTCCGCGAGACTTGGGTGCGGTGCGGCAGGCTTTGGCGCAAGCGGGCAGCTTGGCCGAAATGCTGGACATTGCCGACTTGCCCGCGCTTTTGGCCGAGGCCCGCGCGGCGCTGCTGGGCCACGACATTCTGCTAGATGCGCTGGATGCCGCACTCGTGGCCGAACCGCCCCTTCTGGCCCGCGATGGCGGCTTCATCGCGCCCGGCCACGATCCAGAGCTGGACGATGCCCGCCGCTTGCGCGACGAAGGCCGCAGCGTGATTGCCGCCATGCAGGCCGAGTATGCGACCGATACCGGCATCGGGTCGCTGAAGATAAAGCACAACAACGTGCTCGGTTATTTCGTTGAGGTGACCAGCACCCATGCCGAGCGGATGCTGGCCAAGCCCTTGTCGGACCGCTTCATCCACCGCCAGACCACCGCGAACCAAGTGCGCTTTACCACGGTCGACTTGTCCGAGATGGAAACCCGCATTCTGAACGCGGGCGGGCGCGCCTTGGAAATCGAGAAACGCCTGTTCGAGGGCTTGCGCGCGCAAGTGCTGGACGCCGCGGCCAAGCTGTCGGAGGCTGCGCGCGCTTTGGCGGAAATCGACTTGGCAAGCGCCTTGGCCGATCTGGCCCGCGCAGGCGATTGGTGCGCGCCCAAGCTCGACGCCAGCCGCGCCTTTGCCATTGAAAGCGGTCGTCACCCGGTGGTCGAAGCGGCGCTCAAGCGCGCGGGCAATCCCTTCATCGCCAATGATTGCGACCTCTCGGCGGAGCAGGGCGCGGCCATTTGGCTGCTGACCGGCCCGAACATGGCCGGTAAATCCACCTTTCTGAGGCAAAACGCGCTGATCGCCATTCTGGCGCAGATGGGCGCTTGGGTGCCCGCGCGGGCGGCGCATATCGGGATGGTCAGCCAAGTGTTCAGCCGCGTGGGCGCCAGCGACGATCTGGCGCGCGGGCGCTCGACCTTCATGGTGGAAATGGTCGAAACGGCGGCGATCCTGAACCAAGCGGATGACCGCGCTTTGGTGATCCTTGATGAAATCGGGCGCGGTACGGCAACCTATGACGGGTTGTCGATTGCCTGGGCCACGTTGGAGCATTTGCACGATGTGAACCGCACCCGCGCGCTATTCGCCACGCATTACCACGAGATGACGGCGCTGTCGGATCGGCTGGCGGGTGTGCAGAATGCGACCGTGGCTGTCAAGGAATGGGACGGCGATGTCGTCTTCCTGCACGAGGTGCGGCGCGGTGCTGCCGACCGCAGTTACGGCGTGCAGGTGGCCAAACTGGCGGGCCTGCCCGCGCCGGTAATCGCGCGGGCGCGCGAGGTTCTGGCGGCGCTGGAAGATGGCGCGCGGGGGGCTTCGCCCAAGGCGTTGATCGACGATCTGCCGCTCTTTTCCGCCGTGCAGGCGCCAGCGCCTGCACCCGCTAAACCCTCGCCCGTGCTGGACGCCTTGGCGGAGGTGAACCCAGACACGCTGTCCCCGCGCGAGGCGCTGGATATGCTGTATCGGTTAAAGGTGATGGTGTCGGAAGGCTGACCCAAATGTCGCCCGCCCCGGACTTGATCCGGGGCCTCTGAATCGACGCGGCTGGCCGCAAGGCCCCGGATCAAGTCCGGGGCGCGTGTCTTATATGTCAGGCGATTGCGCTCAGTTGCGTGCTGTCATGCCCGGTGATGTGTGCCTGCACGATTTGCCCAATGGGCTGATCGGTATCAAACAACACTTCGGCAAAGTGCGGCGTGCGCCCCATGCGCGGGTTTTCCATCAGCACTGGTAGCGCGGTCCCGATCTGTGCGCCCAGATGACGCAGGACCGCCGCGTCGCCCGCCGCGCGCAGCCGCGCCGCACGCTCGCGGATGGTGGTGCCGTTCATCTGCGGCATCCGCGCGGCAGGTGTGCCTTTGCGCGGGCTGAAGGGGAAAACATGCAGCCATGTCAGGCCACACTCCTCGACCAGCTTTAACGAGTTTTCGAACATAGCATCCGTCTCTGTCGGAAAGCCCGCGATAATGTCCGCGCCAAAGGCCATGTCGGGGCGTAGGCGGCGCGCCTCTGCGCAGAACGCAATCGCATCATCGCGCAGGTGGCGGCGTTTCATGCGCTTCAGGATCATGTCGTCGCCCGCCTGCAACGACAGGTGCAGATGTGGCATCAGGCGCGGTTCCGTGGCGATCGCTTCCATCAGCGCGGGGTCAGCTTCGATCGAATCGATGGACGATATCCGCATCCGCGCCAGATCGGGCACCAGCCGAAGGATGCGGCGCACCAGATCGCCCAAGCGAGGTGCGCTCGGTAGGTCCGCGCCCCAGCTTGTCAGGTCCACGCCGGTCAGGACCACTTCCAGATAGCCCTCATTCACCAACCGTTTGATCTGTTCAACCACCACGCCCGCAGGCACAGACCGCGAATTCCCGCGCCCGAAGGGGATAATGCAAAACGTGCAGCGATGGTCGCAGCCGTTTTGCACCTGAACATAGGCGCGGGCGCGGGTGCCGAAGCCGTCAATCAGGTGGCTGGCAGTCTCGCGCACGGACATGATGTCATCGACCATCACGCGCTCGGTCTGGCCGATCAGGTCGGGGGTCAGGCTGGCCCAGGTGGCGGGTTGCATCTTTTCGGCATTGCCGATCACGCGGGTCACTTCGGGCATGGCCGCAAAGGTCTCGGGTTCAGTCTGCGCCGCGCAGCCGGTCACGATAATCGGCGCGTTGGGGTTGTCGCGCCGCAGGCGGCGAATTTCTTGGCGCGCCTTGCGCACGGCTTCGGATGTGACGGCGCAGGTGTTCACCACCAGCGCATCCTGCACACCCGCCTCTTCGGCCAGCCGTTTCATGGCTTCCGTTTCGTAAGCATTCAGGCGGCAGCCAAGCGTGGTGAAGCGCGGTGCGGTCACTTACCGAACCCTTCGGCCAGCGTGGCGGTAAAGACATGCGCGACAGGCCCGGTCAGCCAGACGCCATCCTCGCGCCAATCCACCATCAGCGTGCCGCCATCGGCGGAGAGGGTTACTTGCCGCCCGGTCAGGCCGCGCAGGTTTGCGGCGACGGCGGTCGCACAGGCGCCAGAGCCGCAGGCCAACGTGATGCCCGTGCCGCGCTCCCACACCCGCAGGCGCAGGTGGTCGGGGCCGATCATAGAGGCGAATTCGACATTCGTCGCTTCTGGAAACAGCGGGTCATGTTCGACCTGAGCGCCATGGTCGGTGACCGGCGCAAGTTCGGCATCCTCGACGAAGAACACGCAATGGGGGTTGCCCATGCCCACGGCGACCGGATCGCCCGGCAGAGGCAAATGCTGAATGTCGCAGTCGCGCGACAGGGGAATGTCGCGCCAGTCCAGCACCGGCGCGCCCATATTCACCCAGATCTGCCCGCCGCGATCTTCGGCAAACAGCAGCCCGCGCGCGGTGCGAATGGTCAGCGACTTGGCCCCGGTTTCGCCCATGACCATCGCCGCCACGCAGCGGGTGGCATTGCCACAAGCCCCCGCGCGCGAGCCGTCGGCATTCCAGAAATCGAGTGTCAGATCAGCGTCAACCGCTACGCGCAATTCGGCCAGTTGGTCGAAGCCCACGCCGCGATGGCGGTCGCCTATAGCCTGCGCCAATGCACCATTCATAACCCGATCCGCGCGGGTGCGCGAATCGATCACGACGAAATCATTGCCTGCGCCGTGCATTTTGCGAAAAGTCAGGGCTGTGCCAGTCATGCGCGCCATATAGCGACGGGTTTTCCACCTGACCAGCCCTGCGCACGAAGCGGCCGCGAAAACATTTCGCGCGCGTGGCTTTTGTCCTTGACCCTGTCACGCGGCTTTTCTAAGTAGCGGCTTCAGAGTGAGCCGGTAGCTCAGCCGGTAGAGCAACTGACTTTTAATCAGTAGGTCCAGGGTTCGAACCCCTGCCGGCTCACCATTATCCCATATAGCTCCTAGTCGTTCATTTAACGTCGCAGTGGTCGCTGGCGTTCCCGTGAACGCCATCTAGCCCAGTCACGCGCCGTTGGACAGACGGGATAAGCGCCCGCCGATCTTGAGCATATTTTCCTTGAGAAGATTGTTATTGCTGTGGTGGACCTTCCCGTGCGACGGCCATCGCAACCTTGATCATGAATAGATCGCCGCGCGCAGATGCGTTGGGTGTCTGCTGGCCCCAGTAAAGGCACCAAAGCTTGAAAAACAGCCGAACTGCCGCAATTGGTGGGACAAGCGGCACTTCACAATGGCTTTTGTGGCGAATGCGACGGGAACACTACGTTAAAGCACTGTAGCTTTGCAGAACACAGCTTTTGGCGGACAGGGATTATGAACCTAGCTAAACAAATCACCCTTGGCTTTATTGCGGTCCTTGTCTCTGTTGTGCTTTGGGCCGTTTACGTTCCTGCCGCAGCCCCTTGGCTGGAGCGTGCGGGCGTTTACGCTCTTCTCGGACTGGACGCTCCCGTTGCGGCAGAGGCCGGTAGCGGTGGCTTTCGTGGGGGCGGCACGGCGCGGGTGGTCGTTTCGGACGTTGGCACGGGGCAGGTAAACGCACGCGTGCTGGCCGTAGGCGATGGCCGCGCCGCAAGTGCTGTGACGGTGCGCTCGGAAGTGTCGGGCATGGTCGTCGATCTTGGTGTGACCTCTGGCAGTTATGTCGAGCAAGGTGCGCTAATCGCCCAGCTAGATGACGAGGCCGAGCGCATTGCCATGGAACGCGCGGCGCTCGTGGTAGAAAATGCACAGCGCGATGTGGACCGGGTGCGCCAGCTAAGTGCTGCTGGCACCGTGTCTGACGTGCAATTGCGCGAGGTGGAACTGGCGTTTCGTTCGGCGCAGCTCGGGCAAGAGCAAGCCGCGCTGGATTTGGCGCAGCGCACCATAACGGCACCTATCTCGGGCTGGGTGGGCCTGCTGGATGTGGCAACCGGGGACCGGGTTGGTCCACAAGACAGTCTTGCCATGATAACCGACCGATCCAGCCTTGTGATAGAGTTCCGCGTGCCTGAACGTTACCTGACGCAGCTTTCAGTCGGCCAGCCGCTAGAGGTTGCCGCCGTGGCAAGGCCCGATGTGATCTTGAATGGGGAGATCCTTGCGCTTGATAACGTGGTCGATCGCGCCAGCCGCACCTTGCGCGTACGGGGGCAGGTCGCCAACCCCGATGACCGCCTGCGCGAAGGGCAGGCTTTTCAGGTTACGCTGAGCTTTCCCGGTGACAATTTGCCGATGGTCGACCCTTTGGCGATCCAGTGGTCAAGCGATGGCGCCTTCGTCTGGGCGGTCCGCGAGGGTGCCGCCACGCGTGTGCCCGTGATCATTCGGCAACGCAACAGTGATAGTGTTCTGGTCGAGGCCGACCTGCAACCCAGTGACCAAGTTGTCATTGAAGGCGTGCAATCGCTGCGCCCCGGTGCCACGGTGGAAATTGTCAGCGCCGCGCCGCAATCCGCTGATGCGGCACCTGTCGGGAGTCTTTAGGCAATGGCAAAACTTCAGGACAATGCCGAAAGACTTGGAAGCTCTGGCACCGCGCTGTTTGTGCGCAGGCCGATTCTGGCTTTCGTTCTGAGCGCGCTGATCTTGATTGCGGGGCTGGCCAGCCTGCTTGGGGTGGAAGTGCGCGAATTGCCGAATGTCAGCCGCCCGGTCATTACCGTGACCACGGAATTCGGCGGGGCTTCCCCAGAGACGGTGGATCAGGAAATCACCAGCCGGGTCGAGGGCGCGGTGGGCCGGGTGGCCGGTGTGCAATCCATCTCGTCGAATTCGCGTTTTGGGCGCAGTCGGGTCACACTCGAATTTTCGGAAAGCACCGATATTGACGTGGCCGCGACCGATGTGCGCGATGCCGTGGCGCGTATTTCCAATGCGTTGCCGGAAGGTGCAGAAATTCCGCGCATCGTGAAAGCCGATGCCGATGCGCAACCTGTGGTGCGGATTGCGGTCACATCTTCGGTGCGCAGCGCGCAAGACCTGACCCGACTTGTTGAAGACCAGGTTGAGGACAGGCTTATTTCCATCGAAGGGGTGGCGGATCTGCAAATTTATGGCGACCGCTCGCCCGTGTTCCGCATCGACATCAATATGATGGAACTGGCCAGCCGTGGCCTGACTTTGGGCGACCTGCGCGGCGCGCTGGCCGATGTGGCGTATGACGCCCCGGCGGGCGATCTGACAGGCGAGCGTCAGTCTTTGAATGTGCGCACTACGGCGGCAGTGGCCACGCCTGAAGCCTTCGAAGCCTTGGTCATCCGCGATGACATCCGCTTGCGCGATGTGGCCAGCGTCAGCTTGGGGCCGGAACTGAATGAAACCATTCTGCGCGCGAACGGCAACACCGGCCTTGGCCTTGGGGTATTAAGGCAGGCCACGTCGAACACGCTGTCCATTTCGGACGGGGTGCGCGCGGCGGTGGCGGAATTGTCCGAAACCTTGCCAGAAGATGTGGACATTTTCGTCACATCGGATGACGCCGTTTTCATTCGCGGCTCTATCGAGGAGGTTCTCAAGACCCTCGGGCTGGCCGTGGCCATCGTGGTGGTGGTGATCTTCGTGTTTCTGCGCGACCTTCGCGCTACGCTGATCCCGGCCCTGACCATGCCGGTGGCGCTGATCGGCACGCTGGCCGCGATTTATATGGTCGGCTTTTCGGTCAATATCCTGACATTGCTGGCGCTTGTTCTGGCCACAGGCATGGTGGTCGATGATGCGATCGTCGTGCTGGAAAACATCGTCCGCCGCCGGGGCGAAGGGATGGGTCCTCGCGCCGCAGCCGTGCTGGGCACACAACAAGTGTTTTTCGCGGTTGTCACCACGACGGCGACACTGGCAGCGGTGTTCATCCCGCTGTCCTTCCTGCCCGGTCAGGCGGGCGGGCTGTTCCGTGAATTCGGCTTCACCTTGGCCATGGCGATTGCCCTGTCGTCGGTTGTGGCACTGACGTTGTGTCCGGTGCTGGCCAGTCGCCTGTTGACGGCAGAGGATACAGGACGCGAAAAGCCCAATCTGGTGTCCCGGCTGGGCGACGGGTTGGCCGCGTTTTACGCAAAGACGCTGCGCGCCGCACTGGACTATCCGTTGGTTGTGGTGGTGGTTGCAGGGTTGTTTGCCGCCACTGCCGCTATGCTGGCCACGGGTATTCGGCAGGAACTGACCCCGCCAGAGGACCGCGCGGTGGCGCTTTTGTCTGTGACCGCGCCGCAAGGCGTGTCGTTGGATTACACCACCGGAAAGATGCGCGAGATAGAGGCTTTGGTGCAGCCCTTGCGCGAAAGCGGCGAGGTTACGAACCTGTTTTCCATTACCGGGATCGGTGGGTCGAATTCGCGCGGCTTCGTGGTCATGACATTGGCCCCTTGGGACGCGCGTGCGCGCAGCCAGCAAGAGATCGTGGCCGAGATTAATCGCGGTTTGCGGTCAGTTGTAGGCGTGCGGGCCTTTGCGATTCAGCCCAATTCGCTGGGTATTCGCGGGGCCGGGCGCGGCCTGACTTTTGCCGTGACGGGCAGTAATTACGACCAGTTGGAAGAGGTCGCGGGCGCTCTGGTCGAACGCATGCAGCAAAACCCCGATTTTGGGCAGGTTCGGCTGGAATACGAGACTACGCAACCGCAGCTTTTCATCGAAATCGACCGCGCCCGCGCCTCTGACCTTGGGGTAGAGATTGCCGGGCTGGGCGATGCGCTGCGCGCTGTGCTGGACGGGCGCAGCATTGGCAGCGTCTTCGTTGATGACACCAGCTACGATGTTCGCATGATCTCGACCTCTGACCCGGTCAATGATCCCGGCGACCTAGAGAATGTCTTTGTTCAGGCCAGTAACGGGCAGATGGTCCCATTGTCCAGTTTCGTGACGCTGGAAGAGCGCGCGGTTGCGCCGGAACTGGAACGCGAGGGGCAGAATCGCTCGGTCGAAATCTCGGCGGGCCTGACTCCGCAAATGCCGCTCGGCTCGGCTTTGGCAGAGGTGCGCGCCTTGTCTGGCGATGTGCTGGAACCCCAGAACCAGATCGTGCCCTTGGCAGAGGCGGCGACTTTGGACCAAACCTCTGCGGGCCTGATCCTGACCTTCGGCTTTGCCATCCTGATCGTGTTCCTCGTTCTGTCGGCGCAGTTCGAAAGCTTCAACTCTGCCATTGTCGTCATGGCGACGGTGCCTCTGGGTCTGGCCTGCGCCATGTTTGCCTTGGTGCTGACCGGGCTAAGCCTGAACATCTACAGCCAGATCGGGTTGGTGATGCTGATTGGTATCATGGCCAAGAATGGCATTCTGATTGTCGAATTCGCCAACCAATTGCGCGACAAGGGGGCCAGCGTGTATGACGCGATCTTTCAGGCCAGCACGATCCGTTTGCGCCCGGTGATGATGACCATGATCTCGACAGTGTTGGGCGGTGTGCCGCTGATTCTGTCTTTCGGCGCAGGGGCCGAAGCGCGCGAGGCGCTGGGCTGGATCATTGTCGGCGGTCTGGGGCTTGCCACCCTGTCCACCCTGTATCTGACACCAGTCGCCTATCTGTTTCTTGCCCGGTTCTCGACACCCAAGGCAGAAGAAGAGAACAAGCTTTTGGCAGAGCTTGACGATGCCTTGGTCGGAGGGCGCGACCAGACGGCCTGAGGCTTTTCACCTGCAAAGTCTGTGCTGCCGTGACGTGTGCAGGGGCAAAGGGTTCTTTGTTTGGTGCGGTGCTTTTTGTTGCGCCTTGCTAGAGGAGGTGTCGGGGTCTTGCTTTGGAAAACGTTGCTTCGTTGGGCCAATTGGTAAACTATGCCCATGGTGAAGTGCGTCGTGCTTCCAACATTGCTCCGAACAGAAAGCCCTTTTCGACAATGCAGGATATGCGCGAAGACACTGGCCTGGCCGCTGAACAAGCACTTCCGTCAACTGCCGAAGATTATGACAGTCTGCCCTACAGGTCTGTGGCCTATGCGGCCTCCAGCCCCGAAAACGTGGCCGCCTTGGCGCGATTGTTTGGGCAGGAACCTGTGTCACCAGACCGGGCACGGGTATTAGAGTTGGGTTGCGCGTCTGGCGGGAACATTCTGCCGCTGGCAATTCGGTTCCCAAATGCGCGCTTTCAGGGGATCGACCTTAGCCGGGGACAAGTGGAACAGGCCCAAGCCCGCATCAAGGCGCTGGGGCTGAAAAACATTGAGATCCGCTACGGAGATATTGCAACCGAAACCTTCGACGAGGCCGCGTTCGATTACATGATCGTGCATGGTGTCTGGAGCTGGATCCCAGAAGCCGCCCAAGATGCGGTGTTCGCCATAGCCCGCCGCAGCCTTGTGCCGGGCGGTTTGGCCTATATCAGCTACAATACCTATCCGGGCTGGCATATGCGCCAGACGGTGCGCGATTTGTGCAGTTACCACGCGGGAGTGCAGGGTCGGCCAGAGTTGCGTGTGGCCCGGGCGCGTTGGTTGCTCGACAAACTGGGCGCGATGCGCGAGCGCGGGCTTTATTCCGACCTGTTCCGGCAAGAAGCCGAGCTGAACGCGCGCCAGCCAGATAGTTATATTTTGGGCGAATTCCTAGCAGATCATAACAGCCCCTGTTACTTTCATGAATTCGTTTCGCGCGCGCAAACTCATGGATTGGCGTTTCTGTGCGAGGCTGATCTTGCGGCCTCTATTCCTGAAACGCAGGACACGACCACAGCAAAGCTGATCCGAGAGATTGCGGGCGATAGCGGTCTTGCAATCGAGCAATACATGGATTTTTTCACGGGTCGTCAGTTTCGGCGGTCTATATTGATGCGGCCCGCGACCGATGGGGCGGTTGCGCGAGGCTTGGCGTTGGTCCAAATGTCGGGTCTGCATATGGCAGCCAATTGGCGCCCCCATCCGAAAGATGCGGGATGCTGGACCTTTAAAAGCGCCAAGTCACAGGCCAGCCCAACTGACCAAATCGTATTTGCAGCCTTGCACACAGCCGCGCCGGGAACGGTGCCTGTTACTGATCTTATGCAGGCGTTGCACAGGGCCGGGTTAGTGCGCACCGAGGCGGATGCGGCGCGCGCGCTTGGCGACTTGTTCCGCCTGTCGCTCTTGCCGGGGGTCGAGCTTTTGGCTCTGCCGCGCAAGGTCGGACGCGCCAGCGACTCCAAGCCAGAGGTCTGCCCGCTGGCCCGTCTAGAGGCGGCTACAGGGCAAGACTGGCTGAGCTCGCGGCGCCATGCCCCGGTGGCGGTGCAAGCGGGTTTGCGCGCGTTGGTGCCACAAATCGATGGCACCCGCGACCGTGTTGCGCTTGAGCGCATGATCGTTCAGGCCATCGAAAACGGCGGCTTACGGCGCGGCGGTCAGACCGTCGGGGCCGAGCTAGACCAAAAGGCCCGCGCCGCGATGGCGCAGGAACTTGTGTCGGAATTTCTAGCATGGCTAGAGCAGGCCGGTCTGCTTTTGCCGCAAATCGAAAGTTAAAACTGGTCTATTTGACCAGTTTGTATAGCGTGACGCGCAGATTTGTTAACGCCAAGGCTCGTCGATAGAACTTCTTTAACTCACCTGATACGGGAGTAAGGCAATGTCTTTTTTTACGAATTCTTTCGATAACCTTGAGATATTGGCCCGAATCAGCGGGGTCGATGGCAGAAGTGGGTTCGACGAGACGGGCATCAAGCTGGATGATGTTCTTGTCACGGACGCGCTGGCGCTGAGCACCCTTGATTTCAGCTTTGGCTGGACCGCGCAAAGCGCAACCTTTGGCGGGGAGGACGGGGCAAATGTGGATTACGATCCACGTTTCTCGCTGTCATTGATTGCCGACAGCCCAGCGGATGAACTGTTCTTGCTTGGGGCGGTGCGCGACAACACGATTTTCGACAGCATGTCGATCTATGCGCTTAAGCCCGATGGTGCAGACAAAGGGTCGGACCTGGACGAGGTCTATGAGATCGAGTTGGAGAATGTCCGGTTCTTCACCTTTGCCACCAATAACGCCGAGACCTATACCTTTGGTGTCGCGTTTTCTGACATCACCATGGAATCGACGCCGTTCGGTTTCGACGGGCTTCCTGATACGCCGCTACGCTTTGACGCCCCGTTCGACAGCGATGTGGCCGGATCGGCTAAAGCCCCAAATCTGGCGGTCGAACAATCCGGCCCGGTTGACGGTGCAGACGGCGATCAGGGGCTGGGATTGCGGTTTTTCTACGGGGATGAGGCCGATCCCCGAGAAACGTTGCCTACGACGTCAACGGACTGGGATGTGAATTCGTTCGACCTGTCCGTGTTCCGACCATTCGGAGCCGGAGCAAACATTGACGGCACGCCAGTTGCAGAAATCCCGGCCATCAGGATGGAGCTTGAGGTCCTCGGGCGGGGTGAGCTTGCCGAGTTCTTGCAAAAGGTCGTGGAGGGTAAAGGAGTTCAGGACGAGATATCGCTGGTGCGTTACGAGTCCGCTGGCAAGAGCAACCCGATTACCGATCAGTTCAAGATAACCAACGTAGACGCCCCTTTAGTGTTGCTTGGTGGCGTCACCCTTGGCGGTGACGGTGTCATCCAACTGGTCATGGCAACGCCAAGTCTGGAGACGAAACATGTCTTGATAGATACCGATGGATCAGCAGGCATGGACGCTGCAACCTCGTTTGCCCAGACGACATGGGCCAGCAACGATGGTGGGGCACGCCAAGGCCTGCACGAAGACGTGAACGCCTTCATCAAGATCGACGGGATCGACGGCGGCTTGGATCAGGCCGGACGCGAGACGGATTTTGAACTGGTCGATTTTCAGATCGGGTTCGGCATGAGCCGGACCGGGATCGACCTTCCGACCGGCCCGGAGCTTTCACCTGCACGGCCCGACTTTCAACCCTTGGTCATCGAGATTGCTCCGCATTCCTATGGCTCTGGCCAGTTGCTGGAGGCGTTCCAGACCGGCCAGCGGATTGGCAGTGCCACGCTTGACGTAACCAAGGCCGTGGGTGGTGATGATGTTCAGATAATGACCTTCACCGATCTGGAAGTGTTGTCGTTCGGCACCGGCCTGAACCGCAACACGGTTGTTGAACTGGGTTATAATGGCTGGAAGTTGGAAACCGTGGACAGCAGCTTTGTGCCCGGCTCTGGCGACATTGACCGAAAGACACAATTCGATTTCACGCAAACGATCCAGCAAAGCCGCACCGATATAAACGGCAAGTTCATCGACGTGTCCGAGTTGGATTCGCTGTTCAAGGTTGGCGCGGGGTCCGCAATCGGCGATGATGAGGCGCAGTTTACCGGGTTTCTGGCCCCGATCGCCGGAATCCTGACCGGCGATGTGGAAACGAAGGGGCAGGAAGACTCTGTCGCTGTTCAAGAGTTTAACTGGTCTGCCTATCGCGAAAATGGCAAAGTCAATTTCAGCGGTCTGGGCCTGGCTGTGGAAGACGCACCCCAAACGGCGCTACAGCTTCAAAAACTGACGCTAGACAATAACTTACTTGACAACGTGGTGTTGTCGGTAAAGGACAGCACTGCCGCGGATGAACTTGCGAAATTCGAGTTCGAGAAAAACATTTTCGATTTGGCAAGGATGTCCTCTACCGACGGCCTTGGGGCCCAATTGGGCACAGACCAGGTCAAGATCACTATTTCTCCGGGATCTGATACCACAACCTCCTCCACAGAAAATGTCGAGGTGACTTTCGGAACTGTCACAACTGATAACACAAAAACGAATAGCTTCGACGCGTCGATCCCAGAAGGATTTTCAAAACCGGAGGAAAAGCTGTTCCTGTTTCTACCCGGTATTGAAGGCGGGTTTGATGCAAACGGCAATACCGCCCTGGCCGAATTTGAGGCGGGTAATTGGGTTGAAATCGACACTTATGGTCTGGCCGTTGCGGGCGAATTCGGAACGCGATCCATAATCAGCGCCCTCGACATACAGCTTGATCCGGGTGATCCGGCCATAGCGGCCATGCTGTCGGCCATGGCAGAGTCTCAGGTCTTTTCAAATCTGCTATTGCGCCGAGTGTCCGTATCGGAGCGCGACATCACTTCCGACACGAAATATGAATTCTCCGATGTCGTTATTCGGGAAATGAGCGAGAGAAGTGGCTTTCAAACCGAAATACAGTTCGGTTTCGATTTGTATAAGGGCGAATTTAATAATGGTTCCACATCGACGGAGGTTGAGCGCGATTTTGTCCTGAACAAGTCCGGTTTCGCACCGGGTGATGGCATCTATCAAAATACGAACCAAGGCGGCGATGGCTTGCCCAACCCATCCCCGCTGAATTCGAGCCTAAGGTATTTCGTTACCCTCACCGGCGTTGAAGGCACTTCGGCCTCCGAGGACTTTACCGATGCGGTCGAGATTTTCGGATACGAATTCAACATGGCCAACCTTGCCGGGATAAGCCAAGAGGGTGACGTCCGGATCGCCCCGCTGACGATTACCGGAAATTTCGGCGATGGGGCGCTGTTCGATATTCTGGAACGAACCGCAGACGGCAGGGGTTTTGCCGAGTTGAAGCTGGAGGTTGTGCGAGAGCGGGACGGCCCGCTATCCGATCCGTTCCAGACCATCACGCTGAACAACGTCTATCTGAACAGCCTGACTCAGGACGAGTTGGATGTGGCGAAGATGGAGTTCTTGTTCAGCCAGATCAAGTATGAGGCCCGCCAGTTTGACGACCAAGGAACCCTGAGCAAGGCCGAAACCGTGCTCGACTTGGGCCGCAATGATCTGGTCGCCGGGTCCGACTTGGACGACAGCTTGTTCGGCGGCAAGGGCAACGATACCCAGATCGGCGCCTCTGGCCGTGGCAATGACAGCTACGACGGCGGCGAGGGTGTCGATACGCTGATCCTGACCTCGGCCACACTGGGCATTGATGTCGACCTGACAGCCGCGCAGGACCACGCCTTTGGCGTGCAGACCGACACCGACCAGATCAGCAATATCGAGAATTTTATCTTCGGCGACGGGTCGGACACATTCGTGGGTGACGGCGCTGACAATCTTGTCGAAGCGGGTGGCGGAGACGACCTTATCAAAGGTGGCGGCGGCAACGACAGCATTCTGGGCGGCGCAGGCGACGACACGCTGATGGGTGACAACACGCCTTTCGGTATGCTGGGGATGAATGCGGGCAGCGTGACCGACCAATTTGTCGTATCCGATGCATTCAATGCCATGCCTACCGACGCGTTTACCGTGGAATGGCTATTCCGAGGCGACACGCAGCCTGCCATCGGCACCTCGACCGTGGTTTCCAGCGGCACCTCGTTCGTGTCCTATGGCGTTCCGGGGAACACCAACGAATTCCTTGTATTCGGGGCCACTGGTGGCAACATCTCTATTTTCGTGAACGGAAACCAGACCTTCACGACCATCCCCACCAGCACCGTGTTCGATGGCGCGGTGCACCGTATGTCGGTCAGCGTAGACACAACGGATGGCCCGACCGGGCGTCTGTCGCTTTATATTGACGGAGAGCAAGTCTTTACCGGACCGGGGCTGAACGCAGGCGTGGGCAGCGCGATCACACCCGGCGGCACCTTCATCTTGGGTCAGGAACAGGACGGCAGCACACCCGGGGGTGGCTTTGATCCCAACCAAATCATCAAGGGCGAGATTGGCGATATTCGTGTCTGGTCAACAGAGCGCACAGCATCGGAGATTGAGGGAAACCACCTCAGACGTTTCGAGACAGGCGATCTGCCCTCAAACCCGACGCTTGTGGCCAACTGGCAGCTTGATGTGCAGACAGCGCTTTTCGACAATGTTGCGGGCAGCGAGACGCTGCTCAAGGCGCCAAGCACAAGCCCATACACAGCGGTTAACACCTTCCCTGGCAGCGGACATGATACCATCGAGGGCGGCCCAGGCGCAGATATCATGGATGGCGGCGAAGGCGACCGCGATGTCTTGAGCTATGCGGGGTCGGATGCGGGCGTCACGATCAACCTAGAGACCGGGTTCGCGCAGGGCGGTCACGCAACCGGCGACACCTTTACGGGGTTTGAAGATTTCATCGGGTCCGGTTTCAATGACGCGGTGTTTGGCGGCAGAGGCAACAGTTCCCTCATGGGTGGCGCTGGCAATGACAACCTTGTCGGCGATGACGGTCAAGACACGCTTCGCGGCGGGATCAACAACGACACCCTGCGGGCGGGCAATATCTCTGACCATATCGTCGCGGGCGAGATTTATGACGGTGGTGAGGGGAACGACACTTTCGCCGTGAACGGGTTCTCTCCGCAGAGCGACGATTACCGCGATGTCACGTTGTTGTCGCTGGAAACGCTGGAGTTCAGCCAAAGCCTGTCCGATGTGTCACCGGGCGAATTGCGCGCAACATTTAACGCCAATCAATTCGCCGCAGCAGGCTTTACTTCGATTGTGGGCCGCTTCCATGACGAGTTGCAATTCGTCACCGCGATCATGATGGACACGTCCATGTCCCTTGACCTGTCGGGCGTAAGCGTTTCCGGTTTCGACGGGCCAAATGACCGGATCGAGATCATCGGCGATGATGACGCTGAGAGCATTCTCGGCACCCAGGGCGATGACGCGATCTGGGCGTATGGTGGTGATGACATTTTGATCGGGGGGCTGGGGGATGATTTCCTCTGGGGCTACGACGGAGATGACCGACTGATCGGCGAAGACGGAAATGATACGCTGGACGCTGGCGACGGGGCCGATACTCTTAACGGCGGCGAGGGTGACGATGTCATCTATGGCGGTTTGACCGAAGCTGACTTGCGCGACTTGGTCTTTGCCGGCGGAGGTAACGACTATGTCGATGGTGGTCATGGCAATGACAGCATGTTCGGGGGCGATGGGGGCGATACCATTCTTGGCGGCTTCGGCGTGGATACTGTGATCGGCAATGCCGGGAATGATGTTCTGACCGGCTCGGCCTTTTCGGACGTTATTTTCGGCAATGACGGTGACGATTTCATCAATGGCGGATTCGGCCATGACCGGGTCAATGGCGGCACTGGGGCCGACAAGTTCTTCCATATCGGGCAATTCGGCCATGGCCGCGACTGGATTCAAGATTACAACTCTGCCGAGGGCGACGTGCTTCAATTCGGTGGCGGGGCTGCATCGGCGAGCGATTTCCTGATCCAGCGCGCGAACACGGTCAATGCCGGACAGGCCGGTGTGAACGAGATTTTCGTCACGCATGTCCCCAGCGGCAACTTGCTTTGGGCGCTGGTCGATGGCGACGCACAGGCGCAGATCAACATCCAGATTGGAAATCAGGTGTTTGACTTGCTAGTCTGAATCACCTCGCGCCGTTTGCTTGAACATAGGCCGACAGTGCAGGTTCCTCGGTCACTTTTTCTCTCTGGTGGCCATGACCAATCGCATTGGCTTCATAATCAGGCGCAATGTGCGAATGCGATTTGGGTGCATTGTTCGCGGCATCCACTCAAATGAATCCACCAAGATTGCTGGTGAAGTGTTTCAACCCACCAAAATTTGGTAAAATTTCCTTCAAGCAG
>JAFGVZ010000007.1 GCA_016937725.1 Paracoccaceae bacterium | reverse complement strand
TGCCCGCCCGATAGCGCCTTGGGCAGGCGGTCCAGATACGGCCCCAGTTGCAGGATGTTGGCGGCTTTCGTGACGGCCGCGTCAATCTCTGCCTTCGACTTCTTGGCGATCTTGAGCGCGAAGGCCATGTTGTCGCGCACCGTCATATGCGGATAAAGCGCGTAAGATTGGAACACCATGGCGATGCCGCGTTGCGCGGGTGGGATGTCATTGACGACCATACCGTCAATTTCCAGCGTGCCGCCCGTGATCTTTTCCAGCCCCGCGATCATGCGCAGAAGCGTGGACTTGCCGCAGCCCGAGGGGCCGACAAACACGATCAATTCGCCCTGTTTGATGTCCAGATTGACATCCGACAGCACCTTGACCTCGCCATAGGCTTTCTCGACATCGGTCAGTTTCAGATCGGCCATGGGTTCCTCCCCCCTCGTTTTATCGTTTCAGGACCAAGCAAGGCTGCCACGGCCCCAGATGCACCAAGCCGTCTTCACCCGCGCCGGAGCTGTTCAGATCTTGCCCGACCGTCACCCAAGTGCCTTCGGGCAGGTAAAGCGTGGTCGGCTCATGGCTCAGGTTAAAGGCGCAGAACATGACCTCACCCGCCTCCTCGCGGATGAAGGACAAAGTGTCGCCAGAGACATGCAGATCACGCATTGCCCCGCGCGACAAGGCCCGGTGCGTGTGGCGCAATTCAATGGCGCGGCGGTAATGGTGCAGCAGCGCATCTGGCGCGCGTTCCTGCGCATCGACCGCCAAGCCGATATGTTCGCGCGCAACTGGCAGCCAAGGCACGTCGGTCGAGAAGCCGCCATTCAGCGTGGTCTTTTCCCAGACCATTGGCGTGCGGCAGCCGTCGCGGCCCTTGAATTCGGGCCAGAACTGAATGCCATACGGGTCGCGCAGGTCTTCGAACACCAGCTCTGCCTCGGGCAGGCCCAGCTCTTCGCCCTGATAGAGGCATACCGACCCACGCAGGCACATCATCAGCGTGGCATAGGCGCGCACGGCGGCGGGTGACATGTCCCAGCGGGTGATATGGCGCATCACGTCATGGTTGGAAAACGCCCAGCAGGCCCAGCCTTCGGGCGCGACATAATCCAGATGGCGCAGCACGGCGGCAATGCGCGCGGCAGAGGGCTGATCGGCGGCCAGAAACTCGAACGCATAGCACATCTGCACCTTGTCGTTGCCGGATGTGTATTCGCCCAAAATCTCTAGGCCCTTTTGCGCATCCCCCACCTCGCCCACGGCGGCGGCATTGTAGGTATCCAGCAGCGCCCGGAAGCGGCGCAGGAATTCCAGATTTTCAGGCTGGTTCTTGTCGTAAACGTGTTCTTGGTGATTATACGGGTTTACCGCCGGCGCGATGCTCGCATTGCGCTGTTCCGGCGGCAAGGGCGGGTTGTCGCGCAATTGGCGGTCGTGGACATAGAAGTTGATCGTATCCAGCCGGAAGCCATCGACCCCGCGTTCCAGCCAGAAACGCGACACTTCCAGAAGTTCTTGCTGCACGGCGGGTTCGTGGAAATTCAGATCGGGCTGCGAGGTCAGGAAATTGTGCAGGTAATACTGGCAGCGTGTTGAATCCCATGCCCAAGCAGAGCCGCCGAAGATGGACAACCAGTTATTCGGTGGGGTGCCATCGGGTTTCGGGTCCGACCAGACATACCAATTCGCGCGCGGGTTATCGCGCGACGAGCGGCTTTCCTTGAACCACGGGTGCTGGTCGGACGAATGCGACAGCACAAGGTCAATCAGAACCTTTATGCCCAGCCCATGCGCCGTGGCGATGATCGCGTCGAAATCCGCGAGCGTGCCGAACATCGGGTCGACATCGCAATAATCCGACACGTCATAGCCGAAATCCTTCATCGGAGAGGTGAAGAACGGACTGATCCAGATTCCATCGACGCCAAGGCTGGCAATATAGGGCAGACGCTGCACGATGCCGCGCAGGTCGCCGATGCCGTCACCATTGCTGTCTTGGAAGCTGCGGGGGTAGATCTGGTAGATCACCGCGCCGCGCCACCAATCTTGGGTCAGTTCCAGCCCTTGATCGGGCTGCAACATAGCAGAAGCACTCACGTTATGTTCCTTACTTGACAGAGCCGGCCAGCAGGCCGCGCACGAGATAGCGTTGCATTGTGAAGAAGACGATCAGCGGCACCGCGATCGAGACAAAGGCCGCCGTGGCCAGAATGCCCCAATCCCCCCCGCGCGAACCCAGCAGGTCGTCGGCAATCTTCACCGTCATGACCTGAGATTCCGCGCCGGATGGCAAGAAAACCTTGGCCACAAGCAGGTCATTCCATGTCCAGAGAAATTGGAAGATCGCGAAAGAGGCAAGTGCCGGGAAACTAAGCGGCAGGATGATCTTGGTGAAAATCTGGAAATCGGTCGCGCCATCGACCTTGGCGCCCTCGATAATATCGCGCGGCAGGCCGACCATGTAATTTCGGAGCAGATACACCGCCAAGGGCAAACCAAAGCCAGTATGCGCCAGCCATATCCCCAGAAAACTTTGGCCGATCCCGATATCGGTATGCAGTTTCAAAAGCGGCACCAGCGCCAATTGCAACGGCACCACCAACAACCCCACCACGGCAGCAATCAGCAGGCCACGGCCCGGAAAATCCATCCATGCCAGCGCATAGGCCGCAAAAGCCGCGATCAGAATGGGGATGATCGTGGCTGGGATGGTCACGGTCAGGGTGTTGATAAAGGCGCGGTCCATGCCATTGGCGTTCAGAACCGTGTCATAGTTCAGCAGCGTAAAGCTTGGCGGCGTTCGGGCCGAGAAGTAGATCGTCGGTCCTCTGTCTATCGGTTCGGCGCTTTCTAGCCGGAAACTGCCATCTGCCTGCACTGTCAGCGTGCCACCCCGGCGCAATTCGGTGGCCGTGCCGGGGCTGAACTCTGTGGGTGCCACGGCCCGCGTGCCGAAAGCTGAAACGGTGCCAGCCCCGTCCGTGAAGGATGATGCCACTTCAGGGTCGTCAAAGACATTACCCTCAAGGATAAACAGATCACCTTCTTGTCGCGCACCATCGGCGGCAACGCGGGTGCCGAAGTTCAAATCTACCGCGAAAGGTGCCAGCCACCAACCGGAGTTTGAGATCTGGTCGCGCTCACGGAACGAGGACACGAACAGCCCGATGGTCGGCAACAGCCACAGCAACACAAGGATGATGACGGTGATATTGACCGCGATCTTCCCGCCTTGGTTCTGGCCTGCGATGTTATCCATGGCGTAACCCTCCCTTGCGCGCGATCAGCGCATTTCCTTGCGCGCTTGCGCGATGTTCCAGATCATCACTGGCAGCACCAGAACCATGATGACAAAGGCCACAGCCGTCGCGCGCCCATCGTCGCGGAACATGAAATCCATCATGTAGCTGGGCAGAATCTCGGTCTCGAAATTGCCGCCGGTCATGGTGTAGACAATGTCGAACACCTTCAGCACAAGAATGGTGATCGTGGTCCAGACCACGACAATCGTGCCCATGATCTGCGGCACCTTGATCTGGAAAAACACCTGGAACGGGTTCGCGCCGTCAATGATCGCGGCCTCGATCGTTTCTTC